>NZ_JBHFPE020000008.1:0-145329 GCF_043355935.2 Roseovarius roseus | reverse complement strand
GGCGTCAGATCATGGCTGACCAGATTGCCCGCCTCCACCTTCAGCTTCTGCGCAGACTCGTGACTGACGTATAGTTCCGGGATCGGGGTGAGATTGCTGAGGGTCGTCATGGGCGTCACCTTTGGAAATTGCCTGCCGATATGCTGTCGGATCGCGGCGCTTGACTGGCCGTTTGGCCGCGCCTTAGCGCGCCGAGGCGGGATAAGTCTAGCGCCGAGGCCAGATTGACGCCCCTAAGGACGATTTTTCCACAATCTGGCGCCCCAAGGTCGCAATCGTTCGGCAATCAGCGGGCCAGAGCCTCGGCATTGACCAGAAGATCAACGCCCGGCTGGACGGGCACCCGGCGCACCTCGCCCTGGTCCGGGGGCGGCGCGGTCATCAGGTCCGAGAGGCAAATCATCAGGCGCCCAAGGGTTGAGGCGGGCAGAACCGGGGGCTGGGCCGTTGCCTCATCCGGGGCGTCACCATGGGCGCCGAAAATGCGGGCCTCGGCCGGCATCAGCGTCGACAGGCGCCCGGCGGTTTCCAAATACGCTGCCAGCGACGCACCCGGCACCTGCGCATAAAGTGCGCCCTCATAGAGATAGTCGGCGGCAAAGAGTAGCCCGGCATCGGCATCCCAGAGCGATACGCTGTCGGGCGAGTGGCCGGGGGTATGAAGCAGCGTCAACTGCCGCCCGCCCAAGTCGATCACGCTGTCTATTGCCAACCATGCGCTAACGGTGAAACGGGGCGCGCTGCGCTCTTCCCGGTCGCCCAGAAAGAGTGGTTCCGAGGGCGTGACATGGCCCGCGTCATCGGCGCAGGCGCGCAGCACCGGAAGGTCTGGCAGCACGATGCGCTCGAAGCCGAGGATATTGCCCAGATGATCGTAATGCATATGCGATGGCAGGACGGTCAGCGGCAGATCGGTCAATTGGGCGATCACAGGCGGCAGAGTGCCGTAATAGGATCCGGTGTCAAACAGCAGCGCACGATCGGTGCCGCAGATCAGATAGCTCCAGTTCTGCTGATGATAGCGCGGCTCACCGATGGCGGTGACGCCGGGGGCGATGGGCACCAGTTTATACCAGTCTGCCGCGCTCATCCCTCGAACCCCCAGCCGTCGGGCTGGAACCCGTGCGGCAGAACCAGCCGGGTCGCGGCCTCTTCGCCCAGCCAGACGGACATGGCCGTCGCGGGTTGATCGGGCAGGCAGGCGGCAAGGTAGGGGATGCCCTCCTCGTCCTTGACCCGCGCCGTCTCGAACCCCGCCTCGCTCAGCGCCAGCTCGGCGGCGTCCCAATCGGCGCCGTCGCCGGCAACAAAGGCATAATCGATATCCGCGACGTCCGGCAGGTCGGCGGCCTCGGCGATTTCAGCCCAGACGGCATATGTCTCGGCCTTTTGGGCGGCGAAATCATGAGTCATTCCGCGGGCTCGGCGTTCACCGCGTCTTCGTTTTCGGCCATGCCATGCTCGGCCAGCCAACGCTCGGCCTCGAGTGCTGCCATGCAGCCCATGCCAGCGCTGGTGACCGCCTGGCGATACTTGTGATCGGTCAGGTCCCCGGCGGCAAAAACGCCGGGCAGGGAGGTTTCGGTGCTGTCGGGTTTGGTCACGACATAGCCGCCCATATGCGTCTCCAGCACATCCTTGACCAGCTCGTTCGAGGGGGCGTGGCCGATGGCGATAAAGACGCCCTTGGCGGGGATGTCGGTGATCTCGCCGGTCTTGGTGTGCTTTACCTTCACGCCTTCGACGCCCAACGGGTTGTCGGTGCCATAGACCTCGTCCAGCTCGTGGAACCAGAGCGGGTGGATCTTGGGGTTCTTTTCCAGCCGGTCGATCAGGATGCGCTCGGCGCGCAACTCGTCCCGGCGGTGGATGAGTGTGACCTTGGAGGCGAAATTGGTCAGGAATAGCGCCTCTTCGACCGCCGTGTTGCCGCCGCCAACGACCACGATTTCCTGACCGCGATAGAAAAAACCGTCGCAGGTGGCGCAAGCCGACACGCCAAAGCCCTTGAATTTTTCCTCGCTGGGCAGGCCCAGCCACTTGGCGCGCGCGCCGGTGCAGAGGATAATCGCGTCAGCCACGTATTCGGTGCCGCTGTCGGACTGGCACACATAGGGCCGCTTGCTGAAATCGACCGAGCTGATGATGTCGCCGATGATCTCGGCTCCCATCGCCTTGGCATGGGCCTCCATCCGGACCATCAGGTCCGGGCCCTGCACCTCGGTATCGCCGGGCCAGTTCTCGACCTCGGTCGTGGTGGTCAGCTGGCCGCCCGGCTCGATGCCCTGGACCAGAACCGGCTCCAGCATGGCGCGGCTGGCATAGACGGCGGCGGTATAGCCCGCCGGGCCGGAGCCGATGATCAGAACCTTGGTCTTTTTCGTGCCGGCCATGTGCCTCGCCTTTCGCTGGTCTGGGGTCTGCGCCCCATATAGACCCACGCGGGGCGCGGTGAAACCCCTTGCAAAGCGGGGTTGCTTCCCTCACCGGTGCTGCGGTATGACGCGCAACGATCTTGCGTGCTTGCGAAAGATTGTTGCGCGTATCGGCGCGGTTGATATAACAATCGCGAAATTGAATTGAGAGTTGAGGCAGCATGGCCACCACCCGTCTGGACCCGATCGACCGCAAGATCCTGGCCGAACTTCAGGCCGATGGCCGCATGACCAATGTCGAGCTTGCCAAGCGCGTCGGAATCTCCGCCCCGCCCTGCCTGCGCCGTGTGCGCACGTTGGAGGAGGCGGGCTATATTCGCGGCTATCACGCCGATGTCGATCCGCGTGAGTTGGGCTTCGAAGTGCAGGTCTTTGCCAATGTCGGTCTGCAAAGCCAGGCCGAATCCGATCTGAGCGCTTTCGAGGCGCGGTGCCGTGACTGGCCGCTGGTGCGCGAGTGCCACATGCTGAACGGCGAGGTGGATTTCATCCTGAAATGCGTGGCGCCCGATCTCAGCACGTTCCAGCGTTTCCTGACCGAAGAGCTGACGGCGGCGGCTAACGTGGCCAGCGTCAAGACCGCGCTGGTGATCCGCGGCGCCAAGGATCAGCCCGGCGTGCCGTTCGAAGTGCTGGAAGAGCGGCTGGCGCGAAACGCCTGATCGTCAGGTAATCGCCCGGCCACCATTGGCCAAAGGCGCGCGCGGATGCGCAAGACTGCCGAAATCGCTGGGCCGCATCAGGTGCGGGAAAAGGTTGATGAAGAGGCCAAGCTGGCGCTGTGTCAGCTGCGTCTCGAAGCCGGGCCCGGGGTGATAGGTCTCGAAATCAAGGCCCGCGGCCGTGATCGTCGCATGGCGGCGCAGCGCGATATGATAAAGTTCCAGATCGCCCGGCGGGCTGAGCGCGATGACATGCATGCCGTCGGTCATCTCGTGCAGCGGGCGCATGATCTGGTCGGCATGGGCCGCGCCGTTATTGCCATCGCGGCGCTGCGCGATGCGCGCGCCGGGGCCGACCATGACATCTGCCAGGGGCCGCCCAAGGCCAAGTGCGCCGGTATGGATACGCGTCAGGCGCCCGCCACCTGCGCCGGGGTCGATCCCGTCGCGCGGCTGCGCCCATGTCATGCAGCCGATCCACAAAACGGGTGAGGGTCCGCGCTCGTTCGTGACCACTTTCATGCCGGGGGCCAAATCCTCGATCGCCACCGGGCCGCGCGTCGTGGCGATCAGCGTGCCGCGCGCGAAGGCGGAAAAGGCGCTGTCGAAAACCGGATGGGCAGGCACCGAGGGGCGGACCGTACCAACGGCGCCATCGCCGCGCAGGTAGGAAATGTCGCACGGGCGCATGGTCTCGGCCGGGCTGCCGAGGTCGGTCCGATCACAGTCGCCGCCGCGCCGTCGCAGATCATCCGCATCGCCGATATTTGCGCGCAACGTGTGGCTGCGCGTGAGGGCGGATGGGGTATGAACCATGATGCGGTGTGCCTTCCTTTTCCGGCGCGGTAGAAGAGGGTTCAGGCGCTGCGCATTGCGCGCGGCCGAAAGCGGAAGAGGCCGGTGCGCTGCGCCAAGGATTTGCGCTGCCCGCGCTCGAACGGCAGGGCCGGCATGTCGCCCGCGGCCGTCTTGAGGGCCGATGTCATCCATCGTTTCTGCGGTTTGCTCGTGCGGTCCATCTGAAATCTCCTTGTCATGCCCGCCAAACGGGTCTGTTTGTGTGCTCTGAGGGAAAGGTGCCAGCGCTTTGCGGCAGGGATTGGGCCGCTCCGTGACATTGGGCGCAGGGCGCGCATATTTCTGGCGGCGTTGCCGGATCGGGCGCAATCTACCTGATTTCATGGGTATTGTGTTGCCTCAGGCATCGCCTGTTCTGGCCGGGCGGCAGGTGGCGCAGCGCCAACTTGGGCAATCCTGCGGCAATTCCGCGCCAGAGGCGCCGCGGCCTAAAGGCGGATCGCAGCGATCAGCCTACCGTAATCGGCCTCGCTGCGGTGGGTGGTGCGGCGATAGGAATAGAATCGATCCTCGTCGCCATAGGTGCAGTGACCCGTCCATTCGGCGTGGCCGACGCCCGCGGCGCGCAGCCGCGCGAGACCGAAGGCGGGCAAATCGAACTGCATCCGTCCCTCGGCGCCGGGGGCGAAGAACCGTGCGTGGTCGGCATTCTCGGAGATGAAGGCGGCCATGAAATCCGGCCCGACCTCGTAGGCGTCCTGGCTGATCGAGGGGCCGATGACGGCGCTGATCCGCTCGCGCACGGCGCCCACGGCGACCATCGCGTCGACCGTCGCCTCCAGCACGCCGTCCAGCGCGCCGCGCCAGCCCGCATGGGCCGCGCCGACCACGCCGGCCTCGGCATCGGCAAAGAGGACAGGCTGGCAATCGGCGGTCAGCACGGCAAGGGCAAGGCCCGGCGTGCGGGTGACCAGCGCGTCAGCGCGGGGCCGCTCGGGCAGGGGGGCGTCCAGCGTGACGACATCCGCTGAATGCACCTGGTTCACGTTTTGCAAGTGTTCGGGCGGCACGCCCATCGCATCGGCCACGCGGGCGCGGTTGATCGCGACGATTTCCTGCTGGTCGCTGGAGCCTTGGCCGCAGTTCAGCCCCGAAAATATTCCCGATGACGCGCCTCCCCGCCGGGTGAAAAAACCGTGGCGCAGGGGCGAAAGGCTGTCGGCGGTCAGGATTTCGAGGGTCATGGCACCTTTCTTATCCGAGCAAGCCGGGCGGCGGCGCGGCGCCTTCGGGATAAAGGGCCATCACCTTGAAGAGCGTTCCCATTTCCGAAGGGTGCGTCAAGCGCCGATGTGCCGCGACATGCGCGCTTAGCGCCTCGCCGCTCAGCGCCGCCGCCAGTTTCTGCGCCCGCTGGGTGATGCCCAGCCGCTCGAGAAAGACGCCTTGCGCGGTAAGGCGCGTGTGGCGCGCAGGTGCCGCGGCCAGTGCCAGTGCCTCAAAATCGACATGCGCGGTCAGGTCGGCAGCGCCGGGCGCCTCAAAGGGATCGGTGGGCGCATGGGCGCGCAGCGCCTGGAACGTATCGCCGAGGGCGCGCCAATCGCCATAGTCCACGATCAGGGCCGTGCCGCCCTTGTTTGCGATGCGCCCGCCCAGCTCTGCTGCGATGCGCATGGCAACGGGGCTGAATTCGACGATGTCGCCTTCATCCGTATCCTCCAGCCGGTGGGCCAGCATCGGCAGCAGCGTGGGCGCGCTGAGCGCGGGGGTCAGGCGATCGGCCTGCCGCGTCACCATGCGCTCGCGCCAGCTGTCGCCGCTGCGCCGTGCCTGGCGGATGGGTAGCGCGTCAAAAAACTCGTTGGCGACGGCAAAGAGCGGCAGCTCCGGCAGGGTTTCGACGCTGGCATGCCATTCGGGCGCATGCCCTTCCAGCGTGCGGGCCTGCACGCCGCGCAATGTGGGCGAGGTTTCGACCAGATGCACCTCAGCAGCCGCGTGAAAGCCGGGCACGGCGCGGGTCGCGCGCAGGATATCCGCCATCAGCGTGCCGCGGCCCGGCCCCAGCTCGGCCAGCGCGAAAGGGGCGGGCGCGCCCTGATCCAGCCATGTCTGGGCAAGGGCGAGGCCCATCACCTCGCCGAACATCTGGCTGATCTCGGGCGCGGTGGTGAAATCGCCCGCCACGCCCAATGGATCGCGCGTGGCATAGTAGCCGTGCTGCGGATGCATCAGGCAGGCGGTCATGTAGTCTGCCAGCGTCATCGGCCCGTCCGCGTCGATCTGCGCGATCAGGAGGCGCGCAAGATCGCTCATCGCGGCTTGCGCCGCGCCTGCATTGCCAGCAGGAGCACGCCGAAGGCGATCATCGGCAGCGACAGAAGCTGGCCCATCGACAGGCCATATCCGCCGCCGAATTGCAGCGCATGGCCCAGCGGATTTTCCGGCGACCAGAATTGCGCATCGGCCTGGCGCACGAATTCCACCGCAAAGCGCGCCGCGCCATAGCCGATGAAGAAGCAGCCCGAGATCCAGCCCGGCGATTTCAGCGCGCCGCGCCGATAGGCCAGCCAGATCAGGACGGCGCCCAGCAAGACCCCTTCAAGAAGCGCCTCGTAGAGCTGCGAGGGATGGCGCGCGCAGAGGCCCGCGATCTCGCCGCAATCCTGCGCGGCCGCGCCCGGAAAAATCACACCCCAGGGCAAATCGGTCTGGCGGCCCCAAAGCTCGGCATTGATGAAATTCGCGATCCGCCCCAGCGCCAGACCGATGGGCGCGGCCATGGCCAGCAAATCGCCGACCGACAGCATGCGCAGCCCGTGGCGCAGCGAAAAGGCCACGCAGGCGATGAGCACGCCCAGCATGCCGCCATGAAACGACATGCCGCCCTGCCAGACTTGCAGAATTTCCAGTGGGTTCGAAAGGTAGTAGCCCGGCTGGTAGAACAGCACAAAGCCCAGCCGCCCGCCCAGAATGACGCCAAGGATGGCCCAGAAAAGCAGATCCTCGACCTGCTTGGCCGTCATCGCGGGGCCGTCCTTGCCCCATAAGGCAGGGCGCTTGACCGCGCCCAGCACGAGGCGCCAGCCGATCAGGATGCCGGCGATGTACGCCAGCGCATACCAGCGCAGCGCGAACTCCATCCCGAAGACGGAGACGGAGAACAACTCGGGCGAGACGTCGGGGAAGGGGATGACAGCTATCATGGCGATGTCATGGCCGCGCGCGAGGGGGGAAGTCAACGGGGTGCGCGCATCTTGTGATCGAGGCGCGCGCGGCCCATATTGAGGATAACAGGCGACAGTGCCGCAACGCCACAGGAGACAGCTATGCAGACCCGCAACAAAGTGATGGATGACATCTCGCAACTGATGACCAACGCGATGGGCGTGGCCCAGGGCGCGCGTCAGGAGGCCGAGACGGCGATGTCCTCGATGATCGACCGGTGGCTGGCCGACCGCGATTTCGTCACCCGCGAAGAATTCGATGCGGTGCGCGCCATGGCGCAGAAGGCCCGCGAGGAGAACGAGGCGCTGAAGGCGCGTCTTGACGCGATGGACGCCTCCAAAGACCGCAGCTGAGCGGTTCCCGGCGCCGGTTTCAGGCGCTGGCGATCCACGATCCGGCCCAGATGACGCGGCCCAGCGGGGTGATCCGGTCCAGTGCGGGGCCGGTGACGATGCGCGGCGCCTCGGCTGGATCGGCCTCGGCAAAGAGGAGCATGCCCGGCTCGGGGCGGCCGACATGGCTGATCCTGATCTGACCGTCCTCGAGGCAGGCCCAGAGCGCATGGGCGCCGGGCCACGTCAGCGTGCAATCCAGAAGACATAGCGCCCCTGCGGGCACTGCGTCCGTTTCGGGCGCGATGATGGCGCGCAGATCCCCGGGATTCCAACCATGCTGGCGCAGCCATCCGGCATCGACCGCGATGGGGGAATGCGCCGCGTCCTTGGCCTCTGGCGGCTGCACCAGCGGGTGATAGGCGATGCGGGCCATCTCGGGCGGCTCGGCGTCGCCAGAGCCCCGCGCGGCACGTTGCGGGCAGGCGGATTCGAGTGTGAGGATCATGTCCATTGCGGCGATGATCTTGCTCAGCTTCGATATCTGCATGTCGCGGCCATCGCGCAGGCTGCGCATGGTGCTGACATCCAACCCCAGTTTGCGCGCATAGCCACGCAACCCGTGGCGGGCGATACCCTCGTTGGCGACATTGCGGAGTGTTTGCAGATCGAAGTGTGACATGCGCGCGATAATGCACGTTCGAAACTTATTGACTAGTCGGTTAAAATTTTACACGCTGTGCGAAAGTTTCCACGTTTTCCGTAGGTTACCAGTATAAAGTGTATTGTTTCAGAGGGTTCTCCCATGGGGTGTGTTGCGTCGGGGCGCCTGCGGAATTGCGTGACGAAACGGGCCGGCCCGCGGGGCTGCGCAGGGCTGGGGTTTACCTTCACCGGGCGTGCCGGATGAGTGACCGCGCGGCAGGCCATGTGCGCGCGGTTCAGGACCGTCTGGCCCGGCTTCGCATGTTGCGCCAGATCACCCGCGACGCGCCCGACCGCTTGCGCCGCGATGCGGCCATCGTCGCCTATACCCGAACGCTGGATAGCCTGGTCGAGGATCTGATGGCCCTTGACGAGATGGGGCTGCTGACGGCCTGCATCCGGCGTCTGGGCATGCGCGACCGGCCCGAGCGGGGCGAATAGCCCCACCAGCGGTTGCGCCACCCGCGCGATCTAGCGGCGGAGGGCATTCCGTCCACAACTTATTGCGGTTATCCCCAACAAATTGCTTTACAGGGCGGCACAGGTGGCGCACCATATTTGGTAATAGGAAGGGGCCAAACCCCATCCACTTGAGCAGTCATCCAGTGTTTGGGGGCGCCAGATCCCCTCCGCCGGAGCGAACCCAAAGGTGACGACATGGCATTGTCCGAGCAATTCCTGACAGACGATATTCACCCTATCGACATGGTCGAGAACCTTGCCGAGCATAATGACTGGCAATTCGATCGTGTCGGCGACGACCAGATCGCGATGGCGGTCGAGGGTCAGTGGCGCACCTACTCGATCACGCTGGCCTGGTCGGCCTATGACGAAACGCTGCGCATGGTCTGCACCTTCGAAATGGACCCTCCCGGCGAAAAGCTGCCGGCGCTCTACGAGGTCATGAACGAGGTCAACGATCAGTGCTGGGCCGGCGCCTTCACCTACTGGAGCGAACAGAAGCTGATGGTCTATCGCTATGGCCTGCTGATGTCTGGTGGGCAGGTGGCGTCGCCCGAGCAGATCGACAGCATCATCACCGCCGCTGTCCTGAGCGCCGAGCGTTACTACCCCGCCTTTCAGCTGGTGGTGTGGGGCGACCGCACGGCGCGCGATGCGATGCAGGTTGCCATTGCAGAGGCGTATGGCCGCGCGTAACGTCGCGCCCTGAACCTGAAAACAGGCGAAAGGGACGCGATATGGATATGGATTTTGTAGCTGAAAAAGGCCTCGTGCTGCTGGGATGTGGCAAGATGGGCGGCGCCATGCTGGAAGGCTGGCTGAATGGCGGATTGCCGCCCTCCTCGGTCTGGGTGATCGACCCCAACCCGTCCGACTGGCTGAAGTCCACCGGTGTCACCATCAATGGCGATCTGCCCGAAGCGCCCGGCATCGTGCTGATCGCGGTCAAGCCGCAGATGATGGGCGACGCGCTGCCCTCGCTGAGGGAGATGGGCAACGGCACGACGCTCTTCATCTCTGTCGCCGCAGGCACGCCGATTTCCGCGTTCGAGGACGCGCTGGGCGCGCAAAGCCCGATCATCCGGGCCATGCCCAACACGCCCGCCGCCGTGGGCCGGGGCATCACCGCGATCATCGGCAATGTCCATGCCAGCAGCGGCCAGCTGGATCTGGCCGAGACGCTGCTGACCGCCGTGGGGCAGGTCGTGCGGCTGGAGAATGAGGACCAGATGGATGCCGTCACCGGCGTCTCCGGCTCTGGCCCCGCGTATGTCTTTCACATGATCGAATGCATGGCCAAGGCTGGCGAGGCCGAGGGGCTGGCCCCTGAACTGGCGATGCAGCTGGCGCAGGCGACCGTCGCTGGTGCAGGCGCGCTGGCCGAGAATGCCAAAGAGACGCCGTCCGAGCTGCGCGTCAACGTCACCAGCCCCAATGGCACCACGCAGGCGGGGCTGGAGGTGCTGATGGACGAGGATGGCGGCCTGCCGGATCTCATGCGCCGCACGGTGGGGGCTGCCGCAAACCGTTCGCGGGAGCTCAAGAATGGCTGACATCACGTTCGACGACTTTCTCAAGGTCGATATCCGTGTCGGTCGCGTCATCCGGGCCGAGCCCTTCCCCGAGGCGCGCAAGCCCGCGATCAAGATGTGGATCGACTTCGGGGACGAGATCGGCGAGCGCAAGACGTCGGCGCAAGTGACCAAGCACTACACGCCCGAGGCTTTGACAGGCCGGATGGTGATGGGCGTCGTCAACTTCCCGCCGCGCCAGATCGGCCCCTTCATGTCCGAGGTGCTGGTGCTGGGCGTGGCAGATGCGGAGGGCGAAATCGTGCTTCTGTCCCCGGATCAGGATGTGCCCATCGGGGGGCGGATGCATTGAGCCGCGTTTTCCTGACCCGCCCCCTGCCGGATAGCGTCATCGCTGCAGCAGAGACGCATTTCGACGTCGAGGTGCGCGCAAGCACGTTGCCGATGAAACCCGCCGAGATGCGCGCGGCGCTGGCCCTTTATGACGGTGTCCTGCCGACGCTGCGCGACAATTTCGATGCCGATGTCTTTGAGGATGGCGGCCACCGCTGCAAGGTGCTAGCCAATTTCGGCGTGGGCTACAATCACATCGACGTGGACGCTGCCCGCGCCTGCGGTATCACCGTAACCAACACGCCGGGCGCCGTAACCGACGCGACCGCCGATATCGCCATGACCCTCATGCTGATGAGCGCGCGCCGCGCGGGCGAAGGCGAGCGCATGGTGCGCAGCGGCACGTGGGAAGGCTGGCACCCGACCCAGATGCTGGGCCTGCACCTGGGTGGCAAGACGGTGGGCATCATCGGTATGGGCCGCATCGGCCAGGCGATCGCCAAGCGCTGCCATCATGGCTTTGGTATGAAAGTGATCTACCAGAACCGGTCGGAAAAATCGCTGAACCTGCCGGCCGAGCGCATGGACAGCATCGAAGCGCTGGCTGCGCGCGCCGATGTGGTGGTCGCATGCGTGCCGGGCGGGGCCGAGACGCATCACCTGATCGGAGCCGAGGCCTTTGCCGCGATGCAGGACCACGCGCATTTCATCAACATCTCGCGCGGCGACGTGGTGGATGAGGCGGCGCTGATCGAGGCGCTGCAATCGGGTCAGATCGCCGGTGCGGGCCTTGATGTCTACGAGCATGAGCCGAAGGTGCCGCCGGCGCTGATCGCGTTGGAAAATGCCGTGCTGCTGCCGCATCTGGGAACCGCCGCGCTGGAAGTGCGCGAAGCGATGGGGATGCTGGCGGTCGAGAATCTGCGCGCGTTCTTTGCCGATGAAACTCCGCCGAACGAGGTTACCTGAATGAGCCATCCCGCCATCACTGGCAGCGGCGTTTTCACGCCGCCGCATGTTATCACCAATGACGAGCTGGTAACGGCGTTCAACGCCTATGTGGATGGGTATAACGCCGATAACGCCGCGCAGATCGCGGCAGGCAATATACCCGCCAAGGCGCATTCCAGCAGCGAGTTCATCGTGAATGCCTCGGGCATCCATCAGCGCCATGTGATGGAGAAATCCGGCATCCTCGACCCCGAGGTGATGCATCCGCGCCTGCCGCCCCGAGGCGACGATCAGCCCAGCCTGATGGCGGAAATGGCGCTGGACGCCTGCCGGAAGGCGCTGGCAGAGGCCGGGCGTGATGCGGGCGAGGTGGATTTGATCATTTGCGCCGCGTCGAACCATGAGCGGGCCTATCCGGCGATTGCGGTCGAAATTCAGGGCCTTCTGGGGGCGCAAGGCTTTGCTTTCGACATGAACGTTGCCTGCTCCTCGGCGACGTTCGGGATCAAGGCGGCGGCGGACATGATGCGCGCGGGCGGCGCGCGCTGCGCCATCGTGGTAAGCCCCGAGATTTGCAGCGCGCATCTGGAGTGGCGCGACCGCGATTGCCATTTCATCTTTGGCGATGTCTGCACGGCAGTGGTGATCGAGCCCGAGAAACGCGCAAAGGGCGCCCATTTCCGCATTCTCGGCACCCGCTGCGCGACGCAGTTTTCCAACAACATCCGCAACAATGACGGCTTTTTGCGCCGCGCGCATGGCCAGATGCAGGACCGGCGCGACATGCAGTTCATGCAGGAGGGGCGGAAGGTCTTCAAGGAGGTGCTGCCGCTGGTCTCGTCCCATATCGCGGATCATCTGGCCGAGGCGGGGATCGCGCCGGATGCGCTCAGCCGCCTCTGGCTGCATCAGGCGAACAAGGCGATGAACGACTTCATCGGGCGCAAGGTGATGGGCCGCACACCCAGCCCGGAAGAGCAGCCGAACATCCTGCAGGATTACGCCAACACGTCCTCCGCAGGCTCGATTATCGCGTTTTCAAAGAATAGCAGTCACCTGCCGCCGGGCGCGAAGGGCATGATCTGCTCCTTCGGGGCGGGCCATTCGGTGGGGTCGGTCCTGGTCGAGCGCGCCTGATCCTCGCGTGCCGATTGCGCCGCGCGGATGCCCTGCACGGCGATCTGCGCGCCGGGCCACGCAATGCTGAAACCCGCGACGAGCGAGGCGAGGACAGCCCAGAAAGACGTGTATCCCAGCGCCCAGCAGATCGCGATCAGCGCCCCGGCAATGGCCGTGCCGCTGAGGAGTGTCAGGAATACCAGTAGCTTGTCCATGAATGCCTCCTTGCACCTTGTCAACGCGCGGCGCAGGGCCGCCGTTCCGCGCTATCGCACCCTTTGCGGCGGGCCTGCCCTGAGCGCCCCCGGCGACGCGCCATAGCGCTGGCGCATGGCCCGCGCCATGGCGGTCGGGGAATCGTAGCCACAGCGCACCGCGATCTCGCTCACGGGAAGGAGAGTGCTGTCCAGAAGCTTGCGTGCCTCCGAAAGGCGCAGGTGGCGATAGACGGTGCCCGGCGGCGCGCCGAGAGCGCGGCGGAAATGCCGGTCCAGCGTGCGGGGCTGGCAATGCAGCCGCTGCGCAATGGCGGCAAGGGGCAGGGGCCGCTCGACATTGGCGCGCATCTGCGCCAGCGCGCCGCGCACCAGCGCATCATTCTGATGCGCGTCACTCTGCGGCAGGGCGGCCGAGGTATCGCTGCCATGCATGAACTGGTCCTCGACATCGAGGCGCGCGGCCATGCCGCCGTGATGCGTGATCAGCTCCATCATCAGGTCGAGCGCGCTCATCGCGCCGGCGCAGGTGATGACCGGCCCGTCGCGGGTGACGCGGGCGCGCTCGACATCGACATCGAGGAACCGCTCGGCGAATGCATCCTGCAGGTCCCAGTGCAGCGTTGCGCGCCGCCCCGAAAGAAGCCCCGCCGAGGCCATCAGCCACGGCCCCGCATCCATACCCACGAGGGTTCTTGCCCGCCCGGCAGCGGCGCGAAGCGCCTTGCGCGCAGCGGGGGTGTCGTGCCGGATATGATCGTAACTCACCAGAATAAAAAGGTAATCGCAGCGCTCCAGCCGCCCCAGCGCGTCATGCGGCAGAACCTGCATCCCGCTGGAGCTGCGCGCAGGCTCGCCCGTCAGGGTGGCGATGCGCCACTCGAACAGATCCGCGCGGCTGACGCTATTCGCGGCGCGCAGCGGCTCGAGACAGTTGGCGAGGCAAAGGTTCGAAAACCTGTCAAAGAGCAGGAAGGCGATGGTCGTCTTGGCATCGCGCGGTTTTGTCCATTGCTGCACCATGACTGTCTGATACCGCACGATAGCCGCGTGCGCCAGCGTTACCATGCCCGCCAAGCCATGATTCCGAAATTCACCCGAAAGGATGCCGAATGCCCCTGACAATGAACCGCGATGTCTTCATCACCTGTGCCGTGACCGGCGGCGGCGGCACGCAGGACCGCAGCCCGCATGTTCCCCGCTCGCCCGAGCAGATTGCCGAGAGCGCCATCGCCGCCGCCAAGGCGGGCGCGGCCATCGTGCATTGCCACGTGCGCGACCCCGAGACAGGCGCGCCCAGCCGCGATGTGAAGCTGTACCGCGAGCTGACCGACCGCATCCGCGCCAGCGATACGGATGTCGTTCTGAACCTCACCTCCGGGATGGGCGGCGACATGATCTTCGGTGATCCCGAGAATCCGCTGCCGTTGAGCGACAAGAGCGACATGGTCGGCGCGTCCGAGCGCGTGGCGCATGTGCTCGAATGCCTGCCCGAGATCACCACGCTCGATTGCGGAACGATGAATTTCGCCGAGGCCGATTACGTCATGACCAACACGCCCGGCATGCTTCAGGCGATGGGCGGCATGATGACCGAAGCCGGCGTCAAGCCCGAGATCGAGGCGTTTGACACGGGCCATCTGTGGTACGCCAAGCAGCTGGTCAAGGACGGCATTCTGGAGCCCGACGCGCTGGTGCAGCTCTGCATGGGCGTGCCGTGGGGCGCGCCCAATGACATGAACACCTTCATGGCGATGGTCAACAACGTACCGGATGACTGGAACTGGTCGGCTTTTTCGCTTGGCCGCGACCAGATGCCCTTCGTGGCGGCCTCGGTGCTGGCGGGCGGCAATGTTCGCGTCGGCCTCGAGGATAACCTGATGCTCGACAAGGGCGTGCTGGCCGAGAACCATCAGCTGGTCACCCGCGCCCGCGAGATCATCGAGCGGATGGGCGCCAAGGTGATGTCGCCCGCCGATGTGCGCGACAAGCTGAACCTCAAGAAGCGCGCGCCGAAATGAGCCAGCGCGTCCTCATTTCCGGCGGGGCGTCGGGCATCGGTTTTGGCCTTGCCCGCCGCTTTGCCGAGCGCGGCGACCGTATCGCGCTCTGCGATGCCAACGCGGCGGCTGTTGCAAGCGCCGCCGAAGCCCTGCCCGACGCGATTTGCCGGAAGGCTGACGTAACCGACGCCGCCGAGATGGACGCTTTTCTGTCCGAGGTCGAAGAGGCATGGGGCGGGGTCGATGTGGTCTGCGCCAATGCCGGCACCGGCGGGCCTGCCGGCCTCATCGAGGATCTGGACTATG
The DNA here is from genome assembly GCF_043355935.2 of Roseovarius roseus. Classification (NCBI taxonomy): domain Bacteria; kingdom Pseudomonadati; phylum Pseudomonadota; class Alphaproteobacteria; order Rhodobacterales; family Roseobacteraceae; genus Roseovarius; species Roseovarius roseus. The sequence continues at coordinate 130,245 of NZ_JBHFPE020000008.1, read as the reverse complement.
ACGCCTGGCAGGCCTGCCTTGCCGTCAATCTCAATGGCGCATTCCTGACCTGCCGCTGGGCGGCGCGCGTCATGCGGGCGCAGGAATCGGGCTGCATCATCGTGACCTCCTCGACGGCGGGGCAATGGGGCTATCCCTACCGCTCGCCCTACGCGACGGCGAAATGGGGCCTCATCGGCCTGACGAAGACGCTGGCGATGGAGCTGGGCCCCGTGGGCGTGCGGGTCAATGCGATCTGCCCCGGCGCGGTCGAGGGCGACCGCATGGACCGCGTCGTCGCGATGGAGGCCAAGGCATCTGGCCGCACCGAGGCCGATGTGCGCCAGCAATATGTGCGCGGTACCTCGATGCGCACCTGGGTCACGGTCGATGATCTGGCCGACACCGCGCTTTTTCTCGCCTCGCCCGCCGCCTCCAAGATGTCCGGCCAGATCATCGCGATCGACGGCCACACCGAAACCAACGCGCCCTGAGCGGCGCATGAGAGACCTGATATGACCAAGAAAATGACAGCCGCCATCATCGGCGGTGGTGTGATCGGCGGTGGATGGGCCGCGCGTTTCCTGCTGAACGGCTGGGATGTGCGCATCTTCGATCCCGACCCCGAGGCGCAGCGCAAGATCGGCGAAGTGCTCGGCAATGCGCGCCACGCGCTGCCGATGCTCTACGACTACGCCATGCCCGCCGAGGGCACGCTGACGTTCCACGATACCGTTGCCGAGACGGTGAGCGGCGCGGGCTGGATTCAAGAAAGCGTGCCCGAGCGGCTCGACATCAAGCACAAGGTCTATGCCGAGATCCAGGGCGCCTGTGACGCATCCGCCATCATCGGCTCGTCCACCAGCGGCTACAAGCCGAGCGAGCTGCAGGAGGGCGCCGCAAACCCCGGCCAGATCATGGTCTGCCACCCGTTCAACCCCGTCTACCTCCTGCCCCTGATCGAGGTCGTTGCGACCGATGCCAGCGACACAGCAACCGTCGACCGCGCTGCCGAAATGCTGACCGCCGTCGGCCTCTACCCCCTGCGTGTGCGCAAGGAAATCGACGCGCATATCGCCGACCGTTTTCTCGAGGCGGTCTGGCGTGAGGCGCTCTGGCTGGTCAAGGACGGTATCGCCACGACCGAGGAAATCGACAACGCGATCCGCTACGGGTTTGGCATCCGCTGGGCGCAGATGGGCCTTTTCGAGACCTACCGCGTCGCGGGCGGCGAGGCGGGCATGAAGCATTTCATCGATCAGTTCGGTCCTTGCCTCAAATGGCCCTGGACCAAGCTGATGGACGTGCCCGAGCTGACCGACGAGCTGGCCCAGATGATCGCCGACCAGTCCGACGACCAGTCGGGCCACCTGACCATCCGCCAGCTCGAGCGCAAACGCGACGGCAACCTCATTGCCATGATGCGTAGCTTGAAGCAGCAGGGGAATGCCTCGGGCCGCCTGCTGAACGAGCATGAAAAAACGATGCGCCCCACGCTGGAGGCGGGCGTGCCGATGCTCAGCCTCAGCCGCACGATCCCCGTTGATTGGACCGATGTGAACGGGCATATGAACGAGGGCCGATATGGCCAGATCTTCTCGGACGCGTCTGAAGAGGTGATGGCCTATGTCGGCGCGGATGACGAGTACGTCGCGGGCGGTCTCAGCTATTTCACGGTCGAGACCACGACCAAATACCTGGCCGAGACGCATGCCGGCGAGGCCGTCGAGGTCTATAGCCGCGTCACCGAAGGCAAGGGCAAGAAGCTGCGCTGCCTGCACGAGATGCGCCGCGCCTCGGATGGCGAGGTCATGGCGACCTGCGACCAGTTCATGCTGCATGTCAGCCTGGAGACCCGCCGCACCTGCGAGCCCTCGCCCGAGGTGCTGAAGGCCGTCGAGGCGCTGGCCGCCGCCCATCAAGGAGCAGACACATGAATTTCGGACTGACCGACGAGCAGGAGATGATCGTCTCGACCGTGCGCAGCTTTGTCGAGAACGAGATCTACCCCCATGAGGCCGAGGTGGAGCGCACCGGCGAGGTGCCGCCCGAGCTGGCTGAAAAGATCAAGCAAAAGACGCTGGATCTGGGCTTCTACGCCTGCAACTTCCCCGAGGAGGTGGGCGGCGCGGGCCTCAGCCATCTCGAATTCGCGCTGGTCGAGCGCGAGCTGGGCCGCGGCTCCATGGCGCTCACGCATTTCTTCGGGAGGCCTCAGAACATCCTGATGGCCTGCAATGACGAGCAGCGCGAGCGCTACCTCCTGCCCGCCGTGCGCGGCGAGCGGATGGATGCCCTCGCCATGACCGAGCCGGGGGCGGGATCGGATGTGCGCGGCATGAAATGCACCGCCAAGCGCGATGGCGGCGATTGGGTTATCAACGGAACCAAGCATTTCATCTCGGGCGCGGATCACGCTGATTTCATCATCGTCTTCATCGCCACGGGCGAGGATGACACGCCCAAGGGACCGAAAAAGCGCATCACGACCTTCCTCGTCGATCGCGGCACACCCGGCTTCACCATCCGCGACGGCTACAAATCGGTCAGCCATCGCGGCTACAAGAACATGATCCTCGAGTTCGACGATTGCCGTCTGCCGGATGCTCAGGTGCTGGGCGAGGTCGATGGTGGCTTTGAAGTGATGAACGAATGGCTCTATGCGACGCGCATCACGGTTGCCACCATGTCCGTGGGCCGCGCGCGCCGCTGCTTTGACCTGGCGCTGAACTACGCGGCGGAGCGCAAGCAATTCGGCCAATCCATCGGCAAGAACCAAGGCGTCAGCTTTCAGATCGCGGATATGATCACCGAGATCGACGCCGCCGACTGGCTGACCCTTGCTTCCGCCTGGCGGCTGGACAAAGGCCTGTCCGCCAACCGCGAGATCGCGAGCGCCAAGCTCTACGCCTCTGAGATGCTGGCGCGCGTCACCGATGCGACGCTGCAGATCTACGGCGGCATGGGTCTGATGGACGACTTCCCGATCGAGCGGTTCTGGCGCGATGCGCGGGTCGAGCGGATCTGGGACGGCACCAGCGAGATCCAGCGCCATATCATCAGCCGCGATCTGCTGCGGCCCTTGGGCGCCTGAAGAACTTTTTTGCCTCAGGCGGGGATATTTGAGGCAAATAGAAAGAGGGGGGACCTGTCCGGCACCCCCTCAAAAGGCGAAACCCTTTCTCCTTGCACGGTCATCGGCGTCCCCGCCTGTACCGTGCCTCCATACTGACCAAGAGTGATTAACCATGCGTTACCGCCCCCTTCTTCTTGCGAAAAATATCCTCGCCGAAGGCATCAAATCTCTTTTGGAGGAGTGGCAGCAATGACGCGTGACCTTTCCCGCCTTATCCGACCGGAATCCATCGCCGTTGTCGGCGGCGGCGTCTGGTGCGCCTCGGTGATCGACCAATGCCGCCGCATGGGTTTTGGGGGGACAATCTGGCCCGTGCACCCCAAACGCCCGGAGGTGGCGGGCCTGCCTGCCTACGCCTCGCTTGAGGATCTGCCCGGCGCCCCGGACGCCACCTTTATCGGCGTGAACCGAGGAGCGACCATCGACACCGTGGGCCGCCTCAGCCGAATGGGCGCGGGCGGGGCGGTCTGCTTTGCCAGCGGCTTTCGTGAGGCGCAGGCCGAGACGGGGGATGGTGATGCGCTCCAGAATCAGCTTTTGGCCGCGGCGGGCGCTATGCCCATCATCGGGCCCAACTGCTATGGCTTCATCAACTATCTCGACGGCGCGCTTCTCTGGCCCGACCAGCATGGTGGCCAGCGCTGCGAGCGGGGCGTCGCGCTGATCACCCAAAGCTCGAACATCGCCATCAACCTGACCATGCAGGCGCGCGGTTTGCCGCTGGCCTATGTGGCGACGGCGGGCAATCAGGCGCAGACGGGGCTGGCCGAAATCGGGGCGGCGCTGCTGGAGGATAGTCGCGTCACCGCGCTGGGTCTGCATATCGAGGGCATCGGCGATATGCGCGCCTTCGAGGCGCTCGCGGATCGTGCACGCGCGCTGGGCAAGCCGATCGTCGCGCTGAAGGCCGGCAAGTCCGAACAGGCGCGCGCGGCTGCGGTGTCGCATACCGCCTCTCTGGCGGGGAGTGACGCTGGCGCTCGCGCGCTGCTGGCGCGGCTGGGCGTCGCGCAGGTGACGTCGCTGCCCGCGCTGGTTGAGACGTTGAAGCTCCTGCATCTGGCGGGGCCGCTGGCATCGGACCGGGTCGTCTCGCTGTCCTGCTCGGGCGGCGAGGCAAGCCTGATGGCAGATGCCGCCGTGGGCCGCGATATCAGCTATCCGCCGCTGGACGCACAGCAGCATAGTGCGCTGCGCGCGGCGTTGGGGCCGATGGTGGCGCTGGCCAATCCGCTGGATTACCACACCTTCATCTGGGATGACGTGCCCAAGATGACCGAGGCGTTCACCGCGGCGCTGTCGGGCGATATCGCCCTCGGCTGCCTTGTGGTGGATTATCCGCGCACCGACCGGTGCAGCGATGCGGCTTGGGACTGCACCATCACGGCCGGCGGCGCCGCCGCGCGGGCAGCTGGCAAGCCGTTGGCCATCGTGGCAAGCCTGCCCGAGAACCTCAGCGAGCGCACGGCGCAGCGCATCATCGAGGCCGGGATGATCCCCCTTCTGGGTATTGACGACGCCTTGACCGCGATCGAGACCGCCGCTGCGCTGGGTCGCCATCGCGCACCCGAGGCGCCGATCCTGTTGTCCGGCCCGGAGGCCGAGGCCCGCGTTCTGAGCGAGGCGGAGAGCAAGGCGGCGCTGGCCGCTCATGGGGTGGATGTGCCGCAATCGCTGCGCGCCCTGGCGGCCGGTCTGCCGGACGCGGCGCATAGCATGGCGCTGCCTCTGGTGCTCAAGGGAGAGGGGTTCGCGCACAAAACCGAGGCGGGCGCCGTGGCGCTGAACCTTGCCTCGCCCGAGGTGGTGATCGCGGCGGCGGAGCGCATGAAAGCGCCCGCATATCTGCTGGAAGAAATGATCACCGGCGGCACGGCCGAGCTCTTGGTCGGGGTCGTGCGCGATCCGGCGCATGGCTTTGTCCTGACCCTGGCGGCGGGCGGCGTGCTGACCGAAATCTTGCAGGACAGCGTGTCGCTGATCCTGCCGGTCAACGAGGCAGACATCACCGCCGCGCTTGACAGCCTGCGCATCGCGCCCATGCTGGCAGGCTATCGCGGCCAGCCGGGGACGGATCGCGCGACCATCCTGCGTGCCGTTCTTGCGGTGCAGGACTACGTGGCCAAACATGCGGATCAAGTGCAGGAAGTCGAGATCAACCCATTGATCTGTACCCCCACGCGCGCCGTTGCGGCGGATGCGCTCATCAGAACAGGAGACAAGCCATGACTGATAGCCCGATCAAGACCGAAACCAGGGGCCATGTTCTGGAGGTGACGCTGGACCGGCCCAAGGCCAACGCGATCGACCTGAAAACCAGCCGCCTCATGGGCGAGGTGTTTCGGGACTTCCGTGATGACGACAATCTGCGCGCCGCGATCATCACCGGGGGCGGGGACAAGTTCTTTTGCCCCGGCTGGGATCTGAAGGCGGCGGCGGATGGCGATGCCGTTGACGGTGATTACGGCGTCGGCGGCTTTGGCGGCATTCAGGAGCTGCGCGATCTGAACAAGCCCATCGTTGCGGCCGTCAACGGCATCTGCTGTGGTGGCGGGCTGGAACTGGCGCTGGGCGCGGATATCATCCTGGCCGCCGATCACGCGCAATTCGCGTTGCCCGAGATCAATTCCGGCACCGTGGCGGATGCGGCCACCGCCAAACTGCCCAAACGCATCCCCTATCACATCGCGATGGAGATGTTGCTGACGGGCCGCTGGATCGACGCGGAAGAGGCCGCGCGCTGGGGGCTGATCAATCACGTCCACCCTGCGGCGGATCTGATGACCGAGGCACGCGCGCTGGCTGACCGCCTCGCCGGGGGCCCGCCGCTGGTCTATGCCGCGCTGAAAGAGATCGTGCGCGATGCGGAAGGCAGCGATTTCCAGACGGTGATGAACAAGATCGCGCGGCGACAATATCCCACCGTGGATCGGCTCTATTCCTCAGAGGACCAGATGGAAGGGGCGCGCGCCTTCGCCGAAAAGCGTGACCCGGTCTGGAAGGGGCGCTGACCCGCGGCTCGTCAGCACCCGGTCAAGACGGGTGACAGCCTGCCCTCCGCAGGCTATCATTCACCAAACTTTACCGGGAAATATCTGCGGCGTGACACATCAAGAAAGCGGGAGCCGGACCTGGCTTGTGACACCAGACCTGTTGGGGGTCGTCGACAGCCGGGGCCATTTCATCGACACGAATCCCGCATGGTCGCGTCTGCTTGGGTATACGCAGCAAGATATTGCTGCTCGACGCTTTTCCTACTTCATCCATCCCGAAGATCGGGAGTTTGCGAATGGCGCCTTTGATCGTTTGATGCGCGGTGAGGTCGTTCTGGACTTCGTCAATCGGTATCGGTGCGCTGACGGATCCTATCACTGGATTTCGTGGAATGCCGTGCCCGAGGGCGAGCATATCTTTTGTTCCGGGCGCTGCATCACGACGGACAAGGAAAACGAGGCCGCGCTGAAAACGCGCGAGGATGAGGCGGCGCTGCGCGAACAATTCATTGCCGTTCTCGGCCATGACGTGCGCAATCCGCTGGCGGCGATCAACGCTGCGGCGCGGGTGATTGATCGCTGTTCGGACGACCCGCAGGTGCGGGAGATGACCGAGTCGATCAAGGGCTCCAGCAACCGAATCGCGCGCCTGATCGACGACGTGATGGATTTCGCCCGCGCGCGGTTGGGCGGGGGGCTGAACATCGAGCGGATCAAGGATTACGACGTGCAGCCCATCCTTGAGCAGGTTGTGCAGGAAATCGAGTTGGCCCATCCCGATACGCGGATCGTGACCGAGTATGATTTCTGCGATCCGATCCGCTGCGATGTGGGCCGGATCGCTCAGCTGATCTCCAACCTTCTGGCCAATGCCGTCACGCATGGCGAAGAAGGCGCGTCCGTCACCGTCTCGGCACAGGATCGCGACGGCTCGTTCTACCTGTGGGTCACCAATCTGGGCGCGCCCATCCCCAAAGAGGTCAGGCAGATGCTGTTTCAGCCCTTCGCGCGGGGCAATGTCAAACAGTCGCAGCAGGGGCTGGGCCTCGGCCTCTTCATCGCGCGCGAGATCGCCCGTGGGCATGGCGGCGACCTGACCATGACCTCGGATGAAAGCGGCACGGTCTTTACCTTTCGCATGCCGCGCCTCTGACCGGTCCGGCTGCGCGGACTGGCGTCAGGACCGGTATGAGCGGGCCTCAGCCTGTGACGATCGCGCGCTGCTCGTCCAGCCCCATCGACACCAGCAGGGGGGTATCTTCCTGCCGCTGCTGAAACGCGGCCTTGTCCGCCATCCCCTGCCAGTCGCAGGCGATCAGGGATTGCGCAACCGACCCGCCAAGGGTGTTACCCGGCCCGGCGACGATGAACATCTCGGGCGCGAATTCGCGGGCGGCGGTACGGATGGCGCGGGCGAAATCGTAAGTTTCCGTCACCTGCGCGCCCAGCGTGTAATCATAAAGCGCGCCCAGATCGCTGGCGCCCGGCCACCAGACGCCGCCGCGCCCGTCGATCATCGGCAATTCGGGCTGACCGAAGAGAGTGGCGGGCAGTGCCGCGCGCCCGGCCTCTGCCACCGGTGCCTGCAGATCGGTGTGGAAGGCCGCGTGATGCGGCAAGCGCATGGGGAAGCGGTTGTCGAGTTTCGGCACCGAGGCTTCGAACTCGGCCAGTCCAGCTTCGTCGCCTGCAAGCACCAGCATCCCGCCAAGGTCGATCGAAAGGCGCAGCACCCCGGCATGGCCGTCGATCTGGCGCACGGTCTGCATCAGGCCCGCGCGGCGCGCGGGATCCGGGCGCCAGTCGGGGCCGGTGCAGGGATAGACCAGTTGCCCGCCGATTGCGGCCTCGTGCATGAGGCGGCCCATCGTGCTCACCACCTGCAATCCGCCCTCGGCATCCAGCGCGCCCGCGGCGGCCAGCGCGGTGTACCAGCCCATGGAATTGCCAGTGACGGCGACCAGTTCGATATCCTCGGCCAGCGCGGCGCGATCAAGGTAGGAGCAGGCGTAGATCAGCGGCGATGCGACATCACCCGTGCCGTGGGTCTCGGTCGAGAACCGTTCGGCGCTGTCCAGCTCGGTCAGGGATGTCAAACCCTCGGCACGGCGCAGATCGTCGAAGGTTTCGAGTAGGGGCGCGCCCGCGTGGTGGCGGGCCAGATAGCCCAATTCGGATTTGTTGTAGGTGCCCCGGCCGGGGCAGATCAGAACGGCGCGGCAACTCATTCGCAGGCCTCCCTGGCGGCGGCAATGATACTATCGACCGAGGGCATGGTGACCCCATAGGCCGGACCGGTGGCGATAAAGCTGTCCTCGGCTGTCAGGCGCGTCACGGGCAGTTCGGCGCGCTCGACCATGAGGGCCATCAGCGCCTCGGCCTGCCCGCCGGTGCGGCGACACTCATCGACGACCAGAACCGATTGGCACCCGCGCACCGCCTCGAGCACGGCCTTCTCAGGCAGAGGGGCAATCCAGCGCATGTCGATGACGCGGGCGTTGATCCCCTCGGCCTCCAGCGCGGCTTGTGCCTGCCGCGACAGGTAATGCCCGTTGCCATAGGTCACGATGGCCAGATCGCGGCCCTCGCCATGCACGCCGACCTCGCCCAGCCGGATACGCTCGTCCGGGGCGGGGTAGGTGCCCATCCAGCCGCCATCGCCCTGCCCATGCAGATCGCGCATCGGGTAGAGCGCGATGGGCTCGACAAAGACGACGACGCGCTGCTCCTCGCGGGCAAGGCGTACACATTCGCGCAGCATCTTTGCGGCGTCGGGGCCATTCGACGGACAGGCGACAATCAGGCCCGGAATATCGCGCAGCACGGCCAGCGAGTTGTCGTTGTGGAAATGCCCGCCAAAGCCCTTCTGGTACCCCAGCCCCGCGATGCGCAGCACCATCGGGTTTGTAAACTGGCCTTTGGAGAAGAACGGCAGCGTCGCCGCCTCGCCCCTCAGCTGGTCCTCGGCATTATGCAGATAGGCGAGGAACTGAATCTCGGGGATGGGCACGAAACCATTATGCGCCATGCCGATGGCAAGGCCGAGGATGCTCTGCTCGTCCAGAATGGTGTCGATCACGCGGTCGGTGCCAAAGCGTTGTTGCAGGCGCTGGGTGACGCCGTAGACGCCACCCTTGCGGCCCACATCCTCGCCCATGACGGCGATTTCGCCATGGGTGGCCATGAGGTCTGTCAGCGCCCAGTTGATGAGGCGGCTCATCGGCTGGGGCTGGTCCATCTGTTTCATGTCGCTGCCGAAGGCGGACTCGCGCTCTTCGGGGCTGGGCCCGTTGGTGGGCGCGCAGAGGCGGCGGGGCGGAACGATGCTGGCCATCACATCCTTGGCCGTCTTCAGATGCGGGCGCGTCGTCACCTCACTGGCGACGCGCGACACGCGCTCGCAGGTTTCGTCATAGATCGCCAGCGCGTCCTCGCGCCCAAGGGCATCGGCGGCATCCAGCAGGCGCACGGAATGCAGCAGCGGATCGTTCGCCTCCTCCGCCTCTACCCGCTCCTTGGCCATGTAGGTCGTGGGCAGGTCGGCCCCGGCATGGCCGTAAAGGCGCACCATGGTGAGGTGCAGGAATGCGGGCTTGCGCTGGGTCCGAACGTAACGCGCAGCCTCGGCGGCGACCTGCGCCGTCTCGTAGAGGTCCAGCGCGTTGGCGGTGAAATATTTGATGCCGGGACGGTGCTGCATGCTGGCCGCGACCCAGCCCTTGGGCGTGGGGGTCGAGATGCCGATGCCGTTATCCTCGCACACCATGAGCAGGGGCAGGGGCACCGACTGCACGCTGGTCCAGCCTGCGGTGTTGATCGCGCCCTGCGCGGTCGAGTGGTTCAGTGACGCATCCCCGAAGGTCGCCACGGCGATGCCATCCTGCGGCAGCGCGCGATGCTCGGGCGGGCGGCGGCGGGCAAGCGCGATACCATAGGCCGCGCCAACCGCTTTGGGCAGGTGCGAGGCGATGGTCGAGGTTTGCGGCGGGATCATCAGCGCGCGTGATCCCAGCACCTTGTGCCGCCCGCCCGATACCGGATCCTCGGAGGAGCAGGCGAAACTCAGCAGCATGTCCCAGAGGATCGACTGCCCCGGCACCTGGTCCGCGCGCGCGATCTGAAACGCGGCGTCGCGGTAGTGCAGAAACGCGATATCGTCGGGGCGCAGAGCGTGGGCGACCGCAGCCATCCCTTCATGTCCCGAAGATCCGATGGTGTAGAATCCTTGCCCCGCCTTCTGCATCGCCCGGCTGGTGCGGTCGAGCGCGCGGGAAAGGCACTGCGCACGGAACAGGCGGATGGCCTCGGCGGGCTCAAGCGATGCGGCGGGATCTCTGCCCTCGGGCAGATCGCCCGACGCGGCTCGCGCGCGAAAGTTCTCATGCACGATATCGGCGCGGTCCATTGGGCACTCCTGTCGGCGGTGGTGATCTGGCGCGCACCTTGCCCGTGCCCCGCGCGCACCTCAAGCCTTGTTTTCCCGGTCCCGGCCCGGCTAAGTCATGCGCTCAGCAGGAAAGGCCGCCCGGTGACCCCTTCGCTCGACATGCAGAACGTTTCACTGACGCTGGAGGGGCGGACCATCCTGCACGGCATCAGCCTGCGCGCCGATGAGGCGCGGATCGGCATTGTCGGGCGCAACGGATCGGGCAAGAGCACACTGGCGCGCCTGATCGCAGGGCTGGAGGTGCCGGATGCGGGCACGCTGCGCATCCAAGGCGTCGATGTGGCGCGCGATCGGCGCGCGGCCATTCGCACGGTCGGCATCCTTTTCCAGAACCCCGATCACCAGATCATCTTTCCGACCGTGGACGAAGAGATCGCCTTTGGCTTGCGCCAGTTGGGGCAGTCCAAACCCGAGGCAGCCGAGGGGGTGCGCGCCATTCTGGCCGACTTCGGCAAGGCACACTGGGCGGGCGCGCCCATTCATCCGCTCAGCCAGGGGCAAAAGCAGCTGGTCTGCCTCATGTCGATCCTTGCGATGCGCCCCGCGCTGATCGTGCTGGACGAGCCGTTGTCAGGCCTCGACATCCCCACGCGGATGCAGCTGATGCGCTATCTGGAGCGCGCCGAGGCACAGCTGATCCATATCTCGCACGACCCCGAGGTGCTGGACGGCTATGATCGCGTGCTCTGGATCGCCGAGGGACGGGTCGCGCAGGATGGTGCGGCGGACGCGGTGCTGGCGCAGTTCCGCGCCGAGATGGAGAGGCTGGGAGGCTTGGATGATATCGCTGACCTCGCCGGTTGAGACGCGCGCGCATCACTGGCCGGCCGGTGCCAAACTGGCGGCGCTTTGCGCGGCGACGATGGCGCTTTTCGCAATGGGCAGCGCGCTGGGGCACGCGGCGGCCTTTGTGGGGATGCTGGCGCTATACGCTGCGCCGGGCGCGGTGTTTTTCCGTACGGGCATGCTGAGGCTGCGGGTGCTCTGGCCCTTCCTTGCCATCATCGTGATCTGGCACGTCCTCACCGCGACACCGGGACAGGGTGCAGTCATCGCGCTGCGCCTGCTGACCGCCGTGGGACTCGCCAACCTCGTGACCATGACGACACGGCTGTCGGACATGATTGCCGTCGTGCGCTGGCTGGCCGCGCCGCTGCGCCGCTTCGGGGTTGAGACGCGCGCGCTGGAGCTGGGCATCGCGCTTGTCATCCGCTTCACGCCCATGCTGGCCGATAAGGGCGCGGCTCTGCGGCGGGCGTGGCGCGCGCGGTCGGCCCGCAGGCCAGGCTGGCGCATCGTGACGCCCTTTGCCCTCTGCGCCATCGATGATGCCGAGCGCGTCGCCGATGCGCTGAAGGCCCGCGGCGGCGTCTAGACCGCCTTGGCGAGGCGCAAGTTTTCTGTTGCGTCGCCGCGTCATTCTGGCGCACCTAGGCCCGAACCGCCCATCAGGAGCCCGGCCCATGGAACGCAACATCGCCCTCGTCGCCCTCTTCGCCGCGCTGATCGCCGCGCTGGGGATCATCCCGCAGGTAACGCTGCCGTTCGGCGTGCCGATCACGGCGCAAAGCCTAGGCGTGATGCTGTGCGGCACGGTTCTGGGCGCAAAGCGCGGCACGATGGCCGTGCTGCTCTTCATGCTGCTGGTCTGCCTTGGTCTGCCTTTGCTTTCCGGTGGCCGCGGCGGCCTTGGCGTGATCGTCTCGCCCACCGGGGGCTTCTTTATCGCCTTCCCGGTGGCGGCGTTCATCGCGGGCCTGATCACGCAAAGCTGGCGCAGCGTGCCGCTTGCCGTCTCGGCGGGCGTCGCGGCGGCGGTGGGCGGCCTCGTGCTCTATGCATTCGGCATTATCGGGCTGGCGCAGGTGCTCGGCAAATCGCTGGGCGAGGCGGCGCTGCTGGTCACCGCATTCATCCCCGGCGACGCGATCAAGGCGGTTCTGGCGGGGCTCATCACCTCGGCGCTCTACCGGGCGCGGCCCCGCGCGGTGCTGTCGCGCGCCTGATCCGGCGAGCTGAAAGCCCAATCCGGTTTGCGTCCATGAAATCATGGACATTGCCGACGGGCGCTGCTTAATTCGCCGCACCAAAGCGGGGCGGGGGCCGTTCGAGCAGTCCGCGCCGCAGGATCCGAAATAACTGGGAGGTTACCTTAATGGATCGTCGTTCGTTTATCCGCGCTGGTGCACTTGGCACCGCTGCGACTGCGCTGGCCGCACCGGCCATCGCACAGGGCAATATCACGTGGCGCATGGTCACCACATGGCCTAAGAATTTCCCCGGTCTGGGCGTTGGCGCACAGCGCCTGGCCGACCGGATCACCGCCGCGTCGGGTGGCCGGCTGACCGTTCAGGTTTATTCCGCCGGCGAGCTGGTTCCGCCCCTTCAGAGCCTTGACGCTGTCATCGACGGCACCGCCGAGATGAGCCATGGCGCCGCCTATTACTGGCAGAACAAATCGCCCGCGCTGTCGTTCTTTACGGGCGTGCCCTACGGCATGACCACGGCCGAGCTGACCGCTTGGGTCCGCTTCATGGGCGGGCAGGAAATTTGGGACGAGATTTATGACCAGTTCGGGGTTCAGGGTTTCCTGTCGGGCAATACGGGCAATCAGACCGGCGGTTGGTTCCGCGAAGAGCTGACCGGCCTCGATTCGGTCAAGGGCAAGCGTTTCCGCACGCCGGGCCTCGGTGGCCGCGTCTGGGAGAAACTGGGCGCGACCGTGACCAACATGGCCGGCGGCGAGATTTTCCAGGCGCTGCAATCGGGCGCGCTGGACGCCGCCGAATTCGTCGGCCCGTATAACGACCTCGCGCTGGGCTTTCACCAGGTGGCCAAGCATTACTACATGCCCAGCTTCGTGGAGCCGGGCCTTGCCACCGAGATCGTGGTCGACAAGGCCAAGTATCAGGAGCTGCCGGACGATCTGCAGGCGATCGTGCGCGATGTCAGCCAGGCGGAATACGACATGGTTTCGGCCGATTTCCTGGCCAACGATCCCCGCGCGCTGCGTGTGCTGGTCGAAGAGCATGGCGTGCAGGTGCACCAGTTCCCCGACGAGATCATGGAAGCCGGGGCAAAGGCCTCGATAGAGGTCATCGAAGAGTTGCGGTCCAGTGATGATCCGCTCGTCAAGAAAACCACGGAAAGCTACCTCGAAGCGCTGGCGCTGGTGCGCACCAAGACCGAGCAGATCGACGCATCGTTCCAGACCGCGCGCGCTAAATACTTCCAGATGTGATCCGTTTCGGATTTGGAAATCTGAAAGGCCCGGCAGCGATGCCGGGCCTTTTTCGTTAGGGCGCAGGGTAGGCTTCGATGAAGTGCAGGGCCTGCCCGACTGCAAACCGCACATGGAGATTTGGGCGCTCGTCCAGCGGGTGTCGGCTATGCGGATCTAGGACTAGTTCGCAGAGGATCTCCCAACGCCTGCGTTCGGGAGTTCGTTCGCATACGGTCCTTTGCAGCTGTCGCGCAACAGGTTGGGTTCTGGAGTTGCTGCCAAATGATGGCTGCGAATTGAGCTCTGCGCGCTTGTCTATTCTATTGTTCGCTGCGTGATTGGCGCCCCGTCGGTAATGGCCGCCGACGGGTAAAGGATCACCAGATCTGCTGGTTCCAGCCCTTCGAGTACGTCTGCGACAATTCCGTTGTTGCGGCCGATCCGGACCGTGCGCAACGCGGCTGTGCTGCCTTCCGCCACGAAGACCGACCAGTCTTTTCCGGTGCGGAAGAGAGCGCTTGCGGGAACCATCAGCGCGTCTTCGTCCTTCCAGACGACGATGCGCGCCTCGACCCTGTAGCCGTGGCCTAAGGCGCGCCGGTCTTCGGGTGGGCCGATCAGTGCCACGGTGACGGGTACGCGCTGCTCCTCGACACCGAGTGCCGAGTATTCCGTGATGCCGAACGGGTCGATCCGCCGCACCTCGCCTTCCAGCGACGGCGTGCCACCCCAATCCTCGATGATGACGCGATCACCGACTTCAACCTGAACGGCATCGGACGAGATCAGATCGACAACTACCTCCAGTTCGCCCTCGATATCGCCGATTTCCATGATTGGCGTACCGGCGGGTAGTGTCGTCTCGCTCTGCTGCATGACACGTAGGATACGGCCGTTGGCGGGCGCATAGAGGGGAATGTCGTCGCTGCGCGTGTTGCCGATGGCAGCCACAAGTCCCTGATCGTCGAACCCGATGAGCTGTGCGCGCGCGTTCGCAAGCTCTGCCTCGCGCATGGCGATCGCAGCCTCTGCGGTTTCGACAGCAGCGTCGGAGACACGCAGGTTCTGCCGCGCGCGATCAAGTGCCGCTTGGCTGACGATCTGCCGCACGGCCAGCTGTTCGCTGCGGGAACTTTCGGTTTTAGCCAGGTCGCGGTTGGCAATGGCAGCATTCAGATCGGCGCGAGAGACACGCAGGGCCGCCTCGGCTGCCTGCACTGCCGCCAGCGCCTGCTCGCGCGTGCGAACGTCCAGTGCCGCCGGATTCGTTGGTAGCATATGTGCCACCACTGTTTCGCCCCGCACGACCGGGTCGCCGGGGTCGACCTGGACCCGCTGCAGACGACCGGCGACGGGTGTCGACACGACATAGGCTTCGGCGACCCGCGTGTGGCCTTCCTCGTCGATGGTGACCATCATCGGACCCTGCGTCACTCTGCCCAGATCAACCATCGTCGGCCGGGGCCAGAAGGCTGCGGTCAATGCGCCTCCGATCAGCAGTATGACGATACTCGTGAGGATCAGGCGGGATCGCTTCTTTGCTTTTGCCATGGTTTATTCCCGTGTCTTGAGAGCTTCGATCAGGTCGGCGTGATCGAGATCGCGTTTGACCAGCCAGCCCGAAACCAGCGCGGCGCCGAGAACCACTAGCGTGGCCTGGCCATAGCTGACAGGATCGAAGATAGCCGGGATCTGGTAGAGATCGGTCGAAAAGCCCGCGGCGATGCCGAAGGACAGGTAGTAACCCAGGATCGCGCCGACCGGCAGCGCGATCACGGTGACGACGGCCAGCTCGCCCAGCAGGACAAAGGCCGTCTCGCCCTTGCTGAAGCCGATCACTCGCAGGCTGGCAAGATCGCGGGATCGCTCGGCGAGCGCGATACGCGCCGCATTGTAGACGATGCCGAAAGTGATGATGAAGGCGATGCCCCCCATCACGTAGCGGATCGCACCCGCGCCCTGGTTCATGAGCGTGACAAAGGCGTCGCGGGCCTGGGATTTCAGGCTGACGCCCGCAACCGTCGGCATGTCCTGAAGAGCCGCATAGATCGCATCCGCCTCTGCCGCGTCGATGGTCAGGTAGGCACCTGAGATGCGCCCCGGCTCGCGCAGGGCACGGTTCAGGGCGCCAAGGTTCATGTAGGCGGGCGATCCGAGCAGGCTCCGCGCAGTTCCGGCAACCGGAATTTGTAAAAGCGGTTGCCTTCCTTCGCGCACATCGACGGTCAGGGTGTCGCCCGGAACGACCCCGAGCATGTTGGCCAGCACTTCCGAAAGCACCACGCCACGTTCCGGCAAGGCAATGGGGGCCAGCGTATCGTCAAGCGCGCGGTTGAGCTCTGGCTCTTGCGGCAGCCCGATCAGCGCGCCACGGTGGCTTTCCAGCCCATGGCGCAACACGACGCTGACATTGCGCACCGGCTCGGCGCGTTGCACACCCGGTAGGCGAACCAGCTCGAACAAGGTCTTGTCGCTGACCGGATGGGTGAAACTGACGGTCACGTCGCTGCGGTCGACAACCGAAAAGGTCAGGTCGATCGTGCGGTCGAACCCTGCGTAGATCGTGATCATCGCCACCGACAATGCCATGCCCGAAGCGATGCCGATGATCGAACCGGCCATGCGCCCGGGCTGGCGCGTCAGGCGGCGCAGCACCATGCGCGAGGGCTGATCGAGAAAGCGGTTCAGGCTGTGCCCGATCCGCCCCGTCCGGCTGAAATTCGGCGGGGCCGGTGCGCGCATCGCCACGGCCGGTGTCAGCGCGAAGACGCGGCGCAAGACGAACAGACCGCCCGCCGAGGCCGAAAGGATGCTGACAGTGACGCCGGTTGCAAAGGAGGCCGGATCAAGTTGGAAGACGAGAAAGGGAAATTTGAAATAGGCGGTGTAGACGCCAATCAGCGCGCGGCCCGAGGCAATGCCGCCCAGACATCCAGCCAGGGCACCCCCTGCGGCGATCGCGAGGATCAGCTTGAAATAATGCGCGCCGACCTCGGCATTGGTATACCCAAAGGCCTTCATCAGCCCGATCTCCTCGCGCTCGGATTGCACCATGCGGCTGATCACGATGTAGAGAAGAAAGGCCGCGACGGCGAGGAAGATGGGTGGCACGCCTACGGCGGCGGCCTCCAGCCCCGAGATTTCCTCGGACACGAAGCGATTGGAGAACTGGTCGGCCAGCCCGTAGGCGCCGGACCCTCCGTAAGGTTCCAGCAGACGGTCAACAGCGTCAAGCACCGGAGCCTCGGACGCATCGCGCGACAGTCCAAGAAGCGCCTCGTTGAATGCGCCCGCCATGTCATAGGCGGCGGCAAGGCCCGCGCGCGCCATCCAGATGACGCCAAAGCGCGCGTCGTCCGGCACCAGCTCGCCCGGCGCGGTCGTGTAGAGAAATTCGGGCGACTGGGCGAGGCCCACGATGTAAAAGCTGCGGCGCGCCCCGTTCATCGTAGCGCGCAAGCGGTCGCCGGGGCGCAGATCATGGGCCGCCGCAAAACTTGCGAGCAGAAGGATCTCGTCGGACCGTCCCGATGCAGGCATCCGGCCATCGGTCAGGAAGACGTCGTTCAACGCCGGACTGTCCCGATCCGGCAGCGACACCGCCTGTGCCTGAACCGGCAGCACCTGCCCCGGCAGATCGATCAGTGCGCGCCCGTTCACCCGGGTTTGCACCGACGACACGCCCGGGATCTCGGCAAGCCGCCCGGCCAGCCGCTCAGGTGCGCGGGCGACAGGCGCAAAGACATCGGCGAGGCGGTAGCGGTCGTAATAGGCGTCCCGCGTCTCGGTCAACGACGCCGTGAGGCCGGTCATCATCACCAGCATCATTACGCCCACCGCGATCACCGCGCCGATGGCGCCTGCCTGTCCCTTCATGCGCCAGAGGTCGCGCAGGAGCTTGTGATCAAGCGGGCTCACCACTCGATCTCTTCCGGGCTCAGCTTCTGGCGGTTTTCTACGATCTCGCGGATATCGCCATCGGCGAAATGGATCACCCGGTCAGCCATCTGCGACTGGCTTGCGGCGTGTGTAACCATCAGGATGGTTGAGCCGAGGCGCGCGTTCACATCCGCCAGAACGCGCAGCACCGCGCGCCCGGTCTGGCTGTCAAGCGCGCCCGTCGGTTCGTCGCAGAACAGCACGTCGGGCTGTTTGGCGATGGCCCGCGCAATAGCCACGCGCTGCTGCTCGCCGCCCGAAAGTTGAGCGGGAAAATGATCGGTCCGCTCCTTCAGGCCCACGAGCGCCAGCGCCTCGTCGGGGTCCATCGGATCGGCTGCAATCTCGGTCACCAGCTCAACATTCTCGCGCGCCGTCAGGCTGGGCATAAGGTTGTAGAACTGGAAGACGAAGCCCACGTGGTTGCGCCGATAGCGCGTCAACTCGGCATCGCTCATGTCGCTGAGCACCTGATCGCGGAAACGGACCTCGCCTTCGGTGCCCCGATCCAGCCCGCCGATGATGTTGAGCAGCGTGGATTTACCCGAACCCGAAGGCCCGAGCAGCACGACGATCTCACCCGCAGGAATTTCGAGGTCCACACCGCGCAGCGCGTGGACTGCCGAATGGCCCTCGCCGTAAACCTTGGTCAGGCCAAGGGTGGTATATGCAAATCGGCTCATCCAGACTGCCCCTCACCCGGCCATGGAAAGCGCCATCGACACGGTCTCGATGGCGGTTTTCTGATCATACTCCGCACGCCCATTGCCGCGCGGCGTCATCTTCGGACGCGTCAAAGGCGCACATCTCGATGGGTATAAGGGGTCCCATTGATCGGATCATCGCACGCATCCAACCGGATGCCCCCACGACCGCATAGCGACCGATTGTGCCAATGGTCCCTAATTTGGACGTCAAGGTGTCCTTGTCGCCAAGCAGTCCCAGATCGAAGCCCTCACTCGCCCAATTATCCGCAGCGTCTTTTTCAGAGGGCGCGAAGGTGGGGACGTCGATCGTCGGTAAAATCGAGTCGAACCAGTTCAGAAGTGCCTGAAATGCCTGCTTGTCGGTCACTTCCGCGACGCGCGCCACCTTCGACCATTGAGGCAGAATTGAAAACTCAAAGCGGGCATCCGCGATCAACGCGTCGCAGATGACATCGTCGAGAGCCTCGAGATGTAGGATGATGCCCATTTTGCCGTTGGCCTCCAAGGCCGGCTTCAGCTCCCGCTTCATCGTGGCGATATCGGATTTGTCGACCACGTCAGACAGGGTAACCTCGAAAATACGCGGCTTGAATTCTCTCAAGGTCAGCATGTCATGTGTCCTTTTTCTAGGTTCTTGTCATATCGCAGCATCGCTTCCGGCGCTCTCGTCGGTGCCGGCAAGTTCGGCCAACATCCGGCGGTATTCACTAGGGTTTGACAGCGCGATGCTGCCTTGTGGCAGGCCTTCACGCACGCCGTCGCAAATCATCCCGTTCAGCGCCGGCACGACCGCATGCGCGGTTTTTGTGAAGGCGCGCTCGAAAAGTACGTGGTTACCGGGTTGCAAAAGAACGGTCACGAAGGCTCAAACCCCGCCGATAATGTCGGCTTCCCATTGAAACGAATACGGACGGAATGCACTTTGCTTGGCCAACGCGTTGCCATCCTCCTGGCTCGGGTCGGCCTCGGCTACGGTCAGGCCCTGAGCGGTCATTCGCGAGATGACACCGGTGAGCAGATCCTCCTTGGCGGTGAAATGATAGTGGAACCCACCCTTGGCAATACCGGCAACATTAAGAAGATTGGCGACCGTTGCGGCTTCGTAGCCCCGCTCCATGAATAATACTTGAGAGGCGTCGAGGATCGTCGCGTATCTCGCATCCGGGGCCATCCTGCGACACAGCCTTCGAGCATCGTTGCGTTCCACCCAACCTTCTCTCCAACTACAAACCGCCGGTCGGTATGTAATGGTGCGAGACAACCCCGTCAAGTATGCGGGCCATTCGCCGCAGCAACACCTAAAAAAGGTCCAGTAATCATACTGGACCTTTTCGCTTGTTGCTCTGTCTCGGCTCTCTTCGTCATCCGGCAATCAGACCGGGCAGCCAGGTGACGATGCCGGGGAAGATGAAGAGGATCGCGATCGCCAGGATCTGCAAGACCACGAAGGGCAGGATGCCTTTGTAGATGGCCGAGGTGGGCAACTCGGGCGGAGCCACCCCGCGCAGGTAGAAAAGCGCAAAGCCGAAGGGCGGGGTCAGGAACGAGGTTTGCAGGTTCACGCCCACGATCACGCCAAGCCAGACGGGATCGACATCCATCATCAGCAGCACCGGCGCGGTGATCGGGATCACGATGAAGATGATCTCGAACGTGTCGAGGATGAAACCCAGCAGGAACATGATGGCCATGACCATCGCCACCGCGGTCAGGGTGCCGCCGGGCAAGGTGCTGAGGAATTCATGCACCAGGTTGTCGCCGCCCATCAGGCGGAAGACCACGGAGAAGACCGACGCGCCCAGAAGCACGACGAAAACCATCGAGGTGATCGTCGCCGTGGCGATGACCGTCTCGCGTAGGATTGTCAGCGACAGGCGCCAGCGCAGCGCCGCCAGCACCATTGCGCCCACGGCGCCTACCGAGGCGGCCTCGGTCGGGGTGGCGATGCCGCCGAGGATCGAGCCGAGCACGGCGAGGATCAGCAGCATCGGGGGCAGGAGGGCCGAGAGAACCTCGCGGCCCAGATCGCCGCGCTCGGCCTCGGGGACGGGCGTGGCGGGGCATGAGGCGGGGTCGGTGACCGCCTTGAAGATCGTATAAGCCAGGTAGAGGCCCACCAGAAGGAAACCGGGCAGCAGTGCCCCGGCAAAGAGGTCGCCGACGGAGACGGGCATGGGCGCGTAATTGCCCTTCGCCATCTGGACCTGGCTGTTGATGCCCGACAGCATGTCACCCATGAAGATGAGGACCGTCGAGGGCGGCACGATCTGGCCCAGCGTGCCCGACGCGCAGATGACGCCGGTCGACAGCTTGGGGTCATACCCCGCGCGCAGCATCGCGGGCAGCGAGATGAGGCCCATCGTCACCACCGTGGCACCCACGACACCCGTTGAGGCCGCCAGCATCGCGCCCACGAGGATGACCGAAATGCCAAGCCCCCCGCGCAGATTGCCAAAAAGCTTGCCCATGGTCATGAGAAGCTGCTCGGCGATGCGCGAGCGCTCCAGCATGACACCCATGAAGATGAAAAGGGGCACGGCGACCAGCACTTCGTTGGTCATGAAGCCGATATAGCGGTTCGGCAGCGCGCCGAAATTCGAGGGGTCGAACACGCCCAGCACATAGCCGACACCGCCGAACATCAGAGACACGCCCGCCAGCGTGAAGGCCACGGGAAAGCCCATCAGCAGAAAGCCGATGATGCCGAAGAACATGAGGCCGGCGAGGATCTCGCCGATCAGAATGGGGTCCATCAGTGCGATCCCTCGATTGCGGCAGCGGCGGCGTCATCCGCGCCCACCGGGTATTGAATGACGCTCGGCACCAGATCGCGCCGCCCGCCCAGCACCAGGATCGAGCGGCAGATCATCGCGATGCCCTGCAGTGCCAGAAGGACAGCGAAGGCGATGATAAACGACTTGAGGATGTAGAGGCCGGGCATGCCGCCCACATTCGCCGACGCCTCGGTATAGGACCAGGCGCGCTGCACGAAGGGCATGGAATAGACATAGACGACGCCGGTGAAGGGCAGCAGAAAAATCAGCGCGCCGATCAGATCGACCGTTGCGCGTTTGCGCACCGATGCCGGGCGGTAGAAGATGTCGACGCGCACATGGTCGTCCCGCATCAGGGCAAATCCCGCGACGGCGGTGAACATCGCGCCGCTCAGCCAGATGTAAAGGTCCTGCATCCAGACATAGCTGATGGCAAAGACATAACGCTGCACAACGACCGTAAAGCAGACCAGCACGATACCGAGGCTGAGCCAGGCAAAGACCTGTCCGACAAGCCAGTTGATCCAGCATATCAGCGCAGCAACTCGGGCGATGAATCGCATCATTTCGGCGTGCTCTCCCCTGCAAGGCTCGTGCAATCCACGTCGGCCGCACGGGTCCGCGCCTTAAACAGCGAAGTATGCTATCAGTCAACCAAAAGCGTTTGTTTGTTGCGCAAAAGGCGCGTGTTTCGCAGTTTTCGGCTATGGTGGGGTTCGGCGCGCAGATAGGTCGGGGCTTGATGCCAAGCTGCGGGCCTTTTCTTTGGAGCTTTGGGCCTGTAGCCCTTAACCCATAGCGGGCAGGCCAGCAGGGAGGCGGGCGATGCGACAGGTGGATCTGAACGCCGATCTGGGCGAAAGCTGGGGCGCCTGGACCATGGGCCATGACGCCGAGATGTTCGACATCATCACCTCGGCCAATATCGCCTGCGGGTTCCACGCCGGTGACCCGGTGGTCATGCACCGCACGCTGAGCCTGGCCAAGGCCAAGGGTGTCGGGGTTGGCGCCCATCCGGGCTATCTGGACCTCTGGGGGTTCGGGCGCCGCCGCTTTGCCGATGATGACCCGGACGAGATCGAAAAGCTGCTGATCTATCAGATCGGCGCGATTCAGGCGATGGCCCGCGCGGTCGGTGTGCCGGTCACGCATTTCAAGGCGCATGGCGCACTTGCCAATGTCACCGCCGTCAATGCCGAGATCGCCGATGCCGCGGCCCGCGCCGTTCTGGCCACCGATCCCGGCATGCTCTTTCTCGCGCTGCCGGGCACCGAGCAGGAGCGCGCAGCGCAGCGCGCTGGCCTCGGTATCGCACGCGAGGCCTATGTCGACCGCGCTTATTGCGCCGATGGCACACTCGCCCCGCGGGGCCAGCCGGGCGCCGTGCTGGAAGATGCCGAAGAGACGGCAGCGCGCATGGTGCGCATGGCCCTGGAGGGCCGCGTCATCGCGATTGACGGGCAGGATATCGCGCTGGAGTTCGATACGATCTGTGTGCATGGCGACAATCCGCATGCCGTCGCGATGGCCCGCGCTGTGCGCGACGCGCTGACGCGGGCAGGCGTGGAGCTGCGCCCGATGGCGGGTTGAATGGGCGCGGGGATGCGATATCTGCCCTCTGGGGACTGCGCCTTGACGGTTGAATTCGGCGCCCGTGTCGACCGCCGGATCAACCGGCAGGTCATGGCGCTGGATGCTGCCCTCAAGGCACGGATGCAGGCGGGCGCGCTGGACGGGGTGATCGAGACGGTGCCGACCTTTCGCTCGCTTACGATCCACTACAACCCGCTCGTGCTGGACCATGCGCAACTCTGCGCCCGGATCGACGCGCTGGATATCGCGCCACTGGGCGAGGTGGCCGGTGGCCGCCGCGTCACGTTGCCAGTGGCATATGGCGGGGATCACGGCCCCGATCTGGACGAGGTTGGTGCCGCCGGGGGGCTAGGTATCGAAGAGGCGATCGCCCTTCATAGTGGCGTCGTGCATTACGTCTACATGATCGGGTTTGCGCCGGGTCATCCCTATATGGGCGATCTGCCACCCGAATTGACCCTGCCACGCCGCAAGACACCGCGCACGCGTATCGCGCCGGGCACGGTTGCCGTCGCGGTGGGGCAGACGGTGATCTACCCCTTTGCTTCGCCCGGCGGCTGGCATGCGATCGGGCGCACGCCTGCCGCGCTCTTCGACATCACCCGCGAAGAGCCGACTCTGCTGCGCGCGGGAGACGAGGTGCGGCTGCGGCCGATCGGGGCCGAGGAGTTCGACGATCTGGCGGCCCGCCCGATCGAGGACCGCATCACCATCGAGGAGGCGCACCGATGACCGCCGCGCTGATCGTTCAAAGCGCCGGACCCTTTACCACCGTGCAGGATCTTGGCCGCTCCGGGCATCAGGCAGCGGGCATTCCCGTCTCGGGCGCGCTTGATCCTGTTGCGCTGCGCATCGCCAACGCGCTGGTCGGCAACAAGGAAGGCGAGGCCGCGCTTGAGATCCGCCTTGCCGGTCCGGTACTGAAGGTCGAGGCCGCGCGCGTACGCGTCGCGCTCTGTGGCACCTCGGCCCCTCTGCTCACCCTTGCACCCGAGCCGCGCGAGGTGCCAGCCTGGCAATCCGTCACCCTCGAACGCGGCACCGTCCTGCGCGTGCCGCCCCTCAAGGACAGCGTCACCGCCTATCTTGCCGTCGCGGGCGGATTTGACCTTGCGCTCGTTCTAGGCAGCCGCTCCACTTGTCTGCGCGCAAGTTTCGGCGGGCTGGAGGGCCGCACGCTCGCCGACGGTGATACCGTGCTCCTCAGATGTGCCGGGCCGGAGGAGCAGCCTGACATGCGGTGCATCCAACCGCCGTCACTGGCGCCGCCCAAGGTCATTCGCGTCGTCCTCGGGCCGCAGGACGATCATTTCACGAAAGACGCGATCGCCGAGTTCCTGCAAGCCGAGTTCCGCGTAACATCCGAGGCCGACCGCATGGGCATGCGCCTGAGCGGGCCCAAGCTGACCCACCGGAACGGCCACGACATCACGTCGGACGGCGTGGCCACGGGCGCTGTCCAGGTGCCCGGCGACGGGCAGCCGATCGTTCTTCTGGCCGATCATCAGACAACCGGCGGCTACCCCAAGATCGCTGGGGTGGTCTCAGCCGATCTGCCGACGCTCGGACGCATGGCCCCTGGCGCCGCGCTGCGTTTTTCTGCCATATCCGTGGGCGAGGCGCAGGATATCCACCGCTCGGGCGCCGCCGCCACGGCCAAGGCCCTCGCCATGATAGAGCCCGTCAGCCTTGATCCAGCAAAACTGACCTCTCACAGCCTGCTGGCCACAAACCTGATCAGCGGCGTCGCAAGCGCCGCCCACGACAAGGATTGACCCATTGTGCCAAAAGGATGCGCCCTGGGACGGCATCAAGCAAAGGTAAAAACCTGAGATGTTCCCTGCACGACCCCATGATTTGAACCCAAAAACATGGGCTGACCCAACCGCCGCGATTTCCCTCAACTTTCGCCTTGTTTCTGCGCAGAGACATCTCTAAACGGGTCGGCGGAGACGTGGCCGAGTGGTCGAAGGCGCTCCCCTGCTAAGGGAGTAGGCCCGGAAGGGTCTCGTGGGTTCGAATCCCATCGTCTCCGCCACCCCATCCTATATTGTCATTTGTTTTCAAAGTATTATAGAGATGTGTGGCTGACGTTTCCCACAAAATTTCCCCCACTAATTTTCGGATGGTAGCGGCTTTTACTGGACACAACTTTTTGTCTTGGATTTGCCCGCGAACAAATCTGACTGACCCCGCCGGTCCTGACTCCGGCGCTGTAGTGATTCGATAGCCCCTCCTCTATCTCCATTCGCCCAGCGCGCTTGTGTCTTGGGCGTCATGCGCCAAGCAGCTTGATCGGTGCGGGCGGTGTAACAACATGGTAAGGTGGGCGTTCCACTTGGAGAACCTTGGTTTTGAAGACAAAGTTTAATGCAAGCTCTGTGCTAAGCCGCCGCATTGTTCTCGTAGGCGCCGGTCTGGGCGGCATGGCAGCGCTTCTCTACTCCCCGGGAGTGCGGCGTCTGATCGAAGCGCCATTCAACTTCAAGCCTGTGACTGGGCTCGAAGGCTTCCGGCGGCTTAACGGCGGCGATGTTACATCTGCAAACTTTGCTACAATTGGTTTGGACAGTTCTGAAACAACAGGCATTTCGCCAGCGTTGGTTTGTCAAAATCTCTTTCTTGAAAAGCCGCAAGCAGGTCAGGTTCCTGTTGCCTATTTTTCTGATTCACGATGTGCCTATTGCCGCGTTTTATCGCCGCTCTTGCATGAACTTCAGCAGACCGAACCAATCGCAATCACTTGGCACGAGTTGCCATTGTTCGGTCAAACGTCTCAGCGGGCCGCCATGGCGGCACAGGCAGCACAGCGCCAGGGCGCATATTGGACCTTCCACGACCGTCTAATGGGCACACCCTTTGTGGCCAATGACGCATACTTACGACAGCTGGCATTGGATGCCGGTATTGATGCGGACAAGCTGTTGCGGGATATGACGTCGGCCGAAGTCACCAACCAGATCGAGATGTCCAAAGCCTTAGCCGGGGCCTTCGGCTTCGTCGGCACGCCAGCAATGGTGATAGGCCGCACGGCCATTCTTGGTGTAGTCGATGAAAGAACAATCCGGCGCTTGGTTCAGGATGAACTGAATGCCACCGAACCGGGTCCATGTGCATAAGGCGCGGTGGCGAGGCGGAGCGCTTCAGATTCCGGCGAAATCGTTGAACTGTCGCATTGTCAGATCGATGGTTTTCGCGTCCTCACGCGTCGTCTGAGCCTTACTTTCCTCTGTCGTTTTGGTCTTGGTGGGTTTGGGTGCATCGTCAGCCATGTGTCTACTCCGCGTTGTGCAGCAGACCGGCCGAAGTGCGCCGACCGGCGCCACTGGACTTTGGGTTCGTGCAGGGCCGCCAGCCAAAAAAGTCAGAACCAACTAGTAGAAGCATACCGGCTGGCGCCCCACGATTTAACCTTAAGAATTTATAAATAATTCATCTACAGGGCAGTTGGAAAAACTGTGTCGCCAATCTGGACGGAATGTATCGCCTTTGAAACCAGGCCATGTGCGCGCGCCATCTCGAAATCCTCAGCATTCAAACGAACCTTTCGGCCCGGCTCCGTGCTCCGTGCTCCGTGCTCCGGCAAGAAAAAACACAGCCGCTCCTTTTGCTAATCGGTCTGCCAGAAGTGGCGGTTCATTATGATGCCTTTATTTTGGACACTTGAATTACGCCACTGGTTTAATCTCAAGCGCATGTAGGGGTCTTGATCCTACGCCTTACTGCTGGCGCCAAGCATAGCCTCGCCACTGCCGCCGACATAAATGATGCGAAACGTGTTCTGCCCCTTAACCCGGCAACGGGTGCATCTCGCGCGCCTGGCCGCGTCCCGCGCATCCATATCCATTCCGAACGCCTCAATCAGCGTCTTTACCGGCATGTGCGCACTGTGGCCGCATAGGTCACACGTCAGCGCAAGGTGGTTGTTAGTAATGCTGGCTAGGCGCGTCATACAAAGTGCCCTCCCAAACTCCAGTCCTTCCGACAGGTCAGACGAAGTGTTGCCTTCTTAAAAACAAGGCGCTTGCTGCCAGAGCAATGGCTATCAGGAAGTTTATAGGGCGACCGCCAAGGTGGAAAGCAGACTTTAACTGCGCTGCGCTTGAACCTCTGTTGAGCGGGATAAACCTGCTATTGAAGACAGCGGCATCGCCATAACTTAGTCAACATTTGACCTCGGTTACCTCCATCATCCATGCTTAGATTAGGGTATGGTATTTCCATTAGCTTGGATGGGCTTCGATGCTTAGAACTAGATACTTCCTCATATCCGTTTTCGTGTGTGCCGCTGCGTTACTGGGCACTGCGCCTAAGGCACAAAACTATGAAGCCATTTTTCAAGGTTTCACGACTGATGGCCTTACGTACAACGAGCGTAGATACCTGCAGGCAGCATTGGCTTTTGAAGGTCACTACGTTGGACTGCTTGACGGAGATTGGGGCCGCTTGAGCAGAGAGGCAATGCAGCGGTACTCAACCAAGGAATTCGGAGCGCAGCCAGAAGAGTGGCATACGGCTATGCTAGCCTTCAGCTTTTTTGGTCGATACGAGCGCGATGGATGGGACATGCAGTACTTTTCTGCCCTCGACATGTCGGTGATGCTCCCCCTGAAAACACTGATTACGGACCCGAATTCTGAGCATCTGATCAATTACCGTCATCGCGACAGCACATTGGCAGTTTCGATAGGTCGACATAGCCTAGAGACAGCCTCTGGTTTGCATCAATACACCATGGGCGCTCACTCAACCGCTGATGCCCCCTATTCCGTAAGGAAGGATGGCCTAGCCATCAGCACGGCGACCACGAGAGATGGCACAAAGCTCTATACCCGCTCGAACTTCATAAACGGGGCGTGGTCGACAGTCATGGTGTCCGCAAAACCTTGGGACATAAACACCTACCAAGCTGTGGCATCTAGTATCGCTAAGGGTAGAAGCGCTCCCTTAGACATTACAGAAAATGGCAAGCTTATCGAGGTTGTTAGGCAGACCATGGCTTTTGCAGAGTCAGAAGAACCCGCCGAAAAGACGCCCTCTTCCCGCTCCGCTGAACCTGAACGTGCAGGCGGATCAGGGTCCGGTTTTGTCGTGTCAAGCGACGGCCATGTTCTAACCAACGCGCACGTCGTTGATGGATGTTCAGCGATATACGTTGATGGCGTTTCAGCCTCTTTGGTTGATGTGTCCAGCGAGTTCGACCTAGCGTTGCTCAAGGCGACTTTGAAAGAAAACAAAAGCGTTGCTGTATTCTCTGCGAGTCCGGCAATGCTCAACTCGGACGTAACTGCTGTGGGTTTCCCATACGCAGGTTTGCTAGGAGGAATTAACGTGACACGGGGCACAATATCCTCTCTGAAAGGCTTGGGAGGTGATTTAAACACGTTTCAGATTACGGCGCCTGTACAAAGTGGAAACTCGGGCGGACCATTGCTCGCATCAGATGGTGAAATAGTTGGCGTCGTTGTATCCAAGCTGGATGCAACGGTAATGGCTCAGAATGGCGGTGATGTACCCCAAAACGTGAACTTTGCAATCAGAGGGGAGATTGCCAAGGTGTTCTTGGCTCAGAACCAAGTTGAAGCAAAGTTGAGCTTGGATAATGTAGTGCTAGCGCCTGAACAACTGGCCAAGTCGGCGGCGAATTTCACTACTTTCGTTGAGTGTAAATAAGAAATTCTCGACTGTCGGATTTGGCAGCAAAAGTGAGAAGCGGTAGTTCGCTGCGCAAGGCACCGATGTCTCCTTTGCGGGACACTGCGGCCATTGATG
This sequence comes from Roseovarius roseus, assembly GCF_043355935.2. NCBI lineage: Bacteria > Pseudomonadati > Pseudomonadota > Alphaproteobacteria > Rhodobacterales > Roseobacteraceae > Roseovarius > Roseovarius roseus. The sequence continues at coordinate 101,682 of NZ_JBHFPE020000008.1, read as the reverse complement.
CCTGCAGGTGCAGTGTCCGCTTGTAAGTGACAACGGATCAGCACAGGACTAATGCTCTGCGCATGAAGCCCAAAATACTCACAACTCTGCCCTGCTACACGCGAAGTTTGTTGGTGCAGGATGCCATCGCGGGAGTGACCGTTGCCATGGTGGCGCTGCCGCTCAGCCTCGCCATCGCTATTGCGTCAGGAGCTGACCCTGCGAAAGGCCTCGTGACCGCAATTGTCGCGGGCTTCCTGATTTCTCTGCTGGGCGGCAGCAGGGTTCAGGTTGGTGGGCCGACAGGCGCATTTATCGTCGTCGTCTTCGGCGTGATTGCTGTGCATGGCTACGATGGATTGGTGTTGGCCACTTTCATGGCAGGCTTGATCCTGCTGGTTGCAGGATACTTCCGTGCCGGAAATCTTATCCGGCTCATTCCCGAGCCGGTCATCAACGGTTTCACCATCGGCATCGCCCTTATCATCGCGACGAGCCAACTCAAGGATCTGTTGGGGCTCACCGCTACCGAGGTTCCTGCGGAATTCATGGCAAAAATCGAGGTGCTTTGGGCCGCACGTCCTACCTTTTCATGGGCCTCCACTCTGATTGGCCTCAGCACCATGGTGTTGATCGTCGTTTTTCGTCGAGCCGCGCCAAGACTACCGGGTCTGATTGTTGCTGTTGGGTGCACATCTGCGCTCGTTGCTCTGTTGGGCCTTCCGGTCGAAACGATCGGGTCGCGGTTCGGAGAGCTCCCAAACACATTGCCCTGGCCCGAGATGCCCGAGATCAGCCTTGAAAAGATATTCGAGCTGCTGCCATCCGCACTGGTCATTGCATTTCTCGCCGGTGTCGAATCCCTGTTATCCGCCATGGTGGCAGACCGCATGATCTCGGGGCATCACCGCCCCAACGCCGAGTTGTTGGCACAGGGTGCGGCGAACATCGGATCGGCGCTTTTTGGCGGTTTGCCTGCAACCGGTGCCATTGCTCGGACGGCGACCAATATTCGCGCCGGTGGCAAGACTCCAGTTGCCGGTCTGATCCATGCGTTGACGATATTGCTGATTATGGCCCTCGCCTCACAACTCGTTGGATATATGGCAATGCCTGCATTGGCGGGGCTTCTTATACTAACGGCCTGGAACATGAGCGAGCCGCACAAGCTCCGGGGCTATCTCAGGGAAAGGAAGTCTGACCTTTTCCTCTTGGCGCTGACAGCGGTCCTGACAGTAGTTGCCGACCTGACGGTCGCTATCGGGGTGGGTGTAGGTCTTGGCTTGGCCCTTCGACTTCAACGGCGCAATGCCTCGGCCTCCGATTGGTCCGAGCCGGATAGATAATTCGAAAAGCATTCCAGCCAGAGTTCCCCTCGAACTGTCATTGGCGGAACGCGCAGCATTCGTCATAATGGGCTCTTAGCGGGCATTCGCTGCGTAAACTTCGAAGGTCCGCAAAGCCATCGTTGGAACTCGTTCGATCAATGGCCCTGGGGTAGGGTTTGGCTTTCATTAGCCGTCCATCGCTTTGGCCCTAATTTTTAAGTATTGCCGCACTGTCACGGATGAGCGCATTCACCAATGACCTAAGGTCAATGGCTTCTTGGCTCCGTTCCCCATGCTTGTAATTGGGATGCTTCATGCCAGGTTCTGCGCCTCCTCTAGCGCCATGCATCCGGCAGACCGTCCAGCCCCTTACCGCCGGGCTTTTGCAAGGCTCGCCTGTACGTTTTGAATTAGCAGTGCATCTGGGCGCACAGTGCATGGGGTAAGCGTCAGGTTTCATTATTGCCCCCACCCCCACGCTCGACATTCCCCACGATTGCCTGCCCGCCATCCTGCACGGTCACGCGCTCTACCCTCACCGTCTGTTGCCCCTTGGATCTATAGCGTTTCAAGGTCTCCATCTGAGCCGCGAAGGTTCTGCCCAGCTTGTTAAGCGCGCGCTCGGCAGAATCCTGCTGCGGGATGTTGTCAACATGATTGAGCCGCCGCGCCATCATCATGGTCGCTTGATGGACGACGGCCATTTGCGTCAGAAGCAGGATTTCGGCTGTATCCCTTGGCTTCATGTTATCGACAAAACCGAGCGCAAAGTTCGAAGCCTCTTCATCTATCCGCCTGCCATGTGCCCCCAGCGAGCCAATCTGGCCTAGCAGTTCGCTTATGACCGCCCGGTTGGTCACAGAAGGGAACAGGCGCTCAACATCGCCTTTCGCCTCGATCCGCAGCACGTTGTCATCGCCATATTGCAGCGTCAGGCCAAGCGGCTTTTCTGGTTTCTTCACCGCGCCCCCGCGCTTCTGGTCGTCCACCTTTTTCGTCATGTCTTGCCCTTTCCCATTTCGATCCATTCGCCAGAAAGACCGTCCCAGGCTCGCCCCTTCGGTCCATCTTTTTCCCAGCCGGTCAAGTTGCGCCAAGCGTCCAGCGACACCACGCGCCCGGTATAGGTCAGGGGCCTGACCCCGGCGGACACGCCATAAGGCCAGGACGCAGGTGCGGCGCTGGGCAGGTTTCCCAAATCTGGCGACCGCGTACCTGCTATTTCTGCTATTCCTGCTAATCTGCCTTCGTTCGCGTTGGGCGGCACATATGTAGCGAGCGGCGCATCATCACCGCCCATTCTTGCCAGCGCGGCTTGTGCGTCAAACCACATCGGCAAGCCCTCGCACGATACGCCACGCGTCCTTGCGGGGCGAGCTGCGCACCACCGCGCCGCTTTCCAATCGGACAATCCAGCCGTATTGCTCCAATAGCGCCAGCGCAGGCTTTGCGGTCTTAACATCGCGCAGGGCATATGGGCCGGATTGGATAACTTCTGCCTGCGCTATGTCTGCTTGACCCCAACTTTCGAGCAGCCACTTGCGCAGCTTTTCGGCGCGCTCGATTTCGACTGATACTGTTGCTGCTTCAGCAAGTCGCGCCGCTTCAGAAAGGTAGAATTGCGCGAGGGTGATTGCGTGCGCCATGTCCCGCGCCGTCACCTCCGGCGCGTCCAAGTCTTGCCAGAGCGTCAGCACGCCAGCGATGCGCCCAGCCTGTTCTGCCGCCTTGGATGCGGTGCCGGTGATATGTGCCAGGTCGCCGCCGGGCGCCTGCAATTTCTCGATTGTATCGTGAAACTCAATCAAGAGGCTGCGCGCCCCCTCGCTCTGGGATAGCACGCGGGGCTGCAATTCGCGCGTGTCAGCGTCCATTGGCATGGGTGTATCCAGTATCGTGCGCAGGCGGCTGGAAAATGCGCCCAACGCGCCGCTATCGGGCGTCATGTGGCGATGCAGCCGCGTTCCGATTGCGCTGGGTGGCTGGCATATCAGGAAGCGCGCCAGAAAGCCGCTATCCGCCGCCAGCGGATCCGCCATGAAGGTGTGCGCTACGCCTGGCTGCGCCATCAGATGCACCGCCAGCCGCCGCTCGTAGAGCGTATATGCGCCATCTCCCGCGCGGGTGCGCCTGATCGGGTTGCCCTGCCACAGGTCGTTGAGCGCGGTCAGCGTCTTTTGCCGGTTGTCGCTGTTCATGGCATGTCCGCCAAGAAACTGCCCGCCTTCATCCGAGAAAATGCCAAGCGACGGCTGGCCGGTCGCATAGAGCCGCGTAAGCCCCTCGAATGTCGGCTCTGTCACGATGCGGTCAGGGCTGGGCGGCGCTGCAGGTTCGCTGCCAAGCGCGTCCAGATCGGCCTCTGCCGCCGTGCGCTTCTCGCCTTTGCCTTTCTTGGCGTCGGCCAGGATGCGCTCGCGTTCGCCCTTGTAGAGCGCCTGCGCGTTTTGCCAGCTCTGCATGTCGCCTCTTTGGGCAATCGCTGCCTCGCGTTCATGGTCGCGCACAGCCTCTAGCAAAGGGCCGAAACATGCTGACTTGCGCTCGCCACTTGCCGCGATGGTCAGGCAGTAAAGCGACAGGGCACGCGGCCCGTTCAGCGTCTCGACGTTGGCAAAGCCCTGCACGGCCAAGGACGCGACCGCCAGCGCCGACTGCGCCGGTATGGCGACAGGGGCAAGGGCGATGCCCTTAACGGCCTCTACAGCCCCTTGCAGCGGCCCTAATGCTACCACCGGGTAAGCTTCGCCCTCTGGGATAGCGCGCAAGAGCGGTTGCGGCCCCTCGGCCTTGAACGGGATAGGATTGGGGGCGGTCATGCGCTTTCCCCTTTCATGGTCAGAATATCATTCCAGTCGCGCCCATCCGGCGCGGGCAACAGCGACACATCCCAGCCCAGTGCGCTTGCGCGTTCGGCCAAGGCATGCGCGGCCTCGCGGCCCGGTGCATCACCATCGGGCGCGATTGTCAGCCGATGCGGATCCTTGGGCAGATGCAGCCCCCGCATGCCGGACGTGGATAGCGCTGCCCAGATGGTCGCAGGCTTGCGCAAGATGCCACAGGCAAGGCTAAGCGCAGTCTCGATACCTTCGGCCACCAAAAGCGGCCCCTGCGCCCCTGTAAGCCTCACAGCCCCGCCAGAGACACGGCCCAGCATCAACTTGTCAGGCGCTATAGCAGCCTTGCCGCCGCCCGGTGCCAGATAGGTGCGATGCACGGCGCAATCCGCAACCCCATCCACCAGTGCCAGCATGGCCGGAAAGCGCTTAGCGGTCGGGTGCCAGCAGCTAGGCAGAAAGCGCAGCGTTTCGGGAAGGGGGCAGGAAATGCCCCGCCCCCTCAGATAGCTTTCGGCCAGGGTGCCGCTCATCGGCTGCGCCTCTTGCCAGAGCCGATGCGCCTGCGCGGAACGCTTCGCGGCATCGGCCCTTTCCTGCGCCTGCCGTGCCGCCACCTCGGACGGATCCGGCGCAGCATAGTCACCGGGCGCAATACCCGCCGCCGCGCGAATGTCGCCAAAGGCGCAGCCGGTTTTCTTGCAGTGCAGCAAGAGCCGCCCGCCATTGCCATCGGCCAGCGTCAGGGCGTTCTGACCCTTCTCCCGCGCAGGCTGGCACACCGGGCAGGCGGCGCTGCCATAGCCGCCATACCATTTGCCGCGCAGGTCTTGCGTGATCTGTCTCGCGTCCATCAGCACGCCCCCCAGATCAACGCTGCCAAGGCATTCGCCTGCGCTTCGGTCAGGCCATGCGTGCGCATCAGGAAGGTGATTTGCAGCCGGTTCATGCCGCACCTCCTTGCCAGCCCAGCGACACGCCAGAGCGCAGCACATAGCGCGCATGATGCCCCGGAAAGTCGCCTTCATGCGCTTCGGTGATGGTCTCGATTTCAACGCCCAGGTCGCGCAGGTTGTGGACGTAAGCAGCCCAGCGCGGCGCAGGGTTCTGAATAGGGCTACAACCCCTTGCCCCAGCCTTGCGCAACTCCTCCAGCGCCCAGCGGTCACGCCCTGAGACGATAATGCGGAAAGCCTCGCCTGCGCTGGACGTGATACAATAAGACGTGCCGCGACTATGGCGTTTGATGCGCTTGGGTGATATGTTTCGGGTGTTCGTCGCGCCTGCAAACGAAACATCCCGCGTCGTGTCAGCCCGCCAGCTGCACGGCGCTTTCTTTTTGCCCGCCACCTATCAAGCGGCGTCCTGGGCGCGGCTCTCAAGCCAAGCGGTAATATCAGCTTCACGCCATCCGACAGCGCGCTTGCCCAGCTTAACCGGCTTGGGAAACGTGCCTTCGGCCATCATGGCGTATAGGGTGCTTCGAGAAAGCCCAGTGATGCCTTCAACATCTGGGCGGCGATAGACTTTGTTTGTCATATCAAGCCTCTAGTGATGCGGTCAGACGCGCCAGAAAATGTGGCTTGTCTAAAACCAGATTCGCATGCACAAAAGGTGTAGGAAAAGTCGTACCAGATTTATCCTTACCTTGCTTCTCGGACCTGTTGCGCGGGTCCGGGAAGCGCCTCATTGGGCGCATGTTTACCCAAGAAGCTTCTTAACGATGAAGCTTTGGCACATACTCCGTCAATCGCAAATTTGCGGAAAATCCACCACTTAGTCGTTGACCTTTTGCGCAACGTAAAGGCCCGCCTTACGCGCAGCGATTCATGCACCGTCTATCCACACGCAATTTTTGACAGGCAGGGACTTAACTTCTTCTCTTAGGTCGCTGACAAGCCATCATTGTGTTGAATTGGAAAAGATACTCTTGTGGAAAACCTCTGCGCCCGCCTGCGCATGAACGCGCTCGCCTGTGCATGATTTGGTGCGTAACTGGGGCTGAAGGTTTTTTTCTCGGGCAGCCGACCCAAGCCGAAATCGAAAGCGTCATAGCGATATGGTTGGCGAATTCTACGTCATGAATTGTTAAGGTTTCGATTCCTACCGACTAAAACTGACGACTTCACTGCGCCGCACCGCCAGATAGCCCGCCCAGCTTTCTAGCATCTTGCGCCGCTTCTCAAGAAGATCCGAGCGCGCATAGGCGGCTTCCACTTTGCTTTTGACCACATGCGCCAGCGCAGCCTCGGCCACCTCGCGCGGGAAATTCGTCTGTTCCTGCGCCCATGTCCGAAAGGACGTGCGAAACCCATGCACATCCACGTCAAAGCCCTGCTCCTTGACCAGCTTGGAGAGCGTCATGTCCGACAGCGGCTTGTCCCGCATGGACGGAAACACCAGCCCCGATTTGCCGCGCAGCGCCTCGGCTTCGGTCAGGATTTCCAGTGCGCGGGCAGATAGTGGCACGCGGTGCGGTTTTTTCGCCTTCATACGCGCGGCTGGCACATTCCAAATAGCAGCTTTAGCAGTAATAGCAGTCTCGCCACCCTGAAATTCGATTTCATCCCAGAGCGCGCCGCGCACCTCACCAGACCGCGATGCGGTCAGGATAAGAAACTCCAGCGCCAGCTTTGTGGCGGGCCATGCGCCGGATGCCTGCACCACGTCGATACAACTCTGCACCTCGGCATAGGGAAGCGCCTTGCGATGTGACTGGGACTTTTCTTGCTTTGGCAACGCCTGCCCGATGTTCTCCGATGGGTTGTCCTGCCGCCAGCCCTGCGCAATGGCCCATTTCATCACGGTGCCGATGCGCTGCCGCACGCGCCGCGCTGTTTCGGGCTTATCCAGCCATATGGGCTGCAACACCTCCAATAGATCGGACGCTGAAACATCCGCCACCTTACGCGCGCCAATCTTGGGGAAGGCATAGGTTTCCAATGTCGATAGGAATTGCGCCGCATGTTTCGCGTTGCGCCATGTCGGTTTGTGGATTTCGTGAACCTTGCGGGCGGCTTCCTCGAAGGTCAGCACCGCCTGCGCTTCGCGTTTGGCTTGCAGCGGATCGCCCCCGACCCGCGCCAGCCGCTTGTTTGCCAGCGCCGCCTCGCGCGCCTCTGCCAAGCTGATGTAAGCCGCACCGCCCAGCCCCATGTCCGTGCGCTTGCCGCGAATGGTCAAACGCTGGATCCACTGCTTTGAGCCATTGGGCTGCACCAGCAGATAGAGGCCATGTCCATCTGCATACTTGCCGGGCTGGGACACCTGGCGCACGAAAACGGCGGAAAGCGCCTTCTCAGGGTGTTGCTTGCTGCTTGCCTTGTCCTGTGTCATCGCCCGACCTGCCCACTATCACGCCCCACAATATTTCCCACACTTTTTGTGGGATGTAAACGGAAACTAGCGGAACGTGCTGGACGGTCTTGAGTGGATTAAGCCCTGTGTATCAAAGCTTTATTGGAAGTTATAGGATACTACCAGTTCCTTGTGTGGCGGACATCGTCTCCGCCATTAATTTACAACTTTGCGATTCCATTCGCTTTCGTCGCGTTTCCTGCTGGTGACGGAAGGCCGCACGATGCTTTTCGAATTCATGGGGTGCCGGTACTTGGCCTATGGCTACCAGACTGTGGATGAAGTGCAGCCCCGCTAAAACCGTCAATTTTGTCGCTCCCGGTCCCAGCCTAGCCCAGCGCGAGAGGGACTGGGCGCGTGAGATGGGCGATCTGATCGCATTCTTTGTGGGCGACGGCGCGATCGTCGGCGTGGAATGGATGAACGCTGGCTCGCCCATCGCGATGAAAGCGGCCGGGATTACTGTCGTCGATGCGCTTGAGCAGGTCTATCACCACATTGGCATTTTCAAGGCGGGGATGAGCTTTCGCGATTACGCGGACTAGGCGTAGTACATTCCGGGCCGGTTTTACGCCAATCGCTACTACTGTCCTCTCACGGATGCCCATGATCATGGAGTGCCCCTATCTCTATCACTTCGGCGATTTCGCTTATGCCGGCTATAAGGGGGATGATCGAAGCGGGCGTAACGATCTGAGTTGAAAGCGATGTCGGCGAGGAGGGCGGCCGTGAATGGGGGGAGCGAAACGGGCATCGAGCTTTTGCCGGAATTTCCGTCTGAAGAGAGAATGATGGACGCAGGGTTCCAACTGGTCTTTCCCTTGCCACGAATCTGACGCTGGCGGCGATGCCGCGGCCTTGGCCGAGCGGCGACCTGCTGTGAAGTGGCGCGAAGCGTCCAGATCAGCGCTGTCTGTCATTCTCAAGGGCTCATGCTACAGGCTTTGAACGCGGAGCCGCTGACGTCTGCTATCGTCTCGGACCTCCGTGAAGATTGCATGACATTTATTGCGGTTGAACAGGCGAGTTGGAGATATGGCAATTCTGCTCGAAAAAATAACATTTAAAATCAGATAGTTGTGGTCTGATCTGGAGCGCTTCCGCATTTTCGCCAGTGCTCAAGAGCAGATTCAAAACGCGGAACGAGTCAGTTGATTAAGCGAAGATGTTACGCCTATCGTGGCGGCACGAGAGGTATCGTTGAACTGGAGGGATCGACATGAACATCCAACGCTTACTGCTGGCGTCCGCATCCGCGTCCGTGATCGCCGCGCCGCTGGCGGCGCAGACGGAAATCGAATTCTGGCACGCGTTTACGGGCCGTCTGGGAGAGCTGGTGACCGCTCAGGTCGAGGACTTCAACAGCTCGCAATCCGACTACACCGTGACCGCAACCCACAAGGGCAACTATTCCGAGACGCTGAATGCCGGGATCGCCGCCTTCCGCGCGGGCGAGCAGCCCGATATCCTGATGGTGTTCGAGGTGGGCACCGCCACGATGATGGCCGCCGAGGGCGCCATAAATCCGGTCTACAAGGTTATGGAAGAGGCGGGCGCCGAGTTCGATCCGGACGGCTTCATCGGATCGGTCAAGGGATATTACACGACCAGCGATGGGGACATGCTGTCGATGCCCTTCAACTCGTCGACCCCGGTGCTGTGGGTCAACCGCGATGCGCTGTCCGAGGCAGGGATCGACCCCGATACCGACCTCTCGACATGGGAGAAGATCGGCACGGTTCTGGACCAGTTGAAGGAGGCAGGAAGCACCTGCCCGATGACCACTGCATGGCAAAGCTGGATCCATCTGGAAAACCTTTCAGCCTATCACGACGTACCCTTCGCCACGCAGGCAAATGGGTTTGACGGCCTCGATACCGAGCTGGTCCTGAACGGCGAAACGCAGATCGCGCATATCGAGGCAATGGGTGAATGGGCGAAAGAGGGCAAATTCATCTATGCCGGTCGCCGCAATGAGGGCGGCGCCAATTTCCGCGCGGGCGAATGCGCGCTCTTCACCGAAAGCTCGGCCGGCTATGCCGGGATCAAGGACGAGGCCACGTTCGAGTTCGACGTGCGACCGCTTCCCTACTGGTCGTCGCTGGTCGATGCGCCGCAGAACACCATCATCGGCGGTGCCTCGCTCTGGGTGATGGCAGGGCAGGGCGATGAGGAATACAAGGGCGTTGCGTCCTTCCTCAACTACCTCTCGTCCCCCGAGGTCCAGGCCAAGTGGCATCAGGACACCGGGTATCTGCCGATCACGACGGCCGCTGCGGAATTGACGCGCGAGCAGGGGTTCTACGAGGAGAACCCCGGCACCGACGTCGCCGTGACCCAGATGACCACCAACGCGCCGACGGAAAACTCCAAGGGCCTGCGTCTGGGTAATTTCGATCAGATCCGCACCATCATCGACGAAGAGCTGGAGGCCGTCTGGGCCGGTGACAAGCCCGCGCAAGCTGCGCTCGACAGCGCCGCCAGCCGTGGGAACGAGCTGCTCCGCCGCTTCGAGCAGGCGAACCGCTAAAAGTCAGGCCGCGCTCCGGGATGGCTGGGGCGCGGCACGGAACTCATGGAAAAGCGCGTCACCTTCAAGGGTATCTGGTTGCCGCTTCTGCTGGTTCTGCCGCAGATCGCGGTGACGGCTGTCTTCTTCTTCTACCCGGCGGGGCAGGCGATCTGGCAGTCGCTGTTCATCCCCGATCCCTTCGGCCTGTCGATGCGGTATGTCGGTCTGGGCAATTTCGAATACCTCCTTGGCAATCCCTATTACCGGGCGTCTTTTGTCACGACGGCGATATTTTCCATTCTCGTGACGGTCGTGTCGATGGGCGTGGCGCTCTACCTCGCCGTCCTCGCGGACCGGCTGATCAAGGGGTCGGGCGTTTACCGGACCTTGCTGATCTGGCCCTATGCTGTTGCCCCGGCCGTGGCGGGCGTGCTGTGGCTATTCATGTTCAATACGCGCGTGGGCGTGGTGACCTGGTATCTGGGCGTGCTGGGCTATGACTGGAATCACGTGCTGAACGGAGAGGAGGCGATGGGCCTTGTCGTCGTTGCCTCCTCCTGGGGGCGGATCAGCTATAACTTCCTGTTCTTCCTTGCCGGGCTTCAGGCCATTCCGAAATCGGTGATCGAGGCGGCTGCCATCGACGGCGCCCATTTCTGGACGCGCTTTCGCACCATCGTCTTTCCCCTGCTGTCGCCGACCACGTTTTTCCTGCTGGTCGTCAATATCGTCTATGCCTTTTTCGAAACCTTCGGGGTCATCCACACGATCACCTCGGGCGGGCCGCAGCAGGCCACGACCATTCTGGTCTACAAGGTCTATTCGGACGGCTTCGTGGGGCAGGATCTGGGCTCGTCCGCAGCGCAATCCGTGATCCTGCTACTGATCGTCGGTCTTTTAACCATCGTGCAATTCAAGTTCATCGAACGGCGGGTGCATTACTGATGGCACATCGCGACGGCATGGTAGAGCGGCGCGGGCTGGGCCATTGGCTGACCCATCTGGGCCTGATCATCGGCCTTCTCTTCGTGTTCTTCCCGATCTGGCTGGCCTTCGTCGCCTCGACCGTGACCCAGCCCGAGATCGTCAGACCCCCCATGCCGCTGCTGCCCGGTGACCAGTTTTTCGAGAATTACCGCAAGGCGCTGGTGGCGGGCATCAATGCGCCCGTTGCCCTGATGATGCTCAATTCGCTGATCATGGCGATCGGCATCGCGCTGGGCAAGATCGCCATTTCGCTCATCTCGGCGTTCGCCATCGTCTATTTCCGCTTTCCGGGGCGCAGGCTGTTCTTCTGGCTGATCTTCCTCACCCTGATGCTGCCCGTCGAGGTGCGGATCGTTCCGACATACGAGGTGGTCGCCGGCTTTGGCATGCTCAACAGCTATTCGGGCCTCATCTTCCCGCTCATCGCGTCGGCTACGGCCACATTTCTTTTCCGCCAGTTTTTCATGACCGTCCCGGACGAGCTGGCCGAGGCTGCGCGAGTCGATGGCGCCGGCCCGATGCGCTTTTTCTGGGATATCCTGCTGCCGATGAGCCGCACGAATATCGCCGCGCTTTTCGTCATCCTGTTCATCTATGGCTGGAACCAGTATCTATGGCCGCTCTTGATTACCACGGACCCGTCGATGAATACCATCGTCATGGGGATCAAGCAGATGTTCCCGTCGGGGGACGATATCGCCGACTGGCCGGTCATCATGGCGACGTCCCTTCTGGCGATGATACCGCCCGTGATCGTCGTCATCAGCATGCAACGGCTGTTCATTCGCGGCCTCGTCGATAGTGAGAAGTGATCCATGGCGACCGTCAACCTCAAGGGCATAAAGAAATCCTTCGGCAAGACCGACGTGATCCACGGTATCGATATCGATATCGAGGATGGCGAGCTTATCGTGATCGTCGGCCCCTCTGGCTGCGGCAAGTCCACGCTTTTGCGCATGGTGGCGGGGCTGGAGACAATCACCAGCGGCGAGGTTCTGATCAACGCCACGCGCGTGAACGAGCGCGAGCCGATGGCCCGAGATATCGCCATGGTGTTCCAGAATTACGCGCTCTACCCGCATATGTCGGTCTTCGACAACATGGCCTACGGGCTGAAGATCGCCGGGCGACCCAGAGCGGAAATCATTGAGAGGGTGGAGGCCGCCGCCACCCTTCTACAGCTTGAGCCTTACCTCACGCGCCGTCCGCGCGAGCTGTCCGGCGGTCAGCGCCAGCGCGTCGCGATGGGCCGCGCCATCGTGCGCAAACCCGCAGTGTTCCTCTTTGACGAGCCGCTGTCGAACCTTGACGCCAAGCTGCGGGTGCAGATGCGGTTGGAGATCAAGCAACTGCAAAGGCGCCTTGGCGTCACCTCGCTCTATGTCACGCATGATCAGGTCGAGGCGATGACCCTCGCCGACCGGATGATCGTGATGAATGGCGGTGTCGCCGAGCAGATCGGCGCCCCGCTCGAGGTTTATGCCAACCCCGCGACCCAGTTCGTGGCGGGCTTCATCGGCTCGCCGCCGACCAATTTCATGAAGGCCGAGCTTGCGAATGTGCCCTCGGCCGCGGCGGTCACTCTGGGCGTGCGCCCAGAGCATCTGACTATTGCGACCGGCGCGCATAAGGTCAAAGGCACGGTCCTTTACTCCGAAGCGCTGGGGGCCGAGACGCTGGTGCATGTCAAGCTGGTGGATGACACGTTGGTCACCATCCGCCTGAGCGCGGCGGAACGGTTGCCTGTCGAGGGCGAAGACGTAGCGCTGACATGGGATCATGCCGACGAGATGTGGTTCGACGCCTCGGGGAGACGTGCCTGAGCGCTGCGCGATCCGGTTTGTCGGGTCATCTCAGCTTGGGTCACAGGCATGCCGCCGCCGGGGCGATCGTTGATTGGCTCGGCGGCGGAGTCGACACTCATTCCGGCTGATTCTTCTTCTTTCCTTGGCTCATATGGCCCGCGCCGTGCTGCATACTCCCCATCTTGTCCGCATGGGCGGCCATTTCATCGCTGCTGATGGCGCCATTCCCGTCGGTATCGAGTTTGGCAAAACGCTCATCCAGATACTCCTGCATCATTTTCATGTGCATCGCCTCGAACTCGCCGCGGGACAGGCTGCCATCTCCGTCGGCGTCGTTTTCGGACAGCCTGGTTTGCATCATCTCGCGCCGCTCTTCGGCGCTGACGGTGCCGTCACCGTCCTTGTCGGCCATTTTCATCATCGCGCCCTTCATGCCGTGGCCCATGCCTTGTCTGCCCTCCGGCGGCGGCGTAGCCCCTTGGTTGGAGGTGTTCTGTGCCATGCGGGGCGTGCTGTCAGCGGCTGACGTTGCAGCGCCTTGCCCTTGGGTCTTTTCTGCCAGCGCCGCGGACCCGAGGGCCGTAGACGTGGCGAGTGCAAAAACGAAGAAGGGGCGAATGGACATCTCAGTCTCCAATTCCGGGTTGTGTTACTTTCTAAGTCACGCGGTGCCATGACGCGGGCCACGTTCAAGCGGCCGTACTATGTGTTCAACCACTCCGCGTCGCATTCGTTCCAGTCTGCACGGCGGGGGAGTCACGGCGGCCCATGACGGGCAATGTCACTTCGGAAAACCCCTGATCCTGCCGGGCAAGGGTAGGGGGCCGGCGCACTCCTCACGGCTTGGGAATACCATCTGCCCACCAAGATTCTACGATACCCGGACAGATCCAGAGAATGGGTCCGGCAGCACCGGTAAGCGCAGAAATTTGTTTACATTTTGTCCTCAAGCGTTAGCAATTCCATACTGCAATAGCCTGCGCTTGCACATTGCGTGCAGGATGCGGGTATAAAAAGATGACGTGAGGGTGGTATGGCAGTCGCGCTTGAGGCGAAGGGATTGACGAAAGAGTTCAAGGGCTTTGTCGCCGTGAACAACGTCGATCTGTCGGTCGAAAAGGGAACGATCCACGCGCTGATCGGCCCGAATGGCGCCGGCAAGACGACCTGTTTCAACCTGCTCACGAAATTCCTGCAGCCGACCCGCGGCTCGATCATCTATGAAGGCCGCGATATCACCAAGATGAAGCCCGCCGAGATTGCCCGGCTGGGCATGGTTCGGTCGTTTCAGATCTCGGCGATCTTTCCGGACCTGACCGTGCTGCAGAACGTGCGGGTGGCCCTGCAGCGGGCGCGCGGCGAGAGCTACGATTTCTGGCGCTCGGACAAGATCCTGTCGAAATTCGACGATCAGGCGCGCGGCTATATCGACGAGGTCGGGCTGAGCGAGTTCACCAATGAGCGCGCCGCCGCCTTGCCCTATGGACGCAAGCGCGCGCTCGAGATCGCCACCACGCTGGCGCTCAGCCCCGACATGCTGCTCCTGGACGAGCCGATGGCGGGCATGGGCCGGGAAGATGTGGAGCGCATCTCGCAGCTGATCCGGCGGATCGCCGAGAATCGCACCGTACTGATGGTCGAGCATAACCTGTCGGTGGTGGCTGATCTGTCGGACCGCATCACCGTGCTGGCGCGGGGCGAAATCCTGGCCGAAGGCACCTATGATGAGATATCGAAAGCCCCCGAAGTGATCGAAGCCTATATCGGAGCGAGCCATGACTGACGCGGCGGACGTGCTTTTGAAAGTCAGCGACCTCAACGGCTGGTATGGCGAGAGCCATGTCCTGCACGGCATCGATTTCGAAGTGCGGAAGGGCGAAGTCGTCACCCTTTTGGGGCGCAACGGCGCGGGCAAGACATCGACCCTCTTGGCGATCATGGGCATCCTCGGCAAGCGCACCGGCTCGGTCACCTTCGAGGGCACCGAACTGATCGACATGCAGCCGCGCCATATCGCGCGGCTGGGCCTCGCGCTCTGCCCCGAAGAGCGCGGCATCTTTTCGTCGCTGAGCGTCGAGGAAAACCTGATGCTGCCGCCCCGCATCGCCGATGGTGGCCTCAGTATCGAGCGGATCTATGATCTGTTTCCCAACCTGCGCGAGCGACGCACCAGCAGCCAGGGCACCAAGCTGTCGGGCGGCGAGCAGCAGATGCTGGCGATCGCCCGCATCTTGCGCACGGGCGCCAAGTTTTTGCTGCTGGATGAGCCGACCGAAGGTCTGGCACCCGTTATCGTGCAGCAGATCGGGCACACGATCGAGGCGCTCAAGGACGAAGGCTTTACCATTGTTCTGGTGGAGCAGAATTTCCGGTTTGCCGCGTCGGTCGCTGACCGGCATTACGTGGTGGATCAGGGCAAGGTCGTCGATATGATCGCGAACGACCAGTTGGAGGAGAACACCGAGAAGCTGCACGAGTATCTCGGGGTCTAGAACGATAAAGGGCGCAAGCAGCGCCGAAACCAGGGAGGAAAAGAATGTTCAGGAAACTAGCTATCAACTCCGCGGCACTGGCCGCGATGCTCGGTGCGCCGGCGATGGCGCAGGACATCAATGTCAAGCTCGGCGTGCTCAACGACCGTTCGGGCACCTATGCGGACCTGTCGGGCGAAGGCTCGGCTGTGGCCACGCGTATGGCGGTCGAGGATTTCGGCGCCGCCGACAAGGGCATGAATGTCGAGGTGATCTCGGCCGACCACCAGAACAAGCCCGATGTGGGCTCGAATATCGCGCGCCAGTGGTATGACGTGGACGGCGTGACCGCTATCGTCGATGTGCCGACCTCGTCCGTGGCGCTGGCCGTCGCCGACATCACCGCCGAAGCGAACGGCGTTCTGCTGGATTCCGGTGCAGGCTCGACCAGCCTGACGCGCGACCAGTGCCAGCCGACGACCGTGCATTGGACCTATGACACCGCCGCACTCGCCAACGGCACCGGCGGCGCCGTCACCAATGCCGGCGGCAAGAAATGGTTCTTCCTGACTGCCGACTATGCCTTTGGTCACTCGCTGGAAGAGAACACGATGGCCGTGGTCAAGGAGAACGGCGGTGAAGTCGTCGGCAACGTGCGCCATCCCTTCCCGTCGCAGGACTTCTCGTCCTTCCTGTTGCAGGCGCAGGGCAGCGGCGCTGACGTGATCGGCCTCGCCAATGCGGGCGGCGATACCGTCAACGCGATCAAGCAGGCGTCGGAATTCGGCATCACCCAGGCGGGCCAGTCGCTGGCCGCTCTGCTGATGTTCGTCACCGACGTGCATTCGCTGGGAACCGAAACCGCGCAGGGCCTGAACCTGACCGAGGCGTTCTACTGGGATCAGAACGACGCCACGCGCGAATGGTCGGCCCGCTTCGAAGAAGAAATGGGTTCCAAGCCGACGATGGTCCATGCGGGCGCGTATTCCGCCACGATGGCCTATCTGGCGGCGGTCGAGGCCGTAGGCAGCGCCGAGGACGGCAAGGCCGTGGTCGCCAAGATGAAGGAGATGGAGTTCGACGATCCGCTCTTCGGGATGACCACCGTGCGCGGTGATGGCCGTGCGATCCACGACATGTACCTCTTCGAGGTCAAGGCACCGGGCGATTCCGAAGGCGAGTGGGACCTCTATAATCAGGTCTCCTCGATCAGCGGCGAGGATGCGTTCCTGCCGATGCTGGACGAGTGCGACTTCACCAAGCAGTAAGACACTGCCGACGTCCGCCCGGCTACATCAGCCGGGCGGGCGCGTCTTGATCACTCAGGCCAACGGGACGGCATCATGTTCGAACTTCTGGGAATACCGCCGCAGGTTCTGATGGGTCAGCTTTTGCTGGGCCTCATCAACGGCTCGTTCTACGCGGTGCTGTCGCTGGGGCTGGCCGTGATCTTTGGCCTGCTCAACATCATCAACTTTGCCCATGGCGCGCTTTACATGGCGGGCGCCTTCGTGGCGTGGATGCTGCTCAATTATCTCGGCATCGGCTATTGGCCCGCTCTCTTTCTGGCGCCGCTGATCGTGGGGGCCTTCGGCATCCTGCTGGAGCGGACCATGCTGTCGCGGCTCTATCACCTTGACCATCTCTACGGGCTTTTGCTGACCTTCGGCCTTGCGCTGATCATTCAGGGCCTGTTCCGCAATTACTATGGCATCTCCGGATTGCCGTATCAGATCCCCGACATCCTGAACGGTGGCCAGAACCTCGGCTTCATGTTCCTGCCGAACTACCGCGCATGGGTGGTCGTAGCATCCGTTGTTGTGTGCTTTGGTACCTGGTTCATGATCGAAAAGACCCGGCTGGGCGCCTATCTGCGCGCAGCGACGGAAAACCCGGTGCTGGTGGGCGCGTTCGGCGTCAACGTGCCGCTGATGATCATGCTCACCTACGGGTTCGGCGTCGCGCTCGCGGGCTTTGCCGGCGTGCTGGCCGCGCCGATCTATTCGGTTAACCCCACGATGGGCGAGCAGCTTATCATCGTGGTCTTCGCCGTCGTGGTGATCGGCGGCATGGGCTCGATCATGGGGGCGATCCTCACGGGATACATGCTGGGCATCGTCGAGGGGCTGACGCGGGTGTTCTACCCCGAGGGATCGGCCGTTGTGATCTTTGTCATCATGGCGATCGTTCTGATGATCAAACCCGAAGGACTGTTTGGGAGGCCCGCATAATGGCGATGGCAGACAACACCAAAGCGGCGGACGTGGTGCCGCAGACCGCCGGCATGCCACGGCTGCACAAGATCATCTTTGCCGTCCTTCTGGCGGTGCTGATCGTTCTGCCCTTCTTCGTCTATCCGATCTTCGCGATGAAGGTGATGTGCTTCGCGCTCTTTGCCGCCGCGTTCAACCTGCTGCTGGGCTTCGGCGGATTGCTGTCCTTTGGACATGCGGCCTATTTCGGCGGGGCCAGCTATGTCGCCGCTCATGCCGCCAAGGTCTGGGGGCTGACGCCGGAACTGTCGGTGCTGTGCGGCGCTGCTGCTGCGGGCGTTCTGGGGCTCATTATCGGATCGCTCGCGATCCGCAGGCAGGGCATCTACTTTGCCATGGTCACGCTGGCCTTCGCGCAGATGGTCTATTTCATCGCCCTGCAGGCCGAGTTCACCGGCGGCGAGGACGGCATCCAGAGCGTGCCGCGCAACGATCTTTTCGGGATGATCCCGCTCGCCGACAATCTGGCGCTCTATTTCTTCGTGCTGGTGGTGACCTTCGGCGGCATCTTGATGCTTTACCGGATCGTGCATTCGCCCTTCGGCCAGGTCTTGAAGGCAATCCGCGAGAATGAGCCGCGCGCCGTGTCGCTGGGCTATGACGTCAACCGTTACAAGCTGATCGTGTTCACGCTGTCGGCCACGATGGCTGGTGTGGCAGGGGCGACCAAATCGCAGGTGTTTCAACTGGCGTCGCTGACGGATGTGCATTGGTCAATGTCGGGCGAGGTCGTTTTGATGACCCTGCTGGGTGGCATGGGCACCGTCTTTGGTCCGCTGCTGGGCGCTGGCATCATCGTGACAATGCAGAACTACCTTGCGACCTTCGGAGCGTGGGTCACGATCATTCAGGGCGTCATCTTTGTCATCGGAGTGCTGATGTTCCGCGAAGGGATCGTGGGCGTTCTGGCGCGCTGGCTGAAACGGCCCCTTTGATATCTGTCACTGGCGCGGCGCCGGGGAGGCGCCGCGCAGGGGTCATTCGCCTCAGGGGCGCTTTTGCCCGTTGCCGAAGACGAGGTATTTGAAGCTGGTCAGTTGCTCGGCGCCGACTGGCCCGCGGGCATGCATCTTGCCGGTCGCGATGCCGATCTCGGCCCCCATGCCAAACTCGCCCCCATCCGAGAACTGGGTCGATGCGTTGTGCATCACAACGGCGGAATCCACCGCCGTCATGAAGGGCGTCACCACGTCCATATCCTCGGCCACGATGGCGTCCGTATGCCCCGAGGAATGCGCCTGAACAAATCCGATCGCCTCCTGCAGATCGGCCACGACCTTCACCGACATGATGTTGCTGAGATATTCGGTGCCCCAATCCTCGTCCGTGGCGGCAGTCATGTCCGGCACGATCTTCTGCGCTTCGGCATCGCCGCGCAGCTCGCAATCGCTGAGCACCTGGGCAAGGCGGGGCAGGAAGTCGCCCGCGATCTTGCGGTCGACCACGACGCATTCAGTGGCGCCGCAAATCCCCGTCCGCCGCATCTTGGCATTCTGGACGATGCCCACGGCCTTCTCGATATCGGCACTCTCATGGACATAGGTGTGATTGTTGCCGTCCAGATGCAGAAGGGTCGGCACACGGGCCTCCTTCTGGACCAGCGACACCAATCCGCGCCCGCCGCGCGGGATGACCAGATCGATCGCCTCAGTGCTGTGCAGCAGCAGCTTGACGGCCTCCCGGTCGCGCGTGTCGACCAGTTGCACCGCGTCCTCGGGCAGACCGGCGGCGCGCAGCCCCTGGGCCAGGCACGAGACGATGACCCGCGAGGAATGCAGGCTCTCGGAGCCGCCGCGCAGGATCACCGCATTGCCGGATTTGACGCAAAGCGCGCCTGCGTCCGATCCGACATTGGGGCGGGACTCGTAGATCATGGCGATGACGCCGATGGGCACGCTGACGCGGTTGATCTTCAGCCCGTTGGGCCGGTCGAATGTGGCAAGCATGCGGCCAAGCGGGTCGTCCTGCGCGGCGATGGCATCAATGGCATCGGCCATACCCTCGACACGCTCTTCGGTCAGGGTCAGGCGGTCGATGAACGCGGCGTCCTTGCCACTGTCACGGACGCTGTCGCAATCCTTGGCGTTCGCCTCCAGCAGTTCGGGCGCGCGTGCGCGCAGCGCCTTTGCGGCCTCGGTCAGCGCCTTGTTGCGCTGCTCGGCCGTGGTGGCGGCCAGCCCCTGTGCCGCCGCCCTGGCGCGCTCCCCCAGATCCGCGACCAGCGCGGCGATATCGAGATTGGGCTGTGCCTTGTCGGTGCTCATGTCGTTCATCGTGTCGTCTCCTTTCGGCGGCCTTTTGGGCCGCATCATGGTGGCGCGCGCGTTGCGACCGGTAAAATGGCCCGGCACCGTCTATGCGGCCGGGCTACATCAAGTGGGCCGTTGCGGCCCATGCCGCAAGGGGTCTGCCTCGGCGCGCGCTCTGTGTTCGGGGTGCTACATAACGCAAAGCCATGCCGTTTACAGCAAATTTAATGTCGTTTTCAGCACGCGTGCGGCTTGTTTCGCCAAACGCATGCGGGTGCGCCTTCTGGCCGCGTTTTCCGTGACGGCAGGCGCCGCGCTGGGCCGGGCGAGGCCATGACCTGTTTGCATTCCGATATCTGGGGCGTGCTATAAAACGGCGAATCACTGAAAGGGGTAATGCTGTCCGTTGGCGTCCTTGGGCGCCACTAGAAGGTATTTATCTCATTGAATACAAATGAATAGTGGAGAATGCCTGTGTCCAAGAGAAAGAAGATCGTCGTCAAGGTCGGGTCCAGCCTGCTGGCCAATAGCGAGAAGCTGACGCTGAGATATGCGTTCATCAACGGCTTGATGAGCGACCTCGCGCAGCTTCAATCCGAAGGCTATGACATCATCCTGACCTCCTCGGGCTCGGTCGCGCTGGGCCTCAACATGGTCGGGAAACGTCCCGAAGAGGCCGGCATCATGGACAAGCAGGCCGCCGCCGCCTGTGGCCAACCCCTGCTGATGAACGCCTACCGTCAGGTCGCGTCCGAGCATGACATGGACGTGGCCCAGATGCTGGTCACGGTCGGCGACATGGAAGAGCGCCGCCGGTTCCTCAACATCAAGAACACCATGCTGCGTCTGCTGGAAAGCAACATCCTGCCCATCGTGAACGAAAACGATTCCATCGCCACGCGCGACCTGCGGGTGGGCGATAATGACCGCTTGTCCGCCAAGGTCGCCCAGATGGTCGAGGCCGATACGCTGATCATCCTCACCAGCGTCGAGGGGCTTTATGATCGCGATCCTGCCGACCCGGACGCCGAGTTCATCCACGAGGTCGAGGATGTGAGCGAGCACCTGGAATCCACCACGGGCATCAGCGAGTTGGGCAGTGGCGGGATGCTGACCAAGATGCACGCCGCCAACATGGCGCAAAATGCCGGGGTCGAGACGATCATCGCCGACGGCATCATCGAGCGCCCGATTTCCTCCGCGCTCAAGAACGAGCGGCGCCATACCCGTTGTCTCGTGACCGGCGAGACGGCGTCGCCGCTCAAGATCTGGCTCAGCAACAGGCTGCAGGTTGCAGGCTCGCTTGTCGTGACGGATCAGATTGCCAAGGCGCTGGTGGCGGGCGAATGCGGGATCAGCCGGGCCGATGTGACATCGATCCAGGGCGATTTCACCAAGGGCGACGTGCTGCATATCTACAACGATTCCGGCACGGAAATCGCGCGCGGCCTGACGAATTTCTCGTCAGAGGAAACCATGCTGATGGCGCGCCATATCGACATGCCTGTCGAGGATGTCATTGGCTACAAAACCAAAAGCGACGTCATCGCCAAGGAGAATATCCTGATCCTTGAGGAGAACCACCTGACGCTGGACGCCCCCGAGCATGACCAGAAGGTCGTCGTGCCGATGTAGGCAGCCGGGCAGGGCGATGGTCCGATGATAGGGGCGCGGTGCTGAGGGCGCCGCGCCCTTTCTTCTCGGGTGGCGGTGCCGGTCTGCACGATGTGTCAGCTCGTCAAAAAGGCCTGAAGGCGCTGCTCGGTCACTGTCAGCTCGCGCGTGCCGCTGCGGGGAGGCATGTCCCGGGCGGTCTTGGCGAGGTCTAGAACGTCCGGATGGATATAGCTGTTGCGCGCGATGGCGGGAGTGTTGTGCAGGCGCTCGGCGGCGGCTTCGGCCATGGCCTTGATCGTCGGGCGCTCGTCCTGCAGCGCGACCTCGAAGGCGGCGACCGTGCCCGCCCACGTGCGAAAGGTCTTCGCCGTCAGGGTCTCGATCCCGCCAGCGTCGGCCAGATAGTCGTTCAGGCCAGCCGAGGTGACGCGGCGCGTCCTGCCCTCATCGTCGAGCCAAGTCAAAAGCTCGGCTCCCGGCAGATCGCGAATACGCTCGAGCGCCTTCATCAACCGCGAGTCGGCCAGTTGCCGGCGCACCCGTTTGCCGCCCTTGCCGGTATACGAGATGTTCAGCCGCCCGTCCCGCAGCCGAACGTGGCGCCCCTTGAGGGTCAGCGCGCCGTAACTGCCGTTCTCGCGGGTGTATTCAGGGTTGCCCACGCGCAGCGACAGCCGGTCGATCATTGCGGCGGCGGCGGCTATGGCAAAGGCCTCTTCGCCCGGCTCTTCGGCCAGATCGCGGCGGATGCGGCGGCGGATCGCGGGCAGGGCCTCGGCGAAATCCGGCAGGGCCGAGAATTTCTGCGCCGCCTGAAGTGCGGTCCATTCGGGATGATAGCGATATTGCTTGCGCGCGCGGGCATCCTGACCGGTGGCCACGAGATGACCGCTCTGCAGCGGCGAGATCCAGACATCCTCCCATGCGGGCGGCACGGCGAGGGCTTGGATTCGGGATCGCTCTTGCGCAGCGTCAATGCGCGTGCCGTCGTCATTGAGGTAGGAAAAGCCACGCCCGCAACGCCGCCGGCGGATACCGGGGCGCGAGTCGGGATAATAGCGCAGGCTGGGCGGCAGATCGGGAGCTTCGGTCATGGCGGGCTTTCGGGCGGAAGGGCGCGAGCGCGGCAACAGTGCTGCGGCAGGGCCTAAACACCGGTTGCGGCAGCAGGGTTCCGCCTTGCGGCGCCGGGCCGCAGGGAACCGGCAGACGCATCGCAGGGTTTTTCACATGCGCGGGGCACCGCCGCGCGCCAGATCGAGGAGACATCCATGTCACATGAATTCGCCGCAACCCCCGGCCCGCGTCCCGGCAATCCGGGCGTTCCCAATCCCGGCCCGGCCAATCCGGGCCGCCCGGACCCGCAGCGCCCGCCTTCGGAAGTGCCGAACGATCTGCCACCCGAAAAAACGCCCGAGCCGCCGCAGGAAACGCCGCAGGATCTACCGCCCGAGGATCCGTTCGTGCCGCCCAACGAAACGCCGCCGGGCGGGCCAAGCGAGATCCCGCAGTACTGACGTGTCAGCGCAGGCTGCGCAGCAGTTCGGCCGATGGCTCGCCCGTGGCAGGCAGCCCTTGGCTGGACTGATAGGCGCTGATGGCGCTGCGCGTGTTGGGTCCGATCACGCCATCCGTGCCGTCCGTGTCAAAGCCGCGCGCGGTGAGGCGTTGTTGCAGCGCCACGCGGTCCTCCTTGGTCAGGCCGTTTGCATCCGGCGGAAACGCGCTGCGCAAGGGGCCGGCGCCGCCGATCCTGTCTGCCAGGTGGCCGACGCCGATCGCATAGGAATCCGAGTTGTTGTAGCGTTTGATGGCCCGGAAGTTGCCGGTCACCGCAAAGCGCGGCCCGCCGGGCTGGGGCTGAATCACAGTGCCGGGGGCGCTCTCGCCGGGCATCACTTCGCGCCCCCAAGGCGTACCGCGTGACCACCCGCTTTTGGCGAGGTAAGCCGCGGTGGAGGCCAGCGCGTCGCTCGGATCCTCGGACCAGATGTCGCGCCGCCCGTCGCCGGTGTAATCCACAGCGAAGGCCTCATACGAGGTGGGGATGAATTGGGTATGACCCATCGCGCCCGCCCAGGATCCGGTCATGCGGTCAGCGGTGATATCGCCGTTCTGGATGATCTTGAGCGCCGCAACCAACTGTTTTTCAAAGAAAGCCCCGCGCCGTCCGTCAAAAGCGAGCGTCGAGGTGGCCGAGATCACCGGCACATCGCCGCGCCGCTCTCCGTAAAAGCTCTCGAGCCCCCAGACCGCAGTGATGATCTCGGCATCGACGCCATAGCGCTGTTCCAAGGCGTTCAGCGTCGCGCTGTGGCGCGCAAAGGCGGCGCGGCCCTTGGCAACCCGCTCGTCCGAGGCGGCGATGGCAAGGTAGTCTTCCAGCGTGCGGGTGAATTCGGTCTGGTTGCGATCCCGCTTGACCACGCCCGGCAGATAGCCGGTGCCGCGGAAGGCGCTGGCCAGCGTCGCGTTCGAGATGCCGTAGCCTCCGGCTCGGCTGCGAAACCCCGCGACCCAGGCGTCGTAGGCCGCATTGGGCACGGGGCGCAGATCGTCCGGCAGTGCCGTGGGTCCGCTGGCTTCGGCGGCGCCGGCCATGCCAAGGCCGCGCATATCGCCGCAGGCCGACAGTGCCAATGCGCTGAGGCCGATGGCAAAGAGCCGCCTTGAGGGTCCACGCGCGGCGCGGGTGGCCGATGCAATTTTGGGTTCCGCCGATTTGAAAGAATGTGTCATGCCTGCCTCGCTTATGCTTATGCTTTTGCGGTTAATCTTAGGGTATCGTAGTCGGGGGCAAAAGTGGGTGCGCGCGGCGAGCGGGGATTATTGCCGGCGCTGACCGTTCGGCAAGCAGCGACACTTTGTCAGCTTGACAAGCCACACCCAATCTGGCCGGCTCAAAGGGTTCGATTCGATGGGCGAACGCTCGCCCGTCTGTGCACCCAAGGGTTGAACTCTGGGGCGATAGGACGCAGTATGAGCCGAGCGTCAAGCCATTTCATTGACGCCCAAACCTCAACAACACCGACGGTGGCCCGGCTGTCTGATCCCTCCAAGGAAGTTGCGCCCAGAATGTTGAACGGTGCCCTGACCCATCTCCTGAAGCTGAAGCGCGCGCACAAGCGCGCTCTGCAGTTGGTGGCGGACGCGGCTCTGCTGATCCTCAGCTACACGGCTGCGGCGGGTTTGGCCGGCGCAGGCGCGGTCATCGCCTCCAGCGGATTCTGGCGTGCGGCGCTGATTTTCGTGCCGGTCAGCCTTTTGGTCTTCGTCCGGCTGGGATTTTACCGGGCGGTCGTGCGCTACCTGTCTACCCAATTGCTGATGACGATCTTTTTCGGGGTGCTTGCCTCGTCCGTACTGTTGCTGTCGTCCTTGCGGATGCTTGATGTGCCGCTGCCGGTGAGCACGGTGCCGATCTATGGACTGATTGCCATGTGCGTTCTGGGCGGCTTGCGCATGGCCCTGCGCGAATTGCTGCAGCGGCACGCATCCGAAGGGCGCAAGCCGGTGCTGATCTATGGCGCGGGAAAGTCGGGCCGTCAGCTTCTCAGCTCGCTTCGCGAACAATCGGAATTCGTTGTGGTCGCATTTCTGGACGATGCCACGGAATTGCACGATTCCGAGGTGGGTGGCATCCGCATCCACGATCCTGCGCGTCTTGGACGGTTGATCCAGCTTTACGGCGTCAAGATGGTGCTGCTGGCGCTTCCCAGTGCCTCGCGTGCCGAACGCCGTGAAATCGTCGAGCGGCTGGAGCCGTTTCCCGTGCGCGTGCAGACCATTCCGGCCATGTCGGATATCGTCACGGGCAAGGCCCGCACGAGTGATCTGCACGACATCGCCATTGAGGATCTGCTGGGCCGCGACCCCGTTCCGCCGATGGAGCCTTTGATGAAGGGCGATATCGAGGGCAAGGTGGTGATGGTGACCGGGGCCGGAGGCTCGATCGGGTCCGAGCTCTGCCGCCAGATCATCCAGCAGCGCCCCAGCGCCCTGATCCTGTGGGAGCTGTCGGAACTCGCTCTCTACACCCTCAACAATGAACTGACCGAGACCATCGGAGCGCGAAATCTCGAGGTGCGGCTGGTGCCGCTTATGGGGTCGGTGCAGAACCCGCGCCGCCTGACCGCCACGCTGGCGCGCTTCGGCGTGCAAACGGTCTATCATGCGGCGGCCTACAAGCACGTCCCGCTGGTCGAGCAGAACGTGGTCGAGGGAGTACGCAACAACGTCTTCGGCACGCAGGCCGTGGCGCAAAGCGCCATCGACGCCCGGGTCGAGTCCGTCATTCTGATCTCGTCGGACAAGGCGGTACGCCCGACCAACGTGATGGGCGCCTCCAAGCGCCTGGCCGAGCTGGTGTTTCAGGCCGCCGCGCGTCGCCAGAACCATACGATCTTTTCCATGGTGCGGTTCGGAAATGTGCTGAACTCGTCCGGGTCCGTCATCCCGCGCTTTCGCAGTCAGGTCGAGCGGGGCGGGCCGGTTACGGTGACCGATCCCGAGATCACCCGCTATTTCATGACCATCCCCGAGGCCGCGCAACTGGTCATTCAGGCCGGTGCCATGGCGACGGGCGGCGACGTCTTCGTTCTGGATATGGGGGAGCCGATCAAGATCGTCGATCTGGCCGACAGCATCGTCCGCCTGAGCGGGCTGACCCCTTACCATATGCCGCCGGGTGCCAATGGCAGAACCGCGCATGTTGAGGGCGACATCGCCATCCAGTTCACCGGGCTGCGGCCGGGCGAAAAACTGTTCGAAGAGCTGCTCATTGGCGAGACATCCGGTCGCACCGTGCATCCGCGCATCATGACCGCGAGTGAGACATGCCTTTCGCCTGATGCGCTGGACGCGCTTCTGGACGACTTGCTGAATGCCTGCAAAATGCAGGATATCAGTTCATTGCGCAGTCTGATCACTGCCGCGCCGCTGGGATACACCCCGTCGGGCCCCGCCGCTGACCTGCTGAGCGCCGGTGACGACGATTTGTGGGTGCGCGAAGCGGCTGAATGACCTTTGGCATCCGTGCCGGGTGGCCAGATGTTGCAAGTGGGGCGTGATCCGCCGATTTGCAATCCGTGCACGGCACAGCGCCGTTGCCCAAGGCGGGCTTCTGTGCCAAAACTCCGGGCAGCAGATTGAACGGAAGAGTTTAGCCATGACTGACTATGCCACGCGCCGCACCATGATGGTCGACACGCAGGTTCGCCCCGCCGACGTGACCAAATTTCCGATCATAGACGCCATGCTGAGTGTCCCGCGCGAGGCCTTCGTGCCGCGTGCCATGCGCGAGGCCGCCTATGTGGGCGAGAACGTGGATCTGGGCGGCGGCCGCGTCGTGCTGGAGCCGCGCACATTGGCCAAGATGCTGGACGCTCTCGACATACGCCGCGATGAGCTGGTCCTCGATGTGGGTAGCGCGCTTGGCTATTCTTCGGCGGTGATTTCGCGGATGGCCGAGGCGGTCGTCGCGCTGGAGGAGGAAGAGACGCTGGGCGGCGAGGCGCAGGCCATGCTGCTGGAGCATGGGGTCGACAACGTCATCACCCACGCGGCCCCGCTGGCTGGCGGCGCGCCCGAGCACGGCCCCTATGACGTGATCATCGTCGAAGGCGCGGTCGAGCATCTGCCGGAGGCGCTGACCGACCAGTTGAAGGAGGGCGGGCGCATTGCCTGCATGTTCGTCGAGGGTGCGCTGGGCGCGGTGCGCATCGGCTACAAGTTGAACGGAACGATGAACTGGCGTTTTGCCTTCAATGCGGGTGCGCCCGTGCTGCCCGGATTCGAGCGGCACGCGGCCTTTACCCTGTAAACGATTATCTGGACGATGGGGCGCAGGCGATGCGCCACCGGGTTGGCCGAAAGGACGATAGCGATGATGACCCTTCTCGATAAGGCGCGGCCCAACGGGCGCAACCGGCGCGGTCTGATCGGCGGCGCGGTCCGCGGCTGGCTGATCGGGGCGGCCCTGTCGCTGACGGCGCCCGCCGCCATGTCCGAGACGCTGGCCGACGCCCTTGCTGCGGCCTATAACACCAGCGGCTTACTTGAGCAGAACCGGGCCCTGCTGCGCGCGGCAGACGAGGATGTTGCCGCCTCTGTGGCCCGTTTGCGTCCAATCATTTCGTGGACGACGGACGTCACCCGCACCTACAACAACACATCCAGTAGCAGTGGCCTGACTGCGCTGAGCAGCGGTGGCAGCACCGACTCGGTGGCGTTGAACGCGGCCATCACAGCTGAGTGGTTGCTCTATGATTTCGGCCGCTCCCAACTGACGATCGCCTCCGCCAAGGAGCTGGTGCTCGCAACGCGCCAGAGCCTTGTCGGGATCGAGCAGGACGTCCTGCTCCGTGCGGTTCAGGCCTATATGGACGTGGTCCGAAACACCCGCTTTGTTGCGCTGCGCCGCAACAACGTTCGCGTGATCGGCGAATCCCTGCGCGCGGCAGAGGACCGCTTTGAGGTGGGTGAAGTGACGCGCACTGATGTTGCCCAAGCTGAGGCGCGCCTTTCGCTGGCTCGCAGCAATCTGGCAACCGCGCAGGGCGATCTGGAGCGCGCGATCGAGGAGTATGTCGCGGTGACCGGCCGCCGTCCCGGCAATCTCGTGAGCCCGCCGCGCGTGCCGACGCTGACCCGTAGCGAAGACACCGCCAAGCTGGTGGCCTTGCGCAGCCATCCCGACATGCTGTCCGCCCAATACAACGTGGCGGCAGCCGAGCTGAACGTGCTGGTGGCCGAGGCCGCAATGAGGCCCAGCGTCTCGCTCGGGGCGAGTTTGGGCGTGTCCGAGAATATTGATGGTGGTGTTGACAGCGACAACAACCGGCTCAGCCTCGGGTTGAGCGGTCCGATCTATCAGGGCGGTGCATTGTCGTCGGCCAAGCGCAGCGCCTACGCGCAGCGCGACGCGCAGCTGGGTGTGCTGCACCAGACACGTGACCGGATCCGCCAGAATGTCGGTATCGCCTACGCGATCCTCGAAGCGGCCCGCGCGTCGGCCATCTCATCCGGTGAACAGGTGCGCGCCGGGCGCGTCGCCTTCGAGGGGGTCAATGAAGAGGCCAACCTCGGCGCACGGACCACGCTCGACGTGCTGAACGCCGAGCAGGAATATCTGGACGCGCAGGCCAACCAGATTTCGGCTGAGGCCGACGTGATCGTCGCCGCCTATGCCGTGCTGGAATCAACCGGCGAGTTGACGGTGCGCGACCTCAATCTGGCTGTGCAGACCTATGATCCGGCGGCCTATTACAACCTCGTCAAGGACGCTCCTGCCGCGCTCAGCGAGCGTGGCAAATCCTTGGACCGTGTGCTGCGCAAGATCGGAAACCAGTAAAACTGCGCCTATCTGTTGTGCGAAAGCCGCCGCGCCGGTAAGCTGAGCGGCGAGGCAAGAACCGAGGGCGATAGAACCATGTCCGATCCCGTCACAAATGTTGAAATCGAGGATGTGCTGTCCTCGATCCGGCGCTTGGTATCGAGCGATGGGCGTCTGGCAAAGGCCGCAGGCGCGCCGGGCGGGGAGCCTGCGGAGCCTGACAGGCTGGTACTGACGCCCTCCTTGCGAATCGACAACGCGGCGCAGGACCCGGCGATGCCGGAGAATGACGGCGCCAGAGACGAGGCCGAAGAGCTTTCGGATGAGGGCCGCCTGGACGAGCGAGGCGATCAGGCCGTGGCGGCGGATGAGGACGACTGGACCGATCAGATTGATGCCCCCGGCGCCGATGATGCGGACATGCTGCGGTCCGAACCAGCGGATGATTTCGACAGCGAACTGACCGCGTTCGACGATGTCTCGGATCACGGTGAAGGCAAGGATCACGCAGTTGCGGGGGACGCGGCGCAGGAGGTGCATCATGGCGCGGAGAACCGCGAGGACGAGCCTCGCGATGACCGCGCAGAATCACTCAAGGCACGCGTGGCCGAGCTGGAGGAGGTCGTCGCACGGCAAGTCGACCAGTGGGACCCGGATGGCGCTGGGTCGGACGAAAACTCCGCAAGCCCGGTTTCGCCCCTCCCGTGGGAGGAAGACGCCACCGGCGATGATGAGGCCGAAGCGGATAGCAGCGATGCCGAGCGCGCCATCGACGAGGCGATTGCCAAGGCGGCAGAGGCCCCGGCCAAGCCGGAGCCGGCCAGCGCCGACGCGGATCACGATGATGCCGAGGACATCCCCGATAATTTCGCCGCGGCTGAGCCCCACGAGGCTGACGCGCGGCGTAGTCCCTATGTCTTGCATGATGACGAGAATGCGGAGCTTTTCGCCGGAAATGACGAGTTTCTGGACGAAGACGCGCTGCGCGATCTGGTCGCGGATATTGTGCGTCAGGAATTGCAGGGCGCGCTGGGTGAGCGGATCACGCGAAATGTGCGCAAGCTGGTCCGCCGCGAAATTCACCGCGCGTTGACCAGTCAGGAATTGCAGTAGCTAGCGGATCTCGGCGGCCAGCGATAGCAGGCGGTCGATATCCATATGCGTCTCCAGATGGTCGGCCAACGCGTCCAGCGCCGCGTCCACACCGCTTTCGAATTGCAGGTCGGATGCACAGCCCAGCTCGGCCAGGTAGGCCGCGCGGAAGGCATCGGATGCCAGCAGGCCATGCACGTAACTGCCCCGGATCAGGCCATCGCGGCTGCTGGCGCCTTCGGCTGCGCCCGACATGGTCAGCCATGGTCGCGCGCAATCCGGTCCGGTGGTCTGGCCCATGTGGATCTCATAGCCGGTGATGGCGGCGCCGCTGGCCGGATGATGTCCGGCGGCTAGCGACAGCCGCTTGTGCGGCTGCATCACGGTATCCACGGCCAGACGGCCCAGGCCGGGCACGGTGCATCGCGGCCCCTCGACCCCGCCGGGGTCCGAAAGCGTACGGCCCAGCATCTGATACCCACCGCAAAGACCCAGAACAGCCCCGCCGCGACGGATATGGGCGGCCAGATCGATATCCCAGCCATTGGCGCGAAACGCGGCCAGATCCGCGATGGTGGATTTGCTGCCAGGGATTACGATCAGCCCGGAATCGCCGGGTAGAGGCTGGCCGGGCGGAATGATGCGGACAGTTACGCCGGGCTCGGCACTAAGCGGATCTAGATCATCGAAATTGGCGATCCGGCCAAGCCTGGGAACGGCGATGATGAAGTCGCCGCCCTTGCGCTGGACGATCTCTTGCGCGTCCTCCGCGGGCAGGCGCCAAGCATCCGAGAACCATGGGATCACGCCCAGAGACGGCCATCCGGTGCGCGCCTCGATCGCAGACAGCCCGTCATCGAAAAGACGCGCGTCTCCGCGAAACTTGTTGATCGCAAAGGCCTTGATCTGCGCGGCATCCTCAGATGCCAGCACTGCCCGCGTGCCGACGATCTGCGCGATGACGCCGCCGCGGTCGATATCGCCGACGAGCACCACAGGCACGCCCGCCGCCAGGGCAAAGCCCATATTGGCGATGTCACCCTGCCGCAGATTGATCTCGGCAGGGCTGCCCGCCCCTTCGACCAGCACCAGATCGACGCCGGCACATAACCGGGCAAAGCTTTCCTGCACGGCGCGCATCAGGCTTTGCTTGCGCTCGGGATAGGCGCGGGCCTGCCAACTGCCTTGCACGCGGCCCTGCACGATGACCTGCGCACCCGTCTCGCTCTCGGGTTTCAGCAGGACGGGGTTCATGTCGGTATGCGGCGCCTTGCCGGCAGCGCGGGCCTGCAGAGCCTGCGCCCGCCCGATTTCGCCGCCGTCTGCCGTCACGGCGGCATTGTTCGACATGTTCTGCGGTTTGAACGGAGCCACGTTCAGCCCGCGCCGCGTGCAGGCGCGCGCCAGCCCCGCGACCAGCATGGATTTACCGACATTCGAGCCGGTGCCCTGAATCATGATCGCGCGCGCCATGCCCCTGTCCTCGGCTGAATGCCTGACCGGATGTAGGGCATTATCCCGCCGCAAGGAAAGCCGCGAAAAAGCCCAAGGTCCAGAAACGACCAAAGCCCCGCCGGGGTTCGGCAGGGCTTGGTACATCCACATGCGGGATGCGAAACGAAAAGGCGTGGCCTCAGGCGGCTTCGGCCTGCGCGGCGGCGGCATTCCGACGCTCGCTCTCTTCACGCGACAGCGCGACGGAGGTGCGCACACCTTTGGAGACGAAATCCATCAGACCCGACACGACACGCTCGTTCGGGTCGATACCCGCGCAGGACAGCACCTCACGGCCATCGCGTGACCGCGCCCAGCGGGCGATCTGATCGGGGCCATTGCCGTATTTCTTGTCGTCAGAGATAGCATCATCGAGCGCAGCCAGTACGACAGCTGCGAAAAGTTTGCGTGCCCGGTTGCCTTGCTCGTTATTGAAGGCGGCACCGTCAACGAAATCCTTCATGGTTCGTCCTTTATTAGTCTTGTGTTTTTGGGTTGTCGCTGTTTATGGCTGAGTTTATGCGATTCGGATAGAGCAGATTTGCATACCTCTTATGCGTCCTGTGCATGGCCGAGCCGCGCTGAACGCGATATATCGTTGGCTTGCCCCCTTGTGTATCGCCATATATAGAGTGCGTCGGAATTCTATCAACCTTTTGTCAGGACTTTGACACAATGCCCAAGATCAACGGAAACGAGATCCGCCCCGGTAACGTGCTGGAGCATAACGGCGGCCTGTGGTCGGCGGTGAAAGTCGATCACGTCAAGCCGGGCAAGGGTGGCGCCTTTGCCCAGGTCGAAATGCGCAACCTGCGCAACGGATCGAAATTGAACGAGCGCTTCCGCTCGGCGGACAAGGTCGAGCGCGTGCGGCTGGAGCAGAAGGACCAGCAATTCCTCTACGAAGTGGACGGCATGCTGGTGTTCATGGACAGCGAAACCTACGAGCAGATCGAACTGCCCGCCGAGATCCTGGGTGAGCGCCGCCCCTTTCTACAGGACGGCATGACCGTGCATATCGAGTATCATGAGTCCGAGGCGCTAAACGCGACGCTGCCGCAGAAAGTGACCTGCACCGTGGTCGAGACCGAGCCGGTGGTGAAGGGTCAGACGGCGGCCAACAGCTTCAAGCCCGCTGTTCTGGACAACGGCGTCAAGGTGATGGTGCCGCCTTTCGTGGGGCAGGACGAGGCGATCATCGTCAACACCGAGACCATGGAATATTCCGAGCGCGCCTGAGACGGGCCGGGTATTTCGAGTATTTGAAGAACGATGAAAGCGCTGCGGTGACCTTTGGGGGCCGCGGCGCTTTTGCATTCAGCGCCAGAGCGCGGCGCGCGATGCGACAATGCCCTGCAGTTTCGACAAAAGACGGTTGGCCGGGCCGGGATGCGGCACGGTCCCGGTGGCCAAGCGGTCCAGCACCACTTCGGGCGGGCAGGGCAGGCCGGTCTTGGGGTCGAAATACCGCGGATAGTCGATCAGCGCGGCATGAACGAGGCCAACCAGGCCGGGGCGGGCGCGCCTGCGCGCGGGGATAGTGCCCAGATCGGTCGTCAGGCCCCAGCCCGCGTAGAAGGGTGCGCCCGTGGTGGTGACCATCACGCCGCGGATCAACGCCTCGAACCCGAGCAGCGAGGTCATGGTCCAGACCTCGTTTACCGCGCCCATGAGGGCGGCGGGATCGCTGTGAGGCAAGACGAGATCGGCCAACTCCAGCGCCTCTTCGGGCGGGATGGCGCCTGCGCGGAGCCCTGCCTCGACGTCGGGGTGGGGTTTGTAGAGCAGGATGGCGTCCGGATTGGCCGCGCGCGCCGCGGCGAGCAGGGCAAGGTTGGTGCGGATCTGCCCTGCGCCGGTGCGGATCGACGCATCATCCTCGACTTGGCCGGGGACGAGGATGCGGTGTCCCTCGGGCAGATCGGGCAGGGTGCCGCCCAGATTGTATTTCGTCACGCCAAGCGCCGTGATGCGGGCCATCAACGCCTCGGCGCGGTGGATCTGGTCGGGACGCATATGGGCACGGCGCGCGATCCAGTCTTCGAGATCGCTGGGCCGAGTCGGATCATAATAGATGCCGCGCACATCCAGGACGAGGCTGAGGGGCGGCACCAACTCGGCGCCCAGCCCGCGCGAGCGCAGGAACCCGTCCTCGACCCGCACGGCATCCGGCGGTCCAAGCTCGGCCTTGCCCGCCCAGACCATGTTGCGGGCTTTGCCGCCCGCGCCTTGGAAAGTGACCGGTGCATGCTGGCCAAAGACGGCCCGGAGGGGGCCGCGTTTCCACAGCCGCATGCCATGGGCGCGCCAGCCATGCAGGTCCTCGCGCCATTCGCGCGCCGCAGCCTCAAGCGCGTCGATGGCCTGCTCGATCTCGCAGAGCCTATCGGCGAAGGGATCATACCATTTGGGATAGAGGATCATCGCGGCGGCGAAGATCTGTGCGCGGCTGAGGGCGCGCCCCCGGCGGGGCAAAGGCAGGGGGCTGCGATCCTCGGTCAAGCCCCAGCCGGCGTAGAAGGGGCGCCCGAAAACGCGGGGGCGATGCCCGGCAAAGATCGCCTCGAAGCCCAGCTGGCTGGAGACGGTATAGACGGCAATCGCTCCTTCCAGCAGCGACCAGGGGCTGACCGGGGTATCCAGAAGGCTGACATTCGGCCCGGTATCATCCGACCCGAAATAGCCGGGGCGGTGACCCTGCGCTGTCTCGGGGTGGGTCTTGATGACGATGCGCGCGCCGGGATTGTCCGCCTGCGCGTAATACAGCATCTCGCGGAACGTGTTGGCATCCGCCCCGCCCACCCGCACGGCGGCGTCGCCGACGGTCTGATCGATGACCAGCACATAGCCCGGATCGGGGCAGGGCAGGGCTGGGTCATGGGCATTGTATTTGCTCAGATGCGCCTCGTGCAAGCGCGCGATGGCGGCGCGGGCGCGGTCCATCAGCGCGGTGTCGTCCAGCGGATGCGTGGCCAACAGAAGTTCAAGATCGGACGGCTGCAACGGGTCGAAATGCGCGCCGCGCGTGTCGATCAGAAGGCCCAAGGGCGCGCCGCCGCTGCGGCCGGGATGGACCGAGCGCAGCCATGCATCCTCAAGCCGGATGAGGCCCGCGCCGGTCCGCTCCGCCACTGCCTCGCCGCGCTTTGCATAGGGACTGTGGCCCCAGACGGCGACGTGATCCCCGGCGCGCGGCCAGCCGAGGCGCATGTCATAGCCGGCCAGCGCCATGATCCGGCGCAGGCGGGGCTGGCGCAGAAAACCACCGTTGAAATAGAAAACCCGCCGGCGCCCCTCGGCCCCGGTGGGATCGTTGTCGCGCTCTGGATCCATTAATCAAATAGCGATGTCGTCGAATCCACCGTGTCGACCACGCCGAGGCCGCCAGTGATGGCCGCGATGACTCTGCTCCACTGGGCGAAGGGTGCCTCGGTCACATAAAGCGTGTCCTGATCGCGGACCGAGAAATCGCGCGCCATGAACATGCCGTTGGGCTTGGTCAGGTCCAGCACGTAGACCATCCGCTGATCGCCCACGAGGTCATTGCGGCCCATCACCTGGTTGGCGATCTCGGCGGGTTCGTTGCGAAGGATGAAAACCCCGGTGGGGTCAGCCGCCGCAGCCCGGAGGCCGCCAACCGTGGCGATCGCCTCGATCGCGCTCAGCGTCTGCGTCTCGAACGTCACGCGCGATTGCGCACCGGTGGCGCCGAGTGCGGTGAACGAGCGTGTGTCCTGCTCGACCAAAATACGGTCACCGCCGCGCAGGGCGATATCGAACTCGGGATGCTTATAGAGGTCCTGAAACCAGACCTTGCTGCGCTGGCCGCCGCGCAGGACGGTGATCTGCGCCACTTCGGCGGGGATCACGATGCCGCCCGCCGCCGACAGCATGGCCGACAGGGTGCGCGTGGGCCGCTCGATCGGGTAGACGCCCTGGGCGCCGACGGACCCGACCAGCGACACGGTTGCCCCGTCACCGGCAAGGCGGCGGACCTGCACCTGCGGGTCTGGTGTCTGCTCGTCCAGCTTGGAGGTTATGATGCGGCGGATCGCCTCGGGCGTGTTGCCGGCCGCGCGGATGCGGCCCGCATAGGGCACGAAGATGAAGCCGCTGCCATCGACCTGAACTTCTTCGAGGATTGTCTGGCTGCTTGCTTCACCCGCCAGCAAGCCGTCATCGACGTTCTCCCAGATCGTCAGGCCCAGCGTATCACCGGGACGGATCGTGTCCGAGCCGAGCTGCCCCGCATTGCGGAATTGCTCGCTGAAGCCGAGGGCGGGCTGAAAGGCGGTCGCGCGGGTCACCCGGTCATTGACCGAAACGACAAAGGCATCGCCCGAGCGCTGCACCGACCCAGAGTAGATCTGGCGCTTGTTCGGGCCCACCTGCGGAAGAACGCTGCAAGAGGCCACGATCATCGAAAGGGCCACAGCCGCGATGGACCGCGCCCATCGGCTTGTCTGGATGTTCACTGCTCGGTCTCCTCGACCTATTTTCTGCCTCGGTCTTCTTTTTTCGCCGTCTGCGCGGCGTGTATTGGCTGAACGGTAGACGAATTGGAATTGAAAATAAAGCGCTACGGCGTGGCGCGCCTATGTCACCACGCGCAACTGTTGCCGCGGCGCCGCGGTCCCGCTGTGCAGCGCATCGTAAGGGTCGTCGTCGCTCAGCATCATGTCGACCGCCTGACGCAGAAGTTGCCGCCGCCCCCGCGCAGAATAGAAACCGCCGGCAATCTGGCTGGTTTCCAGCAGGTATCGTCGGTAATCGGTATAGGCCTTGCGGTCCGGCCGCTCGGCCCCGGCAAAGAAATCGGCGAGTGGCTTGGTCGAGACGAACTCGGGCTTGGCATAGACGGCGGCGCCGAAGGTCTTGAGCGGAATTCCGCGCCAGAGCACCTGCTGCGCGGCGGTGGAATTGACCGTCACGGCACTGCGCGCCTCGTCCAAGAGCTGCGCCAGCTTGCCACCGCGCACGTAGTGTACTCGGTCTGCCACCCCATGCGCGCGGGCAAGGCAGCGCAGATCGCGGCGCAGGGGCACGCGCCCGTCCTCCAGCGGATGGGCCTTGACCACAAGGTGATGGTGGCCCGGCGCGCCGCGTGCAAACCCCGTGATCACCGTTTCAAGGAAATCGGCCATCGTGCTGAAGGGCGAATGCATCTGGAAACTGCTGTCATGCTCCAACTGCAAGAGCGCGAGATGATAGGGAAATCCACCATGCCGGATGCGCAAGGTGGCGATGCGCCGCTCAATCGCCTGAAAGGGCATCAGCAGCAGGCGTTTCAGGTAGAGACCGAACTCCTTACGCACGCTCAGCGCGCGGTGCGGCCTGAAATCGCGATAGCGCCAATTCAGCGCCAGCACGCAGAAATGATAGAGCGCACCGTAGAAAATATGGTGGCGCATGTCGCCCCAGCTGGCCGGCGGCAGGGCGCTGTCCATGTCCGATTGCTCCAGATCCGCGCGCATCTGCTCGACGCTCAGCTCCATCAGGCGCGAATGGCCATTGGCGCCGCCGCGCTCATACGTCACCCAATAGGGGCGCATATAGCCTTCTTCAAAGACATGGATGCGTAGCCCGCGCGCGCGGGCCTGCCGTACTGCTTCGGCATGGATGGGCCGGGTGTCTCCATAGAGGACGATATCGGTGATCCCCTTGTCGGTCAGGATCCGGTCCAGCGCCTCGTCCCATGCCTCGGGCGTGCCGTGATAGGGCAGGTAACTGTCCCGGTCGCGCCAGAACGCCCCGTCGCCCGCGTTGAAGCCGACGCGCCATACCTCTGCCCCCGCGCGCCGGAGCATGTGCCCCAGCCGCGCAAAGAAAGGCCCGTGAGGCCCTTGCAGGAACAAAAAGACGTGGCGTGCGCCGGTGATGTTGCTCATGACCCCGTCATACTCGAAAAAACTTACCGAAATCTCGCCTTTTGTCGCAATCTACGCTGAAAACGGGACGAAAATAAGACAAATGCCGCGTGCCACCTTGCCGGATATGCGCTGGGCGGCTACCTCGGACGCAGCAGGGACAGGGATGACAGCATATGTTCACCGGCATCGTCACGGACCAAGGCACCATTCGCGCACTTGAGCAGCGCGGCGATCTGCGCGCCCGCATCGGCTGTGGCTATGACATGAACACGGTCGCGCTCGGCGCGTCCATCGCCTGCGACGGCGTCTGCCTGACGGTGATCAAGACGGGGGATGACTGGTTCGATGTCGAGATCTCGGCCGAGACAGTGTCCAGGACAAATCTGCCCGACTGGGCCGTGGGCCGCACCGTCAATCTCGAGCGCGCGCTCAAGGTCGGAGACGAGTTGGGCGGTCACATCGTGTCTGGCCATGTCGACGGAATCGCGCGCATCACAGCCATGCAGGACGAGGGCGACAGCACCCGCGTGACCCTCGCCGCGCCCGAGGAGCTGGCCCGCTTCATCGCACCCAAGGGTTCGGTCGCGCTGAACGGCACGTCGCTGACGGTGAACGATGTGGATGGCTGCAATTTCGGCATCAACGTCATCCCGCACACCAAGGAGGTCACGACCTGGGGCCGCGCCGCCGTGGGCGATGCCGTGAACCTCGAGATCGACACGATGGCCCGCTACGTCGCCCGCCTGCGCGAGTTCGACTAGGCGCGCCTCATCCGGCGCGCGCCACCTCATTCTTCTTGCTTGAAATATCCCCGCCGGAGGCTCCGCCGCCCGCAAGGGCCGCAGGTGCTGCCGTGTCTGCGCCCACCATCTCCGCACCCGGCGTCAGCCGTACCCTCAGCAGGGCCAGCGGGTGCGTCTTCAGGCTGAGCCGCGTGGTCACGTAATCCTCCACCATCTCCTCACCCTGCGTCATCGCGGGCAGATGGGCGGCAGGCTCGTGCAGGATTTCCTCGCCCAGATCGCCGGCAAAGAGGGGCAGGGGCCGGTCCGCCGTCAGCGCCTTGGCCTGCCAGAGCGCATCGCGGCGGCTCAGCCCCTCGCCGGCAAAACAATCGGCCTCGGCCAGCCGGGTGATCACGTCAGGCGGCAGTCCCGCGCGCCGCCAGACATCGCCGGG
The DNA here is from genome assembly GCF_043355935.2 of Roseovarius roseus. Lineage (NCBI taxonomy): Bacteria > Pseudomonadati > Pseudomonadota > Alphaproteobacteria > Rhodobacterales > Roseobacteraceae > Roseovarius > Roseovarius roseus. Next base: position 63,299 of record NZ_JBHFPE020000008.1, on the reverse strand, counting down.
CGTGCCATAGCCATTGCCGCGCGCGGCGCTCAGCCATGTGGCGCTTTCCTCGTCGATGCCCTTGATCTGGCGATAGCCAAGACGCAGGGCCAGCCCTCCCTCGCCATCCGGCTCGACCGTATTGTCCCAGAAGCTGGCATTGATGCAGACGGGCCGCACCACCACCCCATGCTCGCGCGCGTCGCGCACGATCTGGGCGGGGGCATAGAAACCCATCGGTTGCGCGTTCAGCAGCGAACAGGCAAAGATCGCCGGGTGGTGGCACTTGATCCATGCGGAGGCATATACCAGCAGTGCAAAACTGGCCGCATGACTTTCGGGAAAACCGTAACTGCCAAAGCCCTCGATCTGGGCGAAACAGCGCTGCGCGAAATCGTCCTCATAGCCATTTGCCTTCATGCCGCGCAAGAACAGCGTGCGGAACTCGCTGATATTGCCCAGCTTCTTGAAGGTGGCGAGCGCCCGGCGCAGCCGGTCGGCCTGATCGGGGGTAAATCCCGCGCCGACGATGGCGATCTGCATCGCCTGCTCCTGAAACAGAGGCACGCCCAGCGTCTTGCCCAGCACCGCGCCCAGCGCGTCCGAGGGGAATGTCACTTGCTCCTCGCCGTTCCGACGGCGGATATAGGGATGCACCATGTCGCCCTGAATGGGGCCGGGGCGGATGATGGCGACCTCGATCACCAGATCATAGAAACAGCGCGGGCGCATGCGCGGCAGGAAATTCATCTGCGCCCGGCTCTCCACCTGAAAAACGCCGATACTGTCGGCGCGGCAGAGCATGTCATAGACCCGGGCGTCCTCGGGCGGCAGCGTCGCCAGATCGTATGTCTGCCCATGATGCTGCGCCAAGAGGCCAAACGCCTTGCGGATACAGGTCAGCATGCCCAGCGCCAGCACATCGACCTTGAGGATGCCCAGCGCCTCGATATCGTCCTTGTCCCAGCAGATCACCGTGCGCCCCTCCATCGAGGCATTCTCGACAGGCACCAATTCATCCAGCCGCCCTTCGGTCACGACAAAGCCGCCGACATGCTGGGAAAGGTGCCTTGGGAAGCCTTCGATCTCATGCACCAGCGCCATTGTCTGTTTCAGCCGCGGATCGTCGGGGTCAAGCCCGATCTCCTGCATCCGCTCCCGCTCGACCGCGCCGGTCGAGAAGAAGCCCCATAATTGCGAGGAAAGCGCGCCGATCGTGTCCTGGCTGAGGCCCATCGCGCGGCCCACTTCGCGGATCGCCCGCTTGCCGCGATAGTGGATGACGGTGGCGCAGAGGCCCGCACGGTGGCGGCCATAGCGCTCGTAAATATGCTGGATCACCTCCTCGCGGCGCTCATGCTCGAAATCGACGTCAATATCGGGGGGCTCGTCGCGCGCCTCGCTGACGAAACGCTCGAAGACCATCGTGCCGATCTCGGGGCTGACCGAGGTCACGCCAAGGCAGTAGCAGACCACTGAATTGGCCGCCGATCCGCGCCCCTGGCAAAGGATGCCGCGCGAGCGGGCAAAGGCGACGATATCGCGCACGGTCAGGAAATAGGGCTCGTATTTCAGCTTGGAGATCAGGGCCAGCTCATGCTCCATCAGCTTCCGCACCCGCTCACTCGCGCCATGCGGATAGCGCCATGTCAGCCCCTCCTCGGCAAGGCGGCGCAGACGGGCGGTGGGCGTTTCGCCCTCCGCGATCTCACTGGGATATTCGTAGCGCAGGCTGCTGAGGCAGAAGGTCAGCGATGCGGCCAGCGCGCCCGCGCGCTCCACCGCGTCCTCATGACCCTTGAAGAGGCGGCGCATCTCGGCGGCGCTGCGCAGGCGGCATTCGCCATTGGCCAGCGCGGCGCGGCCCAGATCATCGACGCGGGTGCCGGTGCGCACCGCCGTCAGCACATCGGCCAGGCGGCGACGGCGCCCGTGATGCATGCGCGGCTGCGCGCTGGCAACGGTGTCGATGCCAAGCGCGTCCGCCAGCCGTGCCTGCGCATCGAACCGCGCCGCATCGCGCCCGTCATAGGCCGGCGCCATCAGCAGGAACATCTGCGCCCCCAGTTGCGCCACAAGCGGGCGCGCCGCCTTGCGCCATGCCGCCTGGCTCTTGTCCGGCGCATGCAGCAAGAGCGTCAGCCCCTCGGCGCCCTCAATCAGATCCTCCAGACGCAGGTCGCACGCGCCCTTGGGCGCGCGGCGACGCCCCGTGGTTAGAAGGCGGCAGAGGCTGGCCCAGCCGGTGCGATCGCGCGGCAGTGCGGTCAGGGTCAGCCCGTCCTTCAGCACCAGCCGGGCGGCGGGGATGAGGCGCGGCACATTGGCCCAATCGGGCGCGCGCGGCTGGGGTGCAGGCGGGCCGATGGGACCGTCCTGCGCCTCCACCGCCTGCCGTTCGGCCACGTGGCGGGCAATCTCGCGCGCGGCCGAATAGGCGCGCACGATGCCAGCGACAGTATTCTCGTCCGCGATGGCAAGGGCGGGCAGCCCCAGAAGGGCCGCGCGCTGCATATACTCCTCGGGGTGCGAAGCTCCGGTGAGAAAGGTGAAGTTGCTAAGGGCCGAAAGCTCGGCGAAGGAAGGCTTCATCGTACCTGGCCTACAGCAATCTGTGACGTTAACCTCTTGGCATGGTTCATGCGGTATTCACCCATGCGGACGGGTCGATCTACGATGATCTGCCTGAACTGCACTATCATTTTCCGCGCATCTATCTGGGCGCGGTTGAAAAGGCAGTAGGTGACTGGATCGTTTACTACGAGCCCCGGCGCGTGCAGGCGGGCAGTGAAAAGACAGGAGGTAGGCAAGCCTATTTTGCGACTGCGATGGTCGAAAGGATTGACCGCGACCATATCAGAGAAGACCATTTTTATGCACGTATCCGTGAGTACATAGCTTTTCCAAACCCGGTTCCATTTCGCAAAGAGTCGCGATATTTCGAGACAATGTTGCAACGTTCTGATGGCGGAACTAGCAAAGGCGCGTTTGGACGTTCGGTTCGAAATGTACCCAAGGCCGAATTTGATGCTATTCTTGAGGCTGGCTTTCATGGTGTGCGAGAAGGCTTGGGCGCAGATGACTGGGAAATGGAGCTTCAACCTCAAAACGGGGATGACGGCTTTCACGACCTTCGTAGTCCATTTGTACGCCCCATGGTCGAGCGTCTTACGCGCAAGCTCTTTCGCGACGCAGCTTTCGCCAGGCAGGTAAAAAGTGCTTACGGCCAACGCTGCGCCATAACGGGTTTGCGTATCTTGAATGGTGGGGGGCGGCCCGAAGTCCAGGCAGCCCATATTCGTCCTATTGCAGATGGAGGACCTGACACGGTCCGCAATGGTCTGGCGCTGAGTGGAACAGCGCATTGGATGTTCGATCGGGGACTGATTTCTGTTGATGCCGATCATAGTATATTGGTGGCCGAGGATCGCTTGCCTGCCCCGGCAAAAGCGTTGATCGTCCCAGATCGCAAACTGATACTTCCGCAGCTTGCAGCTCAGCATCCGCATCCAGCGTATCTGGAGCATCATAGGGCCCGATTTAAAGGGTGAAGGGGGGATATGATCTCGCATGACGAGTCACCTTATATTCACCTTTTGTTCTTATTCCGAGTCCCATGACAGGTGTTTTCATCATAGGGCTGGCCGAACGGTTACTGGGGCTGCTCGGCCTCGCATTCGCCGCCGGTAAAGCAGCGATGCGCCTTGTCCAGCATCTGGGGCGCGGGGTCGAAAAACGCGTCGCCGCCGCAGGGATCGAGCGTGAGGGTGAAACCTTCGTCCTCCTGCCGGATGAAGGCCAGAACATCGCCGCCCGCGGGCGGCTGTGCACACCACGGGCCAAAGCATTTGGCGATCAGGGTCACTGGCCCCTCGAACGGACGGTTGAACCCGACCCGCCCTAGCGCCTCGCCCGATATGCGCGCGGGGATCCGCGTCTCGGGCGGGGTGGCCTGCTGATTGGCCATGTCGACCTCGGGCAGGAGGGATGCGTCGAAGTCCAGCGTGCCGTGTAGTGCGAAATATGTCTCGGGCGCGGCATCGATCCGCTGAAACGTCGTGGCAAGATCGTGGGGCAGGCAGGACAGGGCAGCCGCCGGGCCAGCAAGGGCGAGGCCGATCACCGTGAGAAGAGGGGTCGCGCGGATCATAGGATATCCTTGAATTCATCGAGGACCGCGGCATAGACGGCGCGTTTGAAAGGCACAATGTGACCGGTCAGGTCAGAGGCGGGCAGCCAGCGCCACTCGGAAAACTCCGGGTGGTCGGTGGCGATGTCGATCTGGTCGTCCCGGCCGTGAAAGCGCATGAGAAACCATTTCTGCTCCTGCCCGCGATACCGGCCCTTCCAGATATGGGGCACCAGATCATGAGGCAGGTCATAACGCACCGCTGCGACGGTTTCGGCCTCGATGTGGACCAGATCGGGCGTGACGCCGGTTTCCTCGACCAGCTCGCGCAGGGCCGCGGCCCTGGCATCCTCGCCGGGATCGATCCCGCCCTGCGGCATCTGCCAGGCAGGCTGGTCATTGTCGATGCGCTGCCCGACGAAGACCTCGCCCCGAGCATTGGCCAGCATCACGCCGACGCAGGGACGGTATGGCAGGGCGGCGATCTGATCGGGGGTCATGGGCGCGCTCCTGTACAGAAGGGCAGATGATCGAATGCGCCCGGCGATCCTGGCAGGATCGCCGGGCGCAAGCCGTTACTTGGCGCCGTTCAGCGTGCTGAGGCCCTTGAGGATATCGACGGCATAGGCCAGCTGATAGTCCTCTTCGCGCAGCTTGGCGCTTTCCTCGGCGCGCTCGCGCGTTTCCTCGATATGCTTGATCTCATCCTCGGTGAGACTGTCATTGTCGAGGCTGCCGCGCAGATCGGCCTCGGACCGCAGCAGGGGCGGCACGCCACTCTCGTCCTCGTCCTCGCTCTCGGGGGCGCGGCGGGGCTGTGCGACCAGGATGTCGGGCGATACGCCCAGCGCCTGGATCGACCGGCCCGAGGGCGTGTAGTAGCGCGACGTCGTCAGGCGCATGGCACCGTCGCCGCGTAGGGGCATGACCGTCTGGACCGACCCCTTGCCAAAGCTCTTGGTGCCTACCACCACGGCGCGGTTGTGATCCTGCAGGGCGCCCGCAACGATTTCGGAGGCCGAGGCCGAGCCGCCATTGATCAGAACGACAATGGGCTTGCCTTGGGCCAGATCGCCGGGCGTCGCGTTGAAGCGTTCGCCATCCTGCGGGTCACGGCCCCGGGTGCTGACGATCTCGCCCTTTTCGAGGAAGGCGTCCGACACCTGGATCGCCTGGTTCAGCAGGCCGCCCGGATTGTTGCGCAAGTCGATGACGATGCCGTTGATCTTGTCGATCCCGCCCGCTTTCTCGATCTCTTCGGCAAGACCGTCTTCGAGGTTCTGATAAGTCTGATCGCTGAAGCTGGAGACGCGCAGTACAACGGCCTTCTGCTCGGTCCGGGCGCGCACCGCGGTGACCTTGATCGTGTCGCGGATGATCGACAGATCGAAGGGCTCGGCCTCGCCTTCGCGCACGACGGTGATGACGATCTCGCTGCCCACGGGGCCGCGCATCATGTCGACCGCCTCGTCCAAGTTGAGGCCCAGAACGCTTTCGCCGTCAACATGGGTGATGTAATCGCCCGCCTCGACGCCCGCATTATAGGCAGGCGTGCCGTCGATGGGCGAGACCACCTTGACGAAACCCTCTTCCTGCGTGACCTCGATCCCGAGGCCGCCGAATTCGCCGCGCGTCTGCACCTGCATGTCCTCGGCATCTTCGGGGGGCAGGTAGCTGCTATGCGGGTCGAGTGAGGTCAGCATGCCGTTGATGGCCGCCTCGATCAGATCGCCCTCGTCGACATCCTCGACATATTGCGCACGAATCCGCTCAAAAATGTCGCCAAACAGGTCCAGCTGTTCGTAGACATTGGTGTTTCGCTCGGTCTCTTGCGCCATGAGGGGGGCTGCGATCTGCGTCGTCACGATCACGCCGGCAAGGGTGCCGGCACCGGCAGCCATCAGGAATTTCTTCATTGCTCACTCATCCTTGTCTGTCTTGAACCACAGCGCGGGATCCACGGCGGTGTCATCTTGCCTGACCTCAATATAGAGGGTTTGCGTCCACTCGGTAGCCGCGTCAAGCAGCTCGGCGGGCACGATTTCGTCATCGGCCGCGCCGCCGGGGGCGCCGAGACCGCCCATCAGGCCGACGGGGCTGCCGCCCGGCAGAACCTGGCCCGTCTCGCCATAGACCACGTCCATTCCGGCAAAGACCAGCAAAATTCCCGATTGCGGCTCCAGAATGGCAACATTTCCGTAGTCCAGCAAGGGGCCGCGATAGCGCAGCGTCGCGGCGGCGGGTGTCGTAACCAGCGCGCGGGGTGGTGCGGCCATCACGATGCCCGGGCGGGTGATGCCCGCCGCGTCCGCCTCACCCGCGCGGCGCAGGATGCGGCCCTCGACGGGCAGGGGCAACTGGCCCTTGCGATCCATGATACCCGGCAGGCTGCCCGGCGCCTCGTCCATGGCGATCTGGCTGAGCCCGCTGGCAAAGCCATCGAGCGATTCGGCGGAGGCGATCAGCAGCGCGGTCTTGACCGGATCTTCGGTAAAGCGGCGGGGCAGATCCTGCCGGTCAGCGATGGCCTGGCTCAGCTGTGTGCGGGCCGTCTGCGCGGTGGCAAGGCCATCCTCCAACTTGTCCGCCGCGCTTTGCTGCAGGGCGCGGAGCGCAGCCAGCTCCTCGAGATCGGCGCGCAGCACGGCGGCGCGGGCATTCAGCGCCGGTGTCACATCGGCCAGAAGCATGCCGGAGCGCGCCGTGCCCACCGGCCCCGATGGGTGCAAGAGCGTCACAGGCGCGGGCGTTGCGTTGATCGAGCCCAGCACGCCCAAGAGCTGCGCAATCTCGTCCTCGCGCGAGGCCAGATCACGCTCCAGCGTCTCGGTGCGGATGGCGGCCTGGCGCATGCCGACGCGCATGGCGCGCAAGCCGGCCTCGAAGGCGCGCACGGTCTTGCTGAGGGCCTTGACCCGACTGGCAGCGCCGTCGGCCTCGTCCAGCGCGCGGGTCGCCTCGGCCAGCATGTCGGAGGCCGCGCGCGCCTCGTCCCCCGGCGAGGGGGCATCCGATTGCGCAAGACCCGCGAGCGGCGCAAGCGCGATCGCGGCAGCAAGCCTCCAGCGCCTCATTTGGCTATCATCTCGGGCGCGGGGACGATCAGGGATTGCCCCGTCATCTCGGGCGGGGCGGCAAGGCCCATCAGCGTCAGAAGGGTCGGCGCCAGATCGCTGAGCCGCCCGTCCCGCAGCGCCGCGCCTTCGGGGCCGCCGATCAGGATGACGGGGACCGGGTTGGTGGTGTGCGAGGTGTGCGGCGCGCCGGTGACCGGATCGATCATCGTCTCGCAATTGCCGTGATCGGCGGTAACGATCATGGCGCCGCCCGCCTTGTCCAGCCCCACTATCACGCGGCCCAGCCCGGCATCCACCGCCTCGCAAGCGGCCATGGCGGCAGGCAGATCGCCGGTGTGGCCGACCATGTCGGGGTTGGCGTAATTCGCGATGATCAGGTCATACCCGTCCTCGATCGCGCGGGTCAGGTGATCGGTCACTTCGGGGGCCGACATCTCGGGCTGCAGATCATAGGTGGCGACGCGCGGCGAGGGGGCCATGTAGCGATCCTCGCCCTGTTCGGGCGCCTCGCGGCCGCCGTTCAGGAAGAAGGTGACATGGGGGTATTTCTCGGTCTCGGCGATGTGGAACTGCCGCAGGCCCTGCTTGGCCACCCAGATGCTCAGCGTGTTTTCCGGCGTCTCGTCGGGAAAGATGCAGTCCATGTAGGTCTTGTGCCGCGCGGAATAGTCGGTAAAGCCGCTGACGATTGCGAATTTCGGGCGCGGCCCGGTTTCGAACTTGTCGAACTCGGGATCGGCGAAGGCGGCAAGGATCTCTCGCGCGCGGTCGGCGCGGAAGTTGAGGCACATCAGCCCGTCACCATCGCGCATGCCGGTGTAGTCGCCCAGAACGCGGGGCTTGATGAATTCGTCCGTGCGGCCCTTGCCATAGGCGTTGTCGATAGCCTCGGCGGCGGTTTCGGCCTTGTAGCCTTCGCCCTTGGCGATGGCGTCATAGGCCAGCGACACGCGCTCCCACCGGTTGTCACGGTCCATGGCATAATAGCGCCCCGAGACAGTGGCGATGCGCGCGCCGGGCGGCAGGGCCTGCTGCAGCGCGTCCAGATAGGATTTGGCCGAGATCTGCGCGACGTCGCGCCCGTCGGTAAAGGCGTGGATTGCGACGGGAATACCCTCATCCGCCAGCGCCTTGGCGGCGGCGATCATGTGGCTGATATGGGAATGGACGCCCCCGTCGGACAGCACGCCCATCAGATGCGCGGTGCCGCGCGAGGTGCGCATCGCCTCGACAAAACGGCGCACTGCGGGCAAGGCCGCGAAGGTGCCCGTCTCGACCGCGCGGTCAATGCGGCGCAGATCCATCTCGATCACGCGGCCCGCGCCGATATTGAGGTGGCCCACCTCGGAATTGCCCATCTGCCCCTCGGGCAGGCCCACATCGAGGCCATGGGTGATCAACTGCGCATGGGGGCAGTTGGCCATCGCGGCATCGAAATTGGGCGTCTGCGCCAGGGCGGGGGCATTGCCGACCTCGGTACCCGACAGACCCCAGCCATCGAGGATGCACAGAACCACAGGTTTGGGGATTGTCATGTCATGCTCCGGAGATGCGCCGCTTGCGAGGGTTCTACCCAAGATGGCGGCAGGTTGGAACAGGGCTGCACGTGGTGTTGGCGCTAAACCTGCGTTTGCGTGGGTTTCGGGGGCGGGGGTGAGTATATTTGGAACGATGAATGACGCGGCTGCGGAGTGCCTAAACCCGGTGGTAGGGGCCGCCCGCGAGGATCGTCGTCGCGCGATAGATCTGTTCGGCCAGCATTACGCGGGCCAGCATATGCGGCCAGACCATGGCGCCGAAGGAGAGGCTGAAATCCGCCGTTGCGCGAAGGGCAGGGTCGATCCCGTCGGCGCCGCCGATGACAAAGGCCAGATCGCCGCGCCCCGCATCGCGCCAATCGGCCAGTTTGCGCGCGAATTTGGGCGAGCTGGTGACCTGCCCCCGCTCGTCCAGGGCGACGCGCACGGTGCCTTGGGGCAGGGCGCGCTCTAGCAGGACCGCCTCGGCGGCGGGGCCGCCACCCTTCTTGTCCTCGACCTCGTGCAAGGTGGTGGGACCAAGGCCGAGCGCGCGGCCGGTGCGGTCGGCGCGGATGACGTAGTCGTCAAAGAGGTCGCGCTCGGGGCCGGCACGCATGCGGCCCACAGCGCAAATATGCAGACGCATCAGCCGGGGCTGGTGGGCGGGGCCACTTCGGATGAGGGGCCGCCAGCGGGCACCCACATCTTCTCCAGCTGGTAGAACTCGCGCACTTCGGGGCGAAAGACATGGACGATCACGTCGCCGGTGTCGATCAGCACCCAGTCGCCTGTCTCGCGGCCTTCGATGCGGCTGGCGCGACCCAGATCATGTTTGAGCTTATCGACCAGCTTCTCGGCGATGGCACTGACCTGCCGCGACGAGCGGCCCGAGCAGATGACCATGTAATCGCCAATCGCGGATTTGCCGCGCAGGTCGACCTGCACGATGTCTTCGGCCTTGTCGGCCTCCAGCGAGGCGAGAATATGCTGAAGCTGTTCTTGGCTGGTCGCAGTGTCCGATGGTGCGCGCTGCGTCCCTGCGGTGGTGGTAGTGGCGGCATCGGCCGCTTGGGCGGAAATGGACAGAACGTCGTCCTCCTGGCTGCGCACCTGATCCTGCCCCGGTGCCGGGCCTATTCTAAAAATAGCCATCCGCGGGGGAAGTTTCAACAAAGCATGCCGGTCCAACCGCATTGAGGGCAAATTTATGAGATGCGGGGCACGTCCGCGCCGTCAGTCCAACGCAGCGGGACTTGCCTTTTCCGGGCGCTCGCCCGGTTGGTTCAGCATCCGCACCTCGCGCTGCGGGAAGGGAATCGAGATGCCGTTTTCCTTGAACGCGTCCCAGAGGGCCAGATAGACGTTGCCGCGGATATTGGTCAGCCCCTCGGTTGGGTCGCGGATCCAGAAGCGCAGGATGTAATCGACGCTGCTGTCGCCGAAGCCGACGATGTGGCAAACAGGGGCCTTCATGCTCAGCACGCGCGGCACGGACGCGGCGGCGGCGATGGCGATCTTGCGCACCTTGTGCGGATCATCGCCATAGGCGGTACCGAAATAGATATCGAGCCGCACGAATTCGTTCGAGTGCGACCAGTTGACCACCTGGCTGGTGATCAGATCCTCGTTCGGGATGAGGTATTCCTTGCCGTCGCGGGTGACGACGCTGACATAGCGTGCGCCGAGGCTGTTGATCCAGCCAAAGGTCTCGCCCAGGCTGATCACGTCACCGGGCTTGATCGACTTGTCGAGCAGAATGATCACGCCCGACACGAGGTTCGACACCACCTTTTGCAGGCCAAAGCCGAGGCCGACACCGATGGCGCCTGAAAGAACGGCAAGGCCGGTGAGATCGAAGCCAACGGTGCGCAGCCCGATAAAGAAGGCAGCACCGTAGAGCAGCACCTGCAGGAACTTGACTGCCAGCACCTGCATGGAGGGTGAAATCTCGTCATTGCGGGCGATACGGGCCGAGGTCGTGCGCGAGAGGAAGCGTGCCACGAAAAACAGCGCGCCAAGAATCACGATGGCCTGCGCAACGATCCAGGCCGAGATGCGCGTCTCGCCCAGGTTGATGGCCAGGCTTTCCATCAGGCGCTGCGCCTCGTCCGTCAGGCCAAGGATGATCAACGTGGCCCAGATCCAACCGACATAGCGCACGATGCCGCGCAGAAATCCGTTGACGATCAGGCGCGTGACGAAGGCGATGATCAGCCAGGCAAGGCCCAGGCTGGCCGCAATGCCGATCAGGTAGGACCGGCTGGGCCAGGTCACCTCCTTCATGATGCTATAGGTCAGCCCGGCCAATATGACGAAAAAGATCAGGCGCAATCGGCGGTGCGTCATCACCAGAAGGCGCATCTGCCATTTTGGCCAGCCCTCGCGCGTGCGCATCCAGCCGTGCAGGCGCGGCCCCAGAATTGCGCGCAGGATATGCGCGGCCACCATCAGCGCCAGGATGATACCGATCTGATAGGCGTTCCAGGGCCGCAACAGCGCCGTGACGAATGTATGCGCTTGGGCCCAGAGGTTCAGCGCGATGTCCTGCGCCTGCTCGACAGGGGGAAGGGTTGGGTCCGTTGCCATGACGCACAGATTTGCATGGGCCGGATCACCGGGCAAGCTTGCTATATGACAATGCGGGATTTTTCGCTTCACGATACTGTTTACACTAAGGGGCGCGCCCGGCCATGATGGTAAGTATGACCACTGCCCTGATCACCCACCCCGATTGTCTCGACCATGTAACGCCCGACGGCCACCCTGAACGCGTGGCCCGGCTTGAGGCCGTTCTGCGCGCGCTGGAGGGAAAGGCGCTGATGCAGATCGAGGCGCCCCTGGCCACGGATGCCCAGCTGCGCCTCGTGCATCCGCAGACCCATATCGACGCGCTCGAGGCGATGATCCCGGTTCGGGGCCTCGCTCCGATTGACGGCGATACATGGGTCTCGCCCGGCTCGATGCGCGCCGCGCGGCGCGGTGTGGGCGGGGCGATCCGCGCCGTCGACATGGCGATCGAAGGCACTGCCCGCAACGCCTTTGTCGCCACGCGTCCCCCCGGCCACCACGCGGAGCCCGCGAAGGCAATGGGCTTTTGCCTCTTCGGCAATGTCGCGGCGGCGGCGCGCCACGCGATTGACCATCACGGGTTGACCCGTGTTGCTATCGTGGATTTCGACGTGCATCATGGCAATGGCACGCAGGCGCTGGTTCAGGACGATCCGCGCATCCTCTACCTCTCGTCCCACGAGATGCCGCTCTTTCCCGGCACCGGATATCCGTCCGAAACGGGCACGGATGGCAATGTCGTCAACGTGCCGCTGCGTTCCGGCGATGGCAGCGCCGCGTTTCGCGCGGCCATGTCTGACACCATCCTGCCGGCGGCCCGCGCCTTTGACCCCGAGCTGCTGATCATCTCCGCCGGTTTTGACGCTCATAAGGACGATCCGCTGGCGAGCCTTCAGCTTGGCACCGATGATTTCGCATGGGTCACCGAAAGGCTGTGCGACCTTGCAGACCAGCATTGCGATGGCCGCCAGATTTCCTGCCTTGAGGGCGGGTATGATCTGGAGTCTCTGGCAGCCAGCGCCGCGGCCCATGTGGATGTGCTGATCGCGCGCGGGGGATAGCCTGACCACTCGCCCCTTTCACTGTTCCCAAAATACTCAACTGTCGGGCAGCAAACCTTTTCTGCCGCTTGCCTCATCTTTCGCTCCGTGCCACCAAGGGCACCAATTCGCCGCGGAGGATCCCCATGCGCGCCGGTCTTTCGCTTTTGTGCCTCACCTATGTGCTCAGCCAGTTCTACCGCGCCTTCCTCGCGGTGCTCGGCAGCGTGCTGGAGCGTGATGTCGGCGCGGGGCCGGATGACCTCGCGGTGGCGTCTGGGCTGTGGTTTCTCGCCTTTGCCGCCGCGCAGCTGCCGGTGGGCTGGGCGCTTGACCATGTGGGGCCGCGGCGCACGGTCTCGGCTGTGTTGCTCATCGGTGGGGCTGGTGGGGCGCTGCTTTTCGCGGCGGCGGCCAGCGCGCTTCACGTCAAGATTGCCATGATGCTGATCGGCGCGGGCTGCGCCCCGGTGCTGGTTTCGGCCTATTACATCCTCGCGCGTCAGGGCAGCCCGGCACAATTCGCCACCATGGCCGCGCTGCTGTTGGGCATCGGGTCGGTCGGCAACCTTGGTGCATCCTGGCCCATGGCCTTCGCGGTCGAAACCGTTGGCTGGCGCGCCGCGATGGTCCTCTTGGCGGCGCTGACGGCTGGCGCCGCGGCGGCGCTGTTTCTGATTGTCCGCGATCCCGAGGCGCCGCTGGGCGGTCAGCGCGGCTCGGTTCTGGACCTTTTGAAAATGCGCGCGCTCTGGCCGATCATCCCCATGATGTTCGCGTGCTACGCCCCTGCGGCCGCCGTGCGCGGCCTCTGGATCGGGCCGTATCTGAGCGATGTCTTCGGCCTCACCACTTCGCAGCTGGGTCAGGCATCGCTCGTGATGGGTATCGCGATGATTTGCGGGACGCTGGCCTACGGCCCGCTCGACCGCGTTTTCGGCACGCATAAATGGGTGATCCTGATCGGCAACGTGATGTGCGGCCTCTCGGCGCTGGCGCTGGCGGCGCTGGCCGGTCACAGCGCCGCGCTTGGGATCGCGCTTTGCGCGGCGATCGGTCTTTTCGGCGGCACCTTCCCGGTGATGATCGCCCATGCGCGCGGGTTTTTCCCGCCGCATCTGGCCGGGCGCGGCGTGACGCTGATGAATCTCTTCGGCATCGGCGGTGTCGGCGTCATGCAGCTGGCCTCGGGCGGCATTCATGCACAGGTCGGGGCCGCTTCGGGCGCGCTCATCTCCTATCAGGTGCTCTTCGCCTTCTTCGCCTCGGTGTCGCTGATCGGCGCCGCGGCCTACCTCTTCAGCCGCGACGCGCCCGCCTGACCCCTTTCCTATGGCGGCGATGCGGGATATGAGGCGCCGGAGCCAAACCGCATTTGCATCAGGAGTTATCAAGAGATGGGCTACAGGGTCGCCGTCGTAGGCGCCACGGGCAACGTGGGCCGCGAAATGCTGAACATCCTGGCCGAGCGCCAGTTTCCCGCCGACGAGGTCGTCGCGCTTGCCAGCCGAAAATCCATCGGCAGCGAGGTCAGCTATGGTGACAAGACCCTGAAGACAAAGGATCTTGATGCGTTCGATTTCACCGGCTGGGATATCGCGCTCTTTGCCATCGGCTCGGACGCCACCAAGATCTACGCGCCCAAGGCCGCCAAGGCCGGCTGCATCGTGATCGACAACTCGTCGCTCTATCGCTACGACGCCGACATCCCGCTGGTCGTTCCCGAGGTCAATCCCGAGGCTGTCGAGCAGGTGCACAAGCGCAATATCATCGCCAATCCCAACTGCTCGACCGCGCAGATGGTCGTGGCGCTGAAGCCCTTGCATGACCGCGCCCGGATCAAGCGCGTCGTCGTCTCGACCTACCAGTCGGTCAGCGGCGCGGGCAAGGAGGGCATCGATGAGCTCTGGGATCAGACCAAGTCGATCTACAACCCCACCGATGACAAACCGGCCAAAAAATTCACCAAGCAGATCGCCTTCAACGTGATCCCGCATATCGACGTCTTCATGGACTCGGGCGAGACCAAGGAAGAATGGAAGATGGTCGCCGAGACGAAAAAGATCGTCGATCCAAAGATCAAGGTCACGGCGACCTGCGTGCGCGTTCCGGTCTTTGTCGGCCATTCCGAGGCGATCAACATCGAGTTCGAGGAATTCCTCGACGAGGACGAGGCGCGCGACATCCTGCGCGAGGCGCCCGGCATCATGGTGATCGACAAGCGTGAGGATGGCGGCTACGTCACCCCCGTCGAATGCGTCGGCGATTTCGCCACCTTCATCAGCCGCATCCGGCAGGACAGCACCATCGAGAACGGCCTGAACCTCTGGTGCGTCAGTGACAACCTGCGCAAGGGCGCGGCCCTCAACGCGGTCCAGATCGCCGAGACACTGGGCCAGCGCGTGCTGAAAAAGGGCTGAGAGGACCAACCCCTTCCCGGTGCATTGCAGCACGCGGGGAGGGGGCAATCCCAGGCGCGCGCCGCATGTCAGGCCATCCCGCCGCCCGGCGCGTGATTGCCAGTAGTACCAGCGCTATCAACCAATAGAACCACATCATGTAGCTATCTGACCCTGACCGGTTCAAGATAGCGTAAATCCGCGCAGTCTTGCCCGGATCCGCTTGCAATCCAGTCACGAGCGCCAAAGACTGGCGCCATATTGCTGGAGAGGTGCCCCATGCGCGCGACAACCCCCCTTATGTCCCTGACTTTCGCCCTGGCCCTGCCGGGCACGGTGATGGCCGATGACATTCCCCTGACCAGCCGTGTCTCGGCGGTCACGCTCTATCCGCAGGGCGCGACGGTGCGGCGCGCGGTGCCCTTCGATGCGCCAGCCGGTCAGCATGACCTGATCCTTGTCGACTTGCCGCAGGACACCAACCTCGCCACCGTTCGCGCCGAAGTTTCGGGTGCCGAGATGGGCAGCGTTACGACCCGCCGCACCGCCCAGCCCACGCGCAGCGAAACGCAAAGCGCTGCGATCGAGGCCGCGCGCGATGAGGTCGAGCGCCGCGAGGTCGCGTTAGAGGCCGCACGCGCCGAGATTGCCCGCCTGCGCCTCGCGGTGGATGCGGCCAATGCGCAGACCGCTTTTCTTGCCCAGTTGGGGCAGGGGGACGGCATCGCGGCGCAGGACGTGGGTACCCTGCGCGACATGGCGCAGATGATCGGCGAGCAGACGCTGGCCGCGCGCGAGGCCGCGCATGATGCTACCCGCGCCGCCGCCGCCGCCGAGCGGGACCTCAAGGACCAGATCGAAGCGCTGGAGGAGGCGCGCCAGGCCCTTGCCGCGCTGGTACCCGAGGATGAGGACCGCGCGATGCTGGCCGTCTCGATCACTGCGGCGGATCAGACCAGCGGCACTCTGACCGTCACGTATCAAACGTGGAATGCGGGCTGGGCGCCCGTCTATGACATGACCCTCACGCGCGACACCGGTGCGCTGACCATCGAGCGCGGCGCCTATCTCAGCCAAAGCACGGGCGAGAATTGGCAGGACGTTTCGCTGACCCTGTCGACGGTGCGCCCGAGCGGCCAGACCCGGCCCAGCGAGATCGGCCCGCTCCTCCGCCGCATCGGCCCGCCCCAGCCGGCCCTTCGCAAGGAGGCGCTGGGCGCCGAGATGGACAGCATGGCGATGGCCGAGTCGGCTCCCATGCCCGCCGAAGCCCCGTCCATCGTCACGGCCTCCGCCGAGTTCGATGGCCTCTCGGTGACCTATGATTACGCGCCGCCCGTCTCGGTCGCATCTGGGGCCGACGCGTTGCGCATCGCGCTCGGCACCCTCGAAGCCGAGGCGACCATTGAGGCGCGGGCCGTGCCGCTCCATGACAGCAGCGCGTTCCTGATGGCAGAATTCACCAATGACACGGGCGAGTTGATCCTGCCCGGTGAGACGCATCACTATTTGGGCAGCACCTATGTCGGCCAGACGCGGGGCGAGATGATCGCCGCGGGCGCCACCAGCGAGGCGTCCTTCGGCCCCATTGACGGCCTGCGGCTGACGCGCACTACGCTGGACCGCGAAGAGGGCGGCAGCGGCCTTATCCGCAAATCCAGCGATCTGACCGAAACGGCCCGGATCGAGGTCGAGAACCTGACGGATGAGTCCTGGCCCCTGCGCGTGCTCGACCGGGTGCCCTATTCCGAGCAGGAGGATCTGCAGATCGACTGGCAGGCCGAGCCGCGCCCGACCGAAGTGGATGTGGACGGCCAGACCGGCGTTCTGGCGTGGGAGTTCGATCTTGAACCCGGCGCAACCCGTGATCTGATCCTGGAATACGGTATGCAATGGCCCGAGGACCAGGTCCTGCGATAAAAGGGCGGCCCCCTGCTTCATCTTGGGAAAAATACTCAAACCCCGCACGGATCAGGCAGGGCGCTCAGATATCCTTGCGCGCGCTCAGCGCCGCGCTGATCGTGCCATCATCAAGATAATCCAGCTCGCCTCCGATCGGCACGCCTTGGGCCAGCGACGTGAGGCGCACACGCCCCTCGATCTGATCGGCAATGTAATGCGCGGTGGTTTGGCCATCAATGGTGGCGGCGAGGGCGAGGATGACCTCGTCGATCCCCTCCTCCTCGATCCGCCCGATCATTTGCGGGATACGCAACTGTTCCGGTCCCACCTGATCGAGTGCGCTGAGCGTGCCGCCCAGCACATGGTAGCGCCCTTTATAACTGCCGCCCCGCTCCATCGCCCAGAGGTCCGACACGCTCTCGACCACGCAGAGCATGCCATTGGCGCGTTTGGGCGCGATACAGATATCGCAGATCTCGGATGTGCCGATATTGCCGCAGGTCGCGCATTCGCGGGCCGTAGCAGCGACGGTCTGCATCATGTCCGCCAGCGGCATCAGCTTCATCTCGCGCTTGGCGATGAGGTGCAGCACCGCGCGCCGGGCCGAGCGCGGCCCGAGGCCGGGCAGCCGGGCCATCATCTCGATCAGGCTGTCTATATCGCGGGTCGAACTCAAACGGTTTGTCCTGGCTGTTTCCGTGGACGCCTTCGGCGAGAGTATTTACCCCAAGATGAAGGTGGGGCGGTGCGCCTCAGAAGGGCAGTTTCATGTCCTTGGGCAGGCCCATGCCTTCGGTCAGCTTGCCCATTTCTTCCTGGGCGCGGTCGCTGGCCTTGCCTTGGGCATCCTTGATCGCGGCGAGGATCAGGTCCTCGACGACTTCCTTGTCGTCACCCGAGAAGATGCTGGGGTCGATATCGAGGCTCTTCAGCTCGCCCTTGCAGGTGGCGACGGCCTTGACGAGACCTGCGCCGCTCTCGCCGGTGACGGTGAGCGTGTGCATTTCCTCTTGCAGCGCTGCCATCTTGGTCTGCATTTCCTGTGCGGCCTTCATCATCTTGGCCATGTCGCCCATCTGGCCCAGTCCCTTGAACATGTCGGTCTCCGATTGCTGAGGATGTTTGATGTTAGATACGGGGCGCATCCCCTTGGCACAAGGGGGCGGCCGGTGCGGGTCAGCCTACCGCTTTGGATTTGCGGCTGGTATGCAGGATCATCGCCCCGCAGATCGCTGCCACCGCGATGATGAAAAGCGCGGGCGAAGCGCGGCAACCCGCCGCCATCGCCTCGGCGCGCAGGCCGGTGGGGTCGGCGGCGGCGACGATCATGGTCAGAACCGACCAGAGCACGCAGACGATCAGCGCGCCCCAGGCGCTGCGCATGAGTACCGCAATGGCCGATGCCGCCAGCAGGGCAAGCGCCGCGGGGCTGGAGAAGAGCGTCAGCGCCTCGCCCCACATGGTAACGGGAACGCCGTCCCATCCGGGGCGCTCGATGCCGCAGGCATCGGCCAGCGCCGTGCCGGGCGCGAGCGTCAGCGCGGCGGTGATCAATCCTCTTCGAACGGGTCCCATTCATCCTCGACTTCGGGCAGGGCGTCGGCCAGTGCCGCGTTCTCGATCTGGCGGGCCGTGCGGATTTCAATGATCTCGGCGCCGGGAAACGCGTCCTTGACCGCTTGGACAAGGGGATGACCTTCGGCCTCGCTGCGCAGGGCCATCTCTTCGGCGTCGCGCTTGGCGGCGATGGTTTTCTCGCCGCCCTCATTGACCAGCGTCACGGCCCAGCGATTGCCGGTCCAGCGCTGAAGCGCGGCGCCGAGGCGCTGCGCGAGGTCGTGCGGCGCGCCCTCGGTGGGCACGAATTCGATCCGGCCGGGCTGATAGGCGGCCAGCTGAACGCAGGTTTCGACCTCGACCAGCAGCTTGACGTCGCGGTTGGCGCGGATGACCTCGACCACGTGGTGGAAGGTGGGGTAATGTGCCAGCGCCTCGTTCGTG
This sequence comes from Roseovarius roseus, assembly GCF_043355935.2. Classification (NCBI taxonomy): domain Bacteria; kingdom Pseudomonadati; phylum Pseudomonadota; class Alphaproteobacteria; order Rhodobacterales; family Roseobacteraceae; genus Roseovarius; species Roseovarius roseus. Next base: position 44,684 of record NZ_JBHFPE020000008.1, on the reverse strand, counting down.
GCGACGGCCAGTGCCCCGCCCGCGCCATTGCCGGCGGAGGCGCGCGGCTGATTGGGCTGGTGCGATTGCTGTGGCTGGCTGGCCGGTGCGCCATAGGCGCCGGTGCTGGCCTGCGCAGTGTGACCGCCGCCTCCGGGGGCCGCGGTGCCGCCGGGCGCGTCCGTGGGCACGGGCGTGTCCTTCAGCTTGCGCAAGAGTTCTTCAGGGCTGGGCAGATCGGCGACATGCGTCAGCCGGATCACGGCCATTTCGGCGGCCATCATGGCGTTGGGCGCGCCCGCGACCTCCTCCAGCGCTTTGAGCAGCATCTGCCACATGCGGGTCAACACGCGCATCGGCAGCGCCTCGGCCATCTGCAGCCCGCGCGCCCGCTCGTCCGGGCCAATGGTGGGATCGTCCGCCGCCTCGGGCGTGATCTTGACGACCGAGGTCCAATGCGTGATCTCGGCCAGATCGCGCAGCACGGCCAGCGGATCGGCCCCGTCGGAATACTGCGCGCCCAGCTCGGTCAGTGCGCCCGCTGCGTCGCCCTTCAATATCAGATCGAAGAGGTCCAGCACGCGGCCCCGGTCAGCCAGCCCCAGCATCGCGCGTACTTGGTCGGCGCCCGTTTCCCCGGCGCCGTGGCTGATGGCTTGGTCGAGCAGCGACGTGGCATCGCGGGCCGAGCCCTCGGCGGCGCGGGTGATGAGCGCGAGCGCATCGTCGGTGATCTGAGCGCCTTCACTCTCCGCGATGCGGCGCATGAGCGTCAACATGACTTCGGGCTCGATCCGGCGCAGATCAAAGCGCTGGCAGCGCGACAGGACCGTCACCGGCACCTTGCGGATCTCGGTCGTGGCGAAGATGAATTTCACATGCGCGGGCGGCTCTTCGAGCGTTTTCAGCAGCGCGTTGAAGGCCGAGGTGCTGAGCATGTGCACCTCGTCGATGATGAAGATCTTGTAGCGGGCCGAGGCGGCGCGGTAGCTGACCGTCTCGATGATGGCGTCGCGGATGTTTTGCACGCCCGTATGGCTGGCGGCGTCCATCTCCATCACGTCGACATGGCGGCCTTCCATGATGGCGACACAATGCTCGCAGACGCCGCAGGGGTCGGTGGTGGGCCCGCCGTTTCCGTCGGCACCGATGCAGTTCATGCCCTTGGCAATGATGCGCGCGGTCGTGGTTTTGCCGGTGCCGCGAATGCCCGTCATGATGAAGGCCTGCGCGATGCGGTCGGCCTGAAACGCGTTTTTCAGCGTGCGCACCATCGCATCCTGCCCCACCAGATCGGCAAAGGTTTCGGGCCGGTATTTGCGGGCCAGAACGCGGTAGCCGGATGGGGCGGTGTCGGTCATATGAAGCGCCTGCTGGAATCGTCTGCTGTCAGGCGGGCAACGTAGCCGCGGCGCGCGCCCGCGTCCACCGCCTGAGGCGGCATCGCGCGCTTCAAAGTGCCCATAGCACGGCACCCGTCCCGACCGTGGCGAGGGTCAGCAGTCCGGCGAGGCGGCGGAAATTCTTGGTATCGGTGACTTCGACCTCCTGGCAGGTCAGCCGCTCATGCGTCTTGTGCGCCTGCCTGGCTGCGGTCCAATAGATGACGATCGCGGTGAGCAGAAAAAGGCTGGCGACACCTTTGGCCGCCCATGTCGGCTCGAAATCGCCAAAGACGGCCTTGAGCGCGATGGCAACGCCGACCGCGCCAAGGCCGAGACCCATCCAGGAATTGAACGTGCGCTCATTGGCCATGATTGTCCGGTCCTCGGCCCAATCGGTGCGCTGTTCGGCTTTTTCGGTCTTGTCGCTCATGCAAGGACGCTAAGCCAAGCGCGGCCTTTTGGCGAGACGGGTTTTTCTGGCGCATGGTGCGCGGGGCGGTGTAGCTTGGGTGCGGGCCGCAAGAGGATCGGAGACCGTGCCATGAAGCTGAGAGGATTGCGCCGCAGCCGCAATATCGAGGATCGCCGCCGTTCGGGCGGGGGCGGGCGCGGCGCTGGCATCGGCGGTGTCGGCCTGATCGTCGTGCTGGCCATCGGCTATTTCGCCGGAATTGACGTGACGCCCCTCTTGCAGGGCATGCAGGGTGGTGCGGTGCAGTCCTCGCAGCCGCGCCAGCTCAGCGCCGAGGAAGAGCGCGCGGCCGAGTTCAGCGCTCGCGTGCTGGCCACCACGGAAGGTGTCTGGAGCGATCTGATGCCGCGGCAGGCGGGGCAGGAGTATCGCCCGCCGGTCATGGTGCTCTATTCCGGCATTACGCAAAGCCCTTGTGGCGGCGCATCGGGTGCGACGGGGCCGTTTTACTGCCCCGCGGATCGCAAGGCGTATCTTGATACCGAATTCTTTGCCACGCTGGCCGAGCGGTTGGGCGCGCGCGGCGATTTCGCCGCCGCATATGTCATCGCGCATGAGGTCGCCCATCATGTTCAGAACGAGCTGGGGATCTTGGGCCAGGTCAATGAGGCCCGGCAAGCCAGCGGCGAGGCGCGCGCCAATGCGCTGACCGTCCGGCTGGAGCTTCAGGCAGATTGTCTCAGCGGCGTCTGGGCGCAGGCGGTGGGCGATCTGCTGGAGCCGGGCGATCTGGACGAGGCGCTGAATGCCGCGCGCCGGATCGGGGACGACCACCTGCAACGTCAGGCGGGCCGCGTGCCGCAGCCCCACACCTTTACCCATGGCACCTCCGAGCAACGCTCGCGCTGGTTTGCCCGCGGATACGAGCGCGGGCAGATGGCTGCCTGCGACACGTTCGGCGCCGAGCAGCTTTAAGGGGCGGGGCGGATGACGGGCTTTGTCCTTCACGCCCTGCCGGTGCTGCGCGGTATCCTTGCCATCGCACCCCTGCCGGGTGCGGGCGGTGAATACGAGGCCGACATGACTCATCTGGACGATTGGCGGCCCTCGATGGTGATCACCCTGACTGAGCTGCCCGAGATGGTCGCCGTGGGCGCGGGCGATCTGGGCCGCACCGTTGTCGGGCTGGGCGCGCGCTGGGTGCATGTGCCGGTGCCGGATTACGGTGTGCCGGATGCCCCCGGGATGGTGATATGGCGCAAGGCGGCGCCGACGGCCCTCTCCGCCCTGCGCGGTGGCGGACGTGTTCTCATCCATTGCCGGGGTGGCTGCGGACGTTCGGGGATGGCGGCGCTGCGTCTGATGACCGAGGCGGGCGAGCCGAGCGGTGCCGCTCTGGCGCGGTTGCGCACCGTGCGTCCCTGCGCCGTCGAGACGAAGGCCCAGATGCGCTGGGCCCTGCAAGGCGCCGGACCGGGCGCCGGGACGGGAGAGAAGGGATGAGGTGAGAGGCCGGAACGCAGCATTAGGTTATATAAAGCAATATCTTGCGAGTTGTTTTGTAACCATGTGACCGATCTTGGAATTGGATCAATTTACGTTTCGTCAATTTGGTTGGGCGACCGCTACATGCTGTCGTTCGTCTTCGCCGATCTTGATCACTCGCATTACCTCAGCCGGATGGGATCGTAACCGTTCATATCCCGTCGCAGCGCCGCCTGCCACTTGCTAGGCCGAGCGGGTGCCCCCTTTTGGCCGTGCTTATCTAAACCTTGACAGAATGCCGCATCTGATTCCATTGTTGAATGAATGATCATTTAGTGCAGGTTTCAATAACCTCTTTTTCTTAAGCGTATTGCTGCGCATGATCATTGCTTCGGCGTAGCGGGTATTCGTGCGCCAATCATGGCGGAGGCCGATCGGGAAGGATCGAAGGTACCGGCAAAGAGCCTGGCCAGTCACATCAGGGAGATGGAAATGGACGTTCTCGACCAACTGGGATCAATGAAGGAAGGCAAGCTGAGCCGCCGCGCTTTTACACGCTCGCTGCTGGCGGCGGGTATTGGCGTGACTGCGGTGCCGATGGGCGCGCGGATGGCCGGTGCGCAGGATGCGCAGGCGACGTTTTTCACGTGGGGCGGCTATGACATCCCCGAGCTCTTTGGCGAGTACAAGGAAAAGAACGGCGCGCTGCCCGATTTCGCCACCTTCGGCGGCTCCGAAGAGGCGCTGACCAAGATGCGCGGCGGCTTTGTCGTGGATGTGTCGCACCCCTGCAATTCGGGCCTGCCGCGCTGGGTGCAAAGTGGCCTTTTCCAGCCGATCGACCCCTCGCGCCTCAGCAATTGGCCCGACGTGCTGCCGGGTCTCGTGGATCTGACCGGCAACGAGGCCGAGAACGGGAATATCTGGCTGGCGCCGTTTGATTGGGGGCAGACCTCGATCACCTATCGCACCGACCTTTTCGAGCTGGAAGGCGAGGAAAGCTGGGACATGCTCTGGGACGAGCGCTACAAGAACCGTCTGGGCAGTCTGGCCTCGGGCGGGGATGCCTGGTGGTGCGGCGCGATCAAGGCCGGCGTCGATTTCGAGAATATCGACACGCCCGAAGCCTTCGAAAAGATCGCCGCCGTCATGCGCGAGCAGCGCCCGCTGATCCGCACCTACACCGACGACACCACCACGCTTGAACAGGCGCTGTCATCGGGCGAGATGGTCGCGGCGATGACGTGGGCCTCGTCGGCGGCTCTGCTCAAGGCCGAGGGCGTGCCGGTTGCATTTGCCGATCCCAAGGAAGGCGCGCTGACCTGGGTGTGCGGATTGATGATCCACAAGGACGCGCCCCATCTGGAAAAGGCGTATGAGGTGATCGACTCGCTCCTCAGTGTCGAGGCGGGCAAGTTCATGATCAACGATTACGGCTATGGCCATGCCAACGCCAAGGCGTTCGATTCCTTCGATGAGGAGATGCTGGCCGGTCTGGGATTGAGCAAGAATCCGCAGGAAGTACTGGAAGCCGGCCATTTCCAGGTCCCGCAGTCCCAAGAATGGGAAACCAAGATGAACGGCCTCTTTGAAGAGATCAAGGCAGGCTTCTAAAGCCTTGCCGTTCATTACCGCTTCAATTGCAAAACCACCGCTCCGGCCTTGCGCCGGAGCGGACACGTCCTCCCCGCATCCCAGACGAGGCGCATACCCTCATGAGTGAGCAGATCCTCCAGGATTTCGACACGTCCAGCTCCGCGTCGCAAAAGCGCCCCGGCATCATCACCAGGATGATGCACCGATCGGAAGCGCTCCGCGGCTACGCTCTGCTGTCGCCGACGCTGATCTTCATGGGCGTCATCATCCTCATCCCCTTCGGTATCTTGGTGGTGATGAGCTTTTGGACCCAGTCCGGCTTCGATTTCGACACGACTTGGACGCTGGCGAACTACCGCGACATGTTGGACCGGCCGATCTATCGGGCCCTGCTCGAACGCTCGCTCTACATCTCGGGGCTGGCGACCGTCGCGACGGTCATCCTGTGCTATCCGATGGCGTATTATGTCGCCTTCCACGTCCACCGAAACAAGATGATGTGGATTGTGCTGATGACGCTCCCGTTCTGGACCAGCTACCTTTTGCGCGTGTTCGCTTGGAAAGTGGTGCTGGGATACGAGGGGGTGATCAATTCGGCGCTGATGTCGGTCGGACTGATCGATGCCCCGCTGGAATTCCTGCTCTACAGCCAGTCCGCGGTCGTGATCACGCTGGCCCACGCCTGGGCCGCCTTTGCGATCTTGCCGCTCTACGTCTCGCTGGAGAAGATCGACCGCTCGCTGCTGGAGGCGGCGACAGACCTCGGCGACGGGCCGGTGATGCGGTTCCTGCGCGTGACACTGCCGCTGTCGCTGCCCGGCGTGATCTCGGCCAGCCTGCTCATCTTCATTCCGACGACCGGCGATTACATCACCCCCGCGCTTTTGGGCGGGCCTGACGGCACCATGATCGGCAACCTGATCCAGAAGCAGTTCGGCGCGATCAACAATTGGCCGATGGGGGCGGCGCTGTCGATCTCCTTGATGCTGTGCATCGCGGCGATCTGCGCGGCCTTCATCGTGCTGACCCTCTTTGTCAGAAAGCGAATTTTATGAGCTCAGGATCATATATCAGGCGGCCGAACAGGCCCCTTCAGCTCTACGCGGCGGTCTTTCTGATCGTCCTTTACGTGCCGGTGCTCTTCCTGCCGCTGTTCAGCTTCAACGACTCGATCTACGTCAAGTTTCCGCTGACGGGATTCACCCTGGAATGGTATGGCGACCTTTTCCAGCGCGAGCCGGTCTGGAACGCGCTGATGAACAGCGTCAAGATCGGGGTCAGCGTGTCGATCCTGTCGACGCTGTTGGGCGTCTTCGCCGCCAAGGCGATCACACGCTACCGGCTGCCGGGGCGGGGGCCTATCGTGGGTTTCATCATGCTGCCGCTCGTCGTGCCGCTGATCATCTTTGGCGTGGCGCTCCTGGTGCTGTTCAGCCGGCTGGGTGTGCCGCTGTCTCTCTATACTGTCGGTATGGGGCATCTGATCATCTGTCTGCCGTTTTCGATCGCCACGCTCATCCCGCGCTTTGAGGGCTTCGATCGCTCGATCGAAGAGGCGTCGGCGGATCTGGGCGAGAACGCGCTCTGGACGTTCTGGCGCGTGACGCTGCCGATGGTCTTTCCGGGCGTGGTGGCCAGTCTGATGCTGACTTTCACCGTCTCATTCGACGAGTTCATCATGGCGTTCTTCCTCAGCGGGACCGAGCCGACGCTGCCGATGTATATCTGGGGTCAGCTTCGCTTTCCGCAGGAATTCCCGTCCATCCTGGCCCTGTCGTCGATCATCATCGCGGCGTCGTTCGTCATTGTCTTCATCAGCCAGTGGGTCAACCGGGATGTTCAGATCAAAGCATTGAAAAGGGGCGAAACGTGAGCGACCAAGCCTTCATCTCGATCCGGAACGTCGACAAGTATTTCGGAAAGTTCCAGGCCCTCGACGATATCTCGATGGATATCGGACATGGCGAATTCTTCTCGCTTCTGGGCTCGTCGGGCTGTGGCAAGACGACTTTGCTGCGGATCCTCGCCGGGTTCGAGAATACCAGCTCGGGCGAGCTGAAGATCGACGGGAACGAGATGTCGGACGTGCCGCCGCACATGCGCCCGGTGAACATGGTGTTCCAGAACTACGCGATTTTCCCGCATCTCAACGTGCGCGACAACATCGCCTATGGTCTGCGCAAGCAGCGGCTGAGCAAGGCCCGCCGAGCCGAGATGGTCGATGAGATGCTGGATCTGATCAAGCTGCCCGACTACGGTGATCGCAAGGCGAATGAGCTGTCGGGCGGCCAGCGCCAGCGCATCGCGCTTGCCCGCGCGCTGATCCTGCGGCCCAAGGTGCTGCTGCTGGACGAGCCTCTGGGCGCGCTGGACAAGCAGCTGCGCGAGCAGATGCAGCTGGAGCTGCGCGATCTTCAACGCACCGTCGGCATCACGTTTGTCTTTGTCACCCATGACCAGGAAGAGGCGCTGACCCTGTCGGACCGCATCGCGGTGATGTCGCAGGGCAGGGTGCTGCAACTCGACACGCCCACCGGCCTTTACGAGCGTCCGCAAAGCCGGCAGGTGGCGTCCTTCATCGGCACGATGAATTTCTTTGACGCCCGCGTCAGTGAGGTTTCGGGCGGATCCGTCATTGTCGAGGCCGAAGGATTGGGGCGCATCGACGCGGGCGATCAGGGCACGCGCCACTTCACCGAGGGCGAGCGTGTGCAGGCGGCGATCCGCCCCGAAAAGCTGGAAATCAGCCCCGAGCGGCCTGCCGGGGAGGACGGCGCCGTCGAGGGGCAGTTGGTCAACACCGCCTATCTGGGCGAGCGCAGTCACTTCTTCGTCTCGCTGGACGGGCGCGAGCAGCCAGTCGCCGTCTCGGCGCAGAACCGCGAACATGCGTCGTTGCCCAGCCCCGAGAAAGGTAAGGTCTGGCTGACCTGGAGCCGGGCATCGGTCGTGCTGCTGCGAGACGATTGAGTCCCATGTCGGAGGCTGAAAACACCTATCCCCGTTCTCATCCGGGCGCGGGCAACATACGGACAGGGCGATGATCAAGCCAACCGCCGCGGCGGCAAAACTCAACAGCGAAGTCGGCCGGACCGCCCGCAAGGAGGTCCGTCGCCAGCAACTGATCGACGCGACGATCACCTCGATTTCGAAATACGGCATCACCGGCACCACGACGCCCACGGTAACAAGTCTTGCTGGCCTGTCGACCGGCACGGTCAATTTCCATTTCCAGACCAAGCAGACGCTGCTGGAGGAGACGCTGCGCTATCTGGGGCAGGAGCATCACGCCCAGTGGCAGAAAAGCGTGAACAATGCCGAACTGGATCCCGCTGCCAAGCTGCTGGCCATCGTCGATGCGCATTTCCATCCCAGCATCTGCAACCGCAAGAAGTTGACCGTCTGGTTCGCCTTCTACGGCGAGGCGGCGAACCGCGAGGCCTACCGGGCGATCATGTCCGAGATGGACGGGCAGCGAATCGAGATTTCGATCGGGCTCTGCCGCCGGATCATTGAGGAGGGCGGCTATGAGCGCATCGCCCCCGAAGAGATCTCGGCCACGCTCGAGGCGCTCTATGACGGGTTCTGCCTGAACATTCTGATCTATCCCAAGGTTTTCACCCGTCAGGACGCCATGCGCCGCGTGCGCGCCTATCTCGCTGCCACGTTCCCGCAGCATGCCGCCACCTTCGACCCCCAACTTCTGGAAGACTGACCCATGACACGCGATCCCCGTTACGACATCCTTTTCGAGCCGGTGCGCATCGGCCCCGTCACCGCGCCCAACCGGTTCTACCAGGTGCCCCATTGCAACGGCATGGGTCACCAGTATCCCTCCAGCATCGCCGAGATGCGCGGCATCAAGGCCGAGGGTGGCTGGGGCGTGGTCAACACCGAAGAGGCGGAGATTCATCACAGCTCCGAGCTGAGCGGCGTGATCGAGGCGCGGCTTTGGGACGACAGCGATATTCCGGCCCTCGCCCGCATGTGCGAGCGTGTGCACGTGCACGGTGCGCTTGCGGGGATCGAGCTGGCGCATCTGGGCATGGGGGCGGCGAACAATTACAGCCGCGAGGTGCCCCTCGGCCCCTCGGCCCGTCCCATCGACCTGCTGGAACCTGTTCAATCGCGCGCCATGGACAAGGCCGATATCAAGGCGTTTCGCAAGATGCATGTCGACGCGGCTCTGCGCTCCAAGAAGGCGGGGTTCGACATCGTCTATGTCTATGCGGGCCACGACATGACCACGCTGATGCATTTCCTCACACGCGACCGCAACGACCGGATGGACGAATACGGCGGCAGCCTGGAAAACCGTGTGCGCCTGATGCGCGAGGTTCTGGAGGACACGAAAGAGGCCGTCGGCGACACCTGCGCCGTGGCCATCCGTTTGGCGGTGGACGAGATGAAGGGCGCGGGCGGCCTCACGGCAGATGCCGAGGGCCGCGAGATCGTCGAGATGCTGGCCGAAATGCCGGACCTTTGGGACGTCAACGTCAGCGGCTGGGAGAATGACAGCGCCACCTCGCGGTTCTCGGAGGAAGGGTTTCAGAACGAATACATCTCTTTCGTGAAGGGCGTCACCTCCAAGCCGGTGGTCGGCGTGGGCAGGTTTACATCGCCCGACACGATGGTCTCGCTGGTCAGGAAAGGCGTGCTGGATTTCATCGGTGCCGCGCGCCCCTCCATCGCCGACCCGTTCCTGCCCAAGAAGATCGAGGAGGGCCGCATCGAGGACATCCGCGAATGCATCGGCTGCAACATCTGCGTGACCGCCGATTTTCTCTGCGTTCCGCTGCGCTGCACGCAAAACCCCACCATGGGCGAGGAATGGCGCCGCGGCTGGCATCCCGAGAAGATCGCTCGGAAATCGGCTGAAGAAGCCGTGCTGGTCGTCGGGTCCGGCCCTGCCGGGATTGAGGCAGCACATGCATTGGGCAAGCGCGGCTATAACGTGACGCTGGCCGAGGCGGGCAGCGAGGTGGGCGGCCACGCCACCCGTGTCAGCCGCCTGCCGGGCCTTGCCCAGTGGAAGCGCGCGGTGGATTACCGCGACTACCAAATCAGCCAGATGCCCAATGTCTCGCTCTATCTGGAAAGCCGACTGACCGCAGCGCAGGTGCTGGAATTCGAGGCCGATCATGTGGCTATCGCCACCGGATCGCACTGGGCGGCGCACGGGATCGGGCGCACCAACCGGCAGGGAATTCCGGCCGAGGATGGCGCGCGGATCATGACGCCCGACGATATCATGGCCGGTAAGACGCCTGAGGGGCCGGTGGTGATATTCGACGATGATTACTACTTCATGGCCGGCATCCTGGCCGAAAAGCTGCGCGGCGAGGGGCATGACGTGACCTATGTGACGCCGCTCGCGGACGTCTCGCACTGGACCCACAACACGATGGAGCAGGAGCGCATCCAGATCCGTCTGATGGAAATGGGCGTGACGATCAAGGCGTTGCACAACCTCGCGGCGCTGGGCGCGGATCACGCGCGGCTGGAATGCGTCTATACCGACAAGACCCATGAGATTGCCTGCGGCACCGCCGTTCTGGTGACGATGCGCGAGGCTGAGGATGCGCTTTATCACGAGGTTGCCGCGCTGGGCGAGGAGGGGGCGGCCATGCCGAAGACGCTGATGCGGATCGGGGATTGCCTGGCGCCGGGCACCATCGCGGCCTCGATCTATGCCGGGCACCGATACGCGCGCGAGCTGGGCGAGCCTGCGGCAGAGGGCACGCCCTTCCGCCGCGAATTGCCCGCGCTGGCATGAAGGAGGCCGCATGACACGCGATCCGCGATACGATTGCCTGTTCGAGCCGGTCAAGATCGGCCCGGTGACGGCGCGCAACCGCTTTTACCAGGTGCCCCATTGCAACGGCATGGGCCGCGTCTATCCCGAGAGCATGGCCGAGATGCGCCGCACCAAGGCCGAGGGCGGCTGGGCGGTGATCTGCACCGAAGAGATCGAGATCCACCCGACCGCTGAACATGCGCCTTGGTCGGGCGGGCGGCTCTGGGATGATCGCGACATGCCGGTGCTGGCGCGCATGTGCGAGGGCATTCACGAATTCGGCAGCCTAGCGGGCGCCGAGCTGAACCATGCCGGACTGATGGCCGCCAACCGCTACAGCCGCTTGCCGCCGATGGCGCCGTCGCATGCGCCCATCGCGCTGCCTGATCCACTACAAGCCCGCGCCATGGACAAGAGCGACATCCGCGCCCTGCGCAAATGGCACCGCACGGCGGCCCTGCGCGCGCGGGATGCGGGTTTTGACATCGTCTATGTCTATGCGGGCCATCAGCTGTCCACGATTTCGCATTTTCTGTCGCGCCAGCGCAATCACCGCAGCGATGAATATGGCGGCAGCCTGGAAAACCGCGCGCGCCTGCTGCGCGAGGTGCTGGAGGATACCAAGGAGGCGGTCGGCGACCGCTGCGGCGTGGCGCTGCGCTTTGCCGTCGAAGAGCTGATGGGAGACGCCGGTTTTACCAGCGACGGAGAGGGGCGCGATCTGGTCGAAATGCTGGCCGAGTTGCCCGATCTTTGGGATGTGAACCTCAGCGCTTGGGAGAACGACAGCGCCACCTCGCGGTTCAAGGCGCAGGGTTACCAGGATGATTACGTCTCGTTCGTCAAGCAGGTCACCAGCAAGCCCGTCGTCGGCGTCGGGCGCTATACAAGCCCCGATGCGATGGTCTCGCTCATCAAGAACGGCGTGCTGGACTTCATCGGGGCGGCGCGGCCCTCGATTGCCGATCCGTTTCTGCCCAAGAAGATCGAGGAGGGCCGGATCGAGGATATCCGCGAATGCATCGGCTGCAACATCTGCGTCTCGGGCGACCATCACAGCGTGCCCATCCGTTGCACCCAGAATCCCACCATGGGCGAGGAATGGCGCAGCGGCTGGCACCCCGAGCGTATCGCCGAGAAGACCGAGGACGCGCGCTACCTGATCGTCGGCGCCGGTCCTGCCGGGCTTGAGGCGGCGCTGTCGCTGGGACGGCGCGGTTATGACGTGACGCTAGCCGAGGCGGGCAGTTCGCTGGGTGGGCGCGTGGCGCGCGAGCGCGAATTGCCGGGCCTTGCCGAATGGGGCCGCGTCGCGGACTACCGCAGCTATCAGATCAGTCAGCTTGCCAACGTGAATTGCTATCTCGAAAGCGCGCTGAGCGCGCAGGAGGTCATGGAATTCGGCGCCGATCACGTCGTTCTGGCCACCGGCGCGAAATGGACCGCCGATGGCGTCGGCCGGGCCAATCCGTCCGTCATCGACATCGAAGAAGGCGCGGTGGTCCTGACCCCCGATGATGTCATGGACGGTGCCGCGCCCGAGGGGCCGGTGCTCGTTTTTGATGACGACCATTACTACATGGGCTCGGTCATGGCCGAAAAGCTGCGCGGCACCGGAGCCGAGGTGATCTATGTCACCCCCGCCGCCGAGGTCGCGTCTTGGACGCATAACACTCTGGAGCAGCACGTCATTCAGGCCCGCCTGATCGAGCTTGGCGTGCGCATTGTCACCGCGCGGAACCTGACCGCGCTTCGCAAGGGTGCGGCCGATCTGGAATGCATCTATTCCGGCGCGGCCGAGACGCTGGACTGTGCAGCGAGCGTCTTGGTGACGATGCGCGTCCCGGTCGATGACCTTTATGCCGCGCTGGAGAAAAAGGGCCTGAAATCCCTGACCCGGATCGGCGATTGCCTTGCCCCCGCCACCATTGCCGCAGCGGTGCATAGCGGACACCGCTATGCACGGCAGGCCGGCGCTGCGCCGGATGACGGCGTTCCCTTCCGCCGACAATTCCTTGCGCCCGGCGATCCGGCGCAGCCCTGACAGGAGACACGACATGGCCCGCGATCCACGATATGATGCACTGTTCGAGCCGATGCAGATCGGCCCCGTCACGGCCAAGAACCGCTTTTATCAGGTGCCGCATTGCACCGGCATGGGCTATACGCGGCCCCGCACCCTGGCGGCCATGCGCGAGGTCAAGGCCGAGGGCGGCTGGGGCGTGGTCTGCACCGAATACAATTCGATCCATCCGTCGTCGGACGACACACCCCACCTGTCGGCTTCGCTCTGGGATGACAGCGACATTCGCGCCCATGCGCTGATGACTGAAAAGGTGCACGCGCATGGCGCGCTGGCGGGGGCCGAGTTGTGGTATGGCGGTGCCCGCACCAGCAACCTGCTGACGCGCGAGGTTGCGATGGATGTGGCCTCCCTGCCCAACGGGCCTGGGCACCCGTTCCAGACCCGCGCCATGGACAAGACCGATATCCGCAACCTGCGCCGCTGGCACCGCAAGGCGGCGCTGCGGGCGCGCGATGCGGGCTTCGACATCGTATATGTCTATGCGACGCATACCTATCTTCTTTCCAATTTCCTCGATCCGCGCATCAACACACGCAGCGACGAATACGGCGGCAGCCTGGAAAACCGCGTGCGCCTCGTGCGCGAGCTGATCGAGGAGACCAAGGACGCCGTCGGCGATCGCTGCGGCGTGGCCGTGCGTTTTGCCGCCGATGAGCGGATCGGCGAGGACGGCATCCCCATCGAGGGCGAGCGCCGCGAGATGTTCTCGCTTCTGGCCGAGTTGCCGGACCTCTGGGACATCAACATCGCCGACTACGGCGTCGAGATGGGCGTGTCGCGCTTTACCGCCGACACCGCGCTTGAGCCCTATATGAGCTTCATCAAATCCATGACGACAAAGCCTGTCGTGACCGTGGGCCGCTTTACCTCGCCCGATACGATGGTCGGCCAGCTGAAGCGCGGGATCACCGATTTCATCGGCGCCGCACGCCCCTCCATCGCCGATCCGTTCCTGCCGAAGAAGATCGAGGAGGGCCGTATCGAGGACATCCGCGAGTGCATCGGCTGCAACATCTGTTACTCGGGCGACAGCCTGGGCGTCTCCATCCGCTGCACACAAAACCCCACCATGGGCGAGGAGTGGCGCAAGGATTGGCACCCCGAGAAGATTGCCGAAAAGGGCTCGGACGCATCTGTTCTGGTGGTCGGCTCGGGCCCGGCGGGCCTGGAGGCAGCGCATGCGCTGGGCAAGCGCGGCTACAAGGTGACGCTGGCCGAGGCGCGCAGCGAGATCGGCGGGCGCGTCACGCGCGAGTCGGCCCTGCCGGGGCTCAGCGAATATGCCCGCGTGCGTGATTACCGCGCGCAGCAGCTTCTGGATCTGCCCAATGTCGATATCTTTCGCGAAAGCCGTCTGGGCGCGCAGGACGTGATGGACGTGGGCGCCGATCACGTTGCCATCGCCACCGGCGCGCATTGGCGCAAGGAGCGGTTCGACGGCCGGACCTACGTGTCCGTCGCCGCGGCCGGCACCTCGCCCGAGATCCTGACCGCCGACGACATCATGGACGGTGTCCGGCCCTCTGGCCCGGTGCTGGTCTATGACGAGGATGGCTACTACCTCGGCGGCGTCATCGCCGAGAAATTGCGCAGCGACGGTGCCGAGGTCACGATCTGCACGCCTTCGGACGTCATCTCGCCCTGGGCGTCCAACACGACCGAGCGTTGGCGCGTGCGCAGCCATCTGGCGGCAATGGGCGTTGGGATCGAGGTCTCGCACGCTTTGACCCGCTTCGACGGCACCGAGGCGGCGCTGACCTGCCAATATACCGGCGCCGAAAAGCTGCTGCCCGTCGCGAGCGTGGTGATGGTCACCCAGCGCGCGCCAAATGATGCGCTCTACCACGAGCTTCTGGAAACCGCGGAGGGCGACGCGGCCAAGCTGCCTTTCACCCTGACGCGGATCGGCGATTGCGAGGCACCCGCGATCGTCGCCGCCGCCGTCTATGCCGGGCACCGCTATGCGCGGAATCTCGATGCGCCGCAGGATGTCGACATGCCGCTGAAGCATGACCGCGTCGACGTGGGTGCCACACCCGAGGGCCGGCATCTGGCAGGCGGGCAAGGCGCGGCCAGCCGCGAATACCTGGAGACCTTGCAGCTCTATTACGAGGAGGAAATCGAGGGCGAGGCCTATTTCGCGGCTATCGCCGAGCGGCTGGACGCCCCCGAGCATCGCGACAAGATGCGCCTCATGGCCGATGTCGAAACTTACGCGGCGGCGGCGGTGCACCCGCTCTTGCTGAAACACGGGCTTGTGCCGCGCGATGCCGAAGGGCTGCACCGCACGGGACGTGCGCAGGCCGAGAGCGCGAGCGCGGACTGGGACAGCCTGATCGCCGAGATGCGCAAGAGCTTTCCGGCCTATATGGACGATTTCGCGCGGCTTGAGGCGATGGCCCCGGCCGAGGATCTGCCTGCCCTTAAGGTGCTGACGGCCCATGAAACCGCGGCCATCGACTTTCTCGAGCGTGAGGCCGCCGGCGATCCGCAAAGCGCGGCACCGATGCAGCGCTATCTCGAAACCGGATCGCCATGAGACCGCGGCGGCTGGCCGCCGCGCTGACCGGCGCGGCGATTGCCGCCGGGGCGGTGGCCGCGCTTGGCGCGTGGCCGACCACATCACAGCAGGCCGCACCGCAAGCGTCCTGCGCCAGTTGCGACGCGCGACACAAGGTAATGCTGCGGCGCCACCAACCCGCAGCGACGACGACCACAACATCAGGAGCCAGACAATGACGCAGAGCGCTATCATCACCCGGTTCAACGAGCACGGGCCCGAGGGGACCGGCATGACCGAGTGGGATCCGATCGATCCCGCGTCCCTCGTCTCGGGCGAACCGGTCCAGCACGGGCATGTCTATTACGAGGAGGAGGATAGCGGATACCTCTCCGGCGTCTGGGATTGCACGGCCCAGACCGAAAAGATGGGCCCTTACGGGGTCGACGAGTTCATGCTGATCCTCGAAGGCACGTTGGTCATGGCCATGCCGGACGGCACCGAGGTCACCATCGCGCCGGGCGACGCATTTGTCATTCCCAAGGGGTTCGAATGTCAATGGAAACAGCCGGGCTACCTGCGCAAGTTCTTCGTGATCCTTGATGGCCCGGTGCCTGAGGAGGCCCAAAACAGGTCGCTCAAGCGCATTACCGTGCCGGAACTAGAGCACGGCGAGGCGCTCTCTGAAGGGGTGCTTGTGTCGGAACAAGTGCATTTCCTCAATGCCGCCGGGACGCTGAAGGTCGGTATCAGCAACTGGTCAGAAACGCGGATTCCTTCAATGCCATCCCTCTGCAACCAGCTGGTGCATGTGCTCTCGGGCTGTCTCACACTTTCGGGCGAGGGCGGCGAGCAGCATGTGCTGGAAAAGGGACAAACCGCCCATATACGTGCTGGAGGCACGATGGCATGGCATTCATCGAGTTCTACGCGCCTACTATTTTGCAAACACGTTTCGTTCTGAGGATGCTTTCGAGACATGCGGAGGGGAGGGGCATTCTCTGGCGGCTGTGCGTTGATGATTGGTAGAGCTGTCGGTTTGTCGCTAAAGTCACCTTCATCGCGCTCCGCGACACGAGCCAGCGTTTCTAGCTCTGCGTAAGGAGATTGCCGGGGTTGCGAAAAACGTCGATTTGCGCACCGACAAGTTCGACGCGCTGCCGGCAATCCCCGCGCGCAGGCGGCCCGTTTGTAACCAATTTCGTAACCTCAGAAAGGACTACGCGCCTTGTTCGCAAGGCAATTGTTTCATTTCAAAGGGGGAGGGTAAGGTGAGAGGCTGGACAACGACCCAAGCGGGGCTCGTTACGGCTGCTTCCTTCCGGATCTGACCGGGTTGGCGAGGCGCCTGCCCGCGCCAACCTCTCAGTTCGCTAGATAGACAGGATGGCGCGGTGATGCAAGGGGGGGCCTCAGATCGGCCTGCCTGCGGCGGGAGCATTTCCGGAACAGTGAAAGCGCTAGAGTGCGAGATAGCCGATGGCCGAGAAGGTCAGCAAGACGCCGCCCCATTGGCCTGGCGTCATGCGCTCGCGCAGGATGGCCCACGCAAGGATCACGGTGATCATGCCGAAGGTCGAGGCGGCGACGGATGCGAATTCCGGCCGCGCCATGCCCGCCGCCGCGATCACGATGCCAAGCGCGATGCAGTCGAGCACGCCCATGAGGCCCAGAAGCGGCAATGCGCCGCGTGCAGGCCAGCGGATGCCGCCTGACGCAGCGAGGAGGATCAGCGCCATACCCACGGCGATGATGCGCGTGATCAGGATCGCGGGCACTTCGCTACCCGCATGCGCCGCCGCTTGGCCGAGGGCGAAGGTGGCGGCGAAGGCCGCGCCGCCGAGGATCGCCCAGATGATCGCTGCGCGCTTGTTCCCGCTACTGGCCGCCTCGTCCGTCAGCAGCCCCACGATGGCAACGCCCGCAATGACCGCGCCCACCGCCAGCCATTGATCCGCGCTGACGGTCTGTCCCGCGGCGGCAGCCCAGCCGACCGAGAGCACCGGGTAGGCGCCGATGATGGGCGCGACAAGGCGCACGGGGCCAATCTCGAACGCCTTGTAGAGCCCAAGATAGGCCAGCGTGAAGGCAATGCCGCTGGCCATGGCAAGGGCGCTTGCCGTCCAGCCCATCGCGCCCCAGTCTCCGACCAGAAATGCGGCGGGTGCCATCACCAGCGTGCCGATGATCAGCACCGTCGTGAGTGCGGGCAGGATGCCGACGCGCTGCGAGACATAGCGCACGCAAATGTCGTGGATGCCCCAGCACAGCGCCGCGATGAGGCCGAAGACCAGCGAGCCCATCAGTCGGGCGGCCGAAAGAAGGGGATCATGAACACGATGCACGCGACGAGGAAGAACACTGAGCCGAACATGGCCCAGAAATGGCCGATACTGGCGATGCAGAAGCCCACCGCGGAGATCAGGAACAGGATCCATCCCAGGAAATTGATTTGATGATCGGTCATATTGGTAAAGGCTCTTGTTGCTTGGAACTCTCTTCCGCGATATTCTGGAAGGTAAATAAATATTCCACAGATGCAATCATTGCATCTTCTGGGGAGGTGCGACGATGCTCGACGATATCTATGCCAGGGTCCAGCCCGGTCCGCCGCGCCCCAGTAAAATAATTGAACCGCGCGTATTCTCGATGCCGCCGGGCACCGAACGCTATGTCGTCGAGGGCAGCGGCGCCATTCTGATTCGCATCGAGGCGGGCGACCGGTTCACGATCACCAATGACGAGGGCGGCCAGCCTTGCGAGGTCGTCGCGGCGGATGAGAACGGGGTGATCGACCCCGGCATCATCGGCGGCGCGCCCAATAGCGATGCGGCGGGGCTGAAGGCATTGCTGAGCGTCAGCGACCGATCGCTGCGGGGGCTGCGCATGGGGCTGGAGGCGCGCGGGCTGGATCTGTCCAAGGCGCGCGCGCATCGGTTCTGGGATGCAGGGACTCCGGCCAAGGCCACTCAGGACTTCGCGGTAGAGCGGGACGGCGTGCTGATCATCGCGGCGCCGGGCGATGCCATGGACCTTGAAGCGCAGGATACGGTGACGCCGCTGACCGTGATGGTCCACCGCGCCGTGATCAAGCGCCACGCCAAATTCGAGTTGCCGGACCCGCTGGCCGAGCCGCTGCAAAGCATCCGGGTGCACAGCGCCACCGCCGAGGCCTATTTCGTCAAGGCGGGTGACTACATCCAGATCCAGGATGTCGACGGGCGCCAATGCACGGATTTCGAGTGTTTCTCGGCCTCGAAGCTGGACAAGGGGATCGAGCACGCGCTGGACGTGACTACCACGCGCACCTTGATGAGCCATGCCTACCCGATGCCGGGGCTGCACGCGAAATATTACGATCAGGAAATGCTGCCGCTGGTCGAGGTGGTGCAGGATACCTGCGGGCGGCACGATGCCTTCGCGCTGGCCTGCTCGGCCAAGTATTACGACGATATCGGCTATCCGGGCCACGTGAACTGCTCGGACAATTTCAACCGCGTGCTGGCGCGCTACAATGTCGGCGGGCGGCCCGGCTGGATGGCCATCAACTTCTTTTTCAACACCAGCATCGACGATCACGGCGTCATGTATACCGACGAGCCGTGGTCGCGCCCCGGTGATTACGTGCTCTTGCGCGCGCTGACCGATCTGGTCTGCGTCAGTTCGGCCTGCCCGGATGACACCAGTGCCGCCAATGGCTGGAACCCCACCGATATTCACATCCGCACCTATAGCGGCACCGAGAAATTCAGCCGGTCGGTAGCCTACCGTCCGACACCCGATTCAGAGGCGAAAATGACCAAAGAAACCGGATTCCACGACAATTTCGCCAAGCTGACGCGCAATTTCATCGAGTACAACGGCTATTGGCTGGCCGAACATTATGCCGAGACGGGCCCGATCGAGGAATACTGGGCCTGCCGCAAGGCCTGCGCGATCATGGATCTCAGCCCCTTGCGCAAGTTCGAGATCACCGGCCCGGATGCCGA
Source organism: Roseovarius roseus (assembly GCF_043355935.2). Taxonomy (NCBI): domain Bacteria; kingdom Pseudomonadati; phylum Pseudomonadota; class Alphaproteobacteria; order Rhodobacterales; family Roseobacteraceae; genus Roseovarius; species Roseovarius roseus. Next base: position 25,455 of record NZ_JBHFPE020000008.1, on the reverse strand, counting down.
GGCCCTCTGCCAATATGTCTTTACCCGCAACATGAAGACGCTGGCCGTGGGCGGCGTGGTCTATACCGCAATGTGCTACGAGCATGGCGGGATGATCGACGATGGCACCGTGTTCCGGCTGGGGCAGGACAATTTCCGCTGGATCGGCGGCACGGATTACGGCGGCGAATGGATCCGCGAGCAGGCCGAGAAGCTGGGCCTGAAGGTGCTGGTGCGCTCTTCCACCGACCAGTTGCAGAACGTCGCCGTTCAGGGGCCGAACAGCCGCGATGTCCTTCGCAAGCTGGTCTGGACCGCGCCGCATAATCCCGAGTTCGATCAGCTGGGCTGGTTCCGCTTTACCCCCGCGCGCCTCCATAACGAGACCGGCACGGCGTTCGTGGTCAGCCGAACCGGCTATACCGGCGAGCTCGGCTACGAGGTGATGTGCCACCCCAAGGATTGTGACGAGATCTTCAAGGCGATCTGGGATGCGGGCCAGGAATTCGGGCTGAAGCCGATGGGCCTCTCGGCGCTGGACATGGTGCGCATCGAGGCTGGGCTGATCTTTGCGGGCTATGATTTCTCCGACCAGACCGATCCGTTCGAGGCGGGCATCGGCTTTACCGTGCCGCTCAAGTCGAAAGAGGATGATTTCATCGGGCGCGACGCGCTGATCCGCCGCAAGGAGCATCCGGTGCGCAAGATGGTTGGCCTTGAGATCGACAGCAAGGTGCAGGTAAGCCATGGCGACTGCATCCATATCGGCCGCGCGCAGATCGGCGAGGTGACATCCTCGATGATTTCGCCGCTGCTGGGCAAGAACATCGCGCTGGCGCGCCTGGACGTGACCCATGCGGACTTCGGGACCGAGGTCGAAGTCGGCAAACTTGACGGACATCAAAAACGTCTGCCCGCAACCGTGGTACCCTTCGCGGCATACGATCCCAAGAAAGAGCGTCCACGATCATGACCGAGACAGTGCTGGACAAGCTGGGCGGCGAGGCCGCATTGAAACGCCTTGTCGAGCATTTCTACGATCTGGTCGAGGCGCGCCCTGAAGGCGCGCAGATCGTGCGCCTGCATATGGATGGCCACGGCATTGCCGCCACGCGGGCTGAGCAGTTCAACTTTCTCTGCGGGTTCTTTGGCGGGCGGCAGTATTACAAAGAACTGCACGGCCACATGAACGTGAAGCTGATCCACGAACATATCCCCATCACCGCCGAGGATGCTGAAAACTGGCTGGCCCTGATGGACCGCGCGCTGGCCGATCTGGGCCATTCCGGCGCGCATGTCGAGCGCATCCGCGCGACGTTGCGGCGCGTGGCGCTGATCCTTGTCAATGACGGCAACGTGGTAGGCGAGCACAGCGCGCGGCTCTCAGCTCTCTAGCGCCGCCGCTCTCAGCCCATCATATAACGCAGCGGAATTGCGCAGCGCGGTCGGCACATGCGCCTCGCTGTCGGCGGCGAATTGATCGGCGGCCGCAACGCTGCCCAGCCACGCGATCGCAGCGGCGCGGTTTCCGGGGTCCTTCATCCAGAAGCTGCAGAGATCGTCGGTGATTTCGGGATGGAACTGCATGCCCCAGGCGCGGCGCCCGACGCGGATGGCCTGCACCCGACAATAATCATTCTCGGCCAGAACGGCGGTATCGCCGGGCAGGCGCGTGGCCTCGACGCCGTGCCATTGCATCACACGCAATCCCGCATCCGCCACGGCGGGCAGCCGCGACAGAACCGGATCGGCCCGGCCCATCGCGGTCAGTTTCATCGGCATCACGCCGACTTCGGGAACCGCCATCTTGCCGCAGGCGCCGCCCATCGCCTCGACCAGCAGCTGGTGGCCCAGGCAGACGCCAAGATAAGGCCGCCCGCCGCGGACCCAATCCGCGATGGCACGCTTTTCCGGAACCAACCAGCGATGCGCGTCTTCTTCCCAGACATCCATCGGCCCGCCCATCACCAGCATCGCATCGAAAGGGGCGAAGCCCGGTATGGCCTCGCCCCGATAAAGATGCACGACATGCGGCTCGTCGCCTGCCGCCATGATGTGATCGGCGAAAGCGGCGGGATGCTCGCCCTCGGTGTGCTGGAGGATCAGGACACGCATTGGGGCCCTGATCCAACGGCGTCGCAGACGTCAGTTCTGAAGGTAGACTTCAAGACTGTCATCCATCGCGTCTTTCCAGGGCGTATGGTGCTTGGGCGCCATGGTGCCGGTCATCACCGACTTGTAGCTGTTGTTGCGGAAGGTCATGATGTCCTGCTTCTTGTGACCTTTCCACTCCTTGAACGCCTTGCAGGCACCCTCGACGTCGAAGCTGGGGTAATCTGTCTCGGCAATCAGCTCCTTGATGTAGTCGCCCTGATACCAGATGGCGTCGTAGTCATCCTCGCCCGCATCCTCGCGTTTGACGCGGTCGGCGACATCGGCCTCCATTTCGGATTTTCCGGGGATCGCGATCTTGCCCATGATCGCGTCTCGCACCCACCAAGCCTGCGCATCGAACATGTTGAAGGTGAACCACTGGTCCTGCATGCCCAGATAGAACATCGACGGGTCATGCACCCATGCGACGCCCTTGTAGAGATCTGCAGTGGCAAGGCGGTTGACCGTGCGCAGGCGCAGCGCGTCCTCCATGAAGGGGAAGTGGTGCTGATACCCGGTGCAAAGCAGGATCGCGTCCACATCTTTGGTGGTGCCGTCCTTGAAATGCGCGGTCTTGCCATCGACATGGGTCAGCAGCGGCACTTCCTGCCAGTTATCCGGCCATTTATAGCCCATTGCAGCGGTGCGGTGGCTGACCGTGACGGATTTGCAGCCGTATTTCCAGCACTGGCTGCCGATATCCTCGGCCGAATAGGAGGTGCCGATGATCAGGATGTCCTGATCCTTGAACTCGACCGCATCGCGGAAATCATGGGCATGCAGGATGCGGCCCGGAAACTTGTCGAAGCCCTTGAATTCGGGCACGTTCGGCGTGCTGAAATGGCCGGTCGCGCAGATGACGTGATCGAATTCCTCGGTGTATTCGTGATCCTTGGGCAGGTCGCAGACGGTGACGTGGAACTTGCCGTCTTTCTTCTCGACATGGCGCACGGTGGTTTCGAACCGGATCCAATCGCGCACCCCCGCCTTTTTCACGCGGCCTTCGATATAGTCGAAAAGGACCGCGCGGGGCGGATAGCTGGCGATCTGTTTGCCGAAATGCTCTTCAAAGGAATAGTCAGCGAATTCCAGACCCTCCTTGGGACCGTTCGACCAAAGGTAGCGATACATCGAGCCGTGCACCGGCTCGCCATATTGGTCCACGCCGGTCCGCCACGTATAGTTCCACAGCCCGCCCCAATTGTCCTGCTTTTCAAAGCAGACGATCTCGGGGATCTCCTCGCCCTTGGCCTGCGCGGACTGAAATGCACGCAGCTGTGCAAGGCCCGAGGGACCGGCGCCGAGGATTGCGATACGTTTTTTCATGGAAGTCTCCCGTTGGTTCAAACCGGTTTTATTGTTGGTTCATTTGGTATGGACCAATTCAATCGGCGGCATCCTCAGGAGTCAAGAAAATTGGGTCATTTCCGGGTGGTTTCGATGAGCCTGCCTAGCCCTCTTGCAAGAGCTGGCGCTGCTCCTCGATCAGGTGCAGCTTGATGAACTCGACGGCGGCATCGGTGTCGCGCGCGGCAATGGCGTTGAAGAGGCTGTTGTAGCGCTTTTGATACTGCTCGATCCGCGCGGGGGTCAGGTGGCGGCGCAGTTGCGCGGTGCGGAAACTCTGGCGGCAGGCATCCAGCACCAGATCGTAGCAACCCGCGATCAGCGGATTTCCCGTGCCGGCCGCGATCTTGCGGTAGAACGCCTCTTCATGGCGCACGAAGGCGCCCGCATCGGTGTGCACCGCCTCGATATCGCTTAGGATTTCGCCCAAGGCCTCGATATCGCGGGGCGGCATGTTGACCACGGCTAGGCGCACCATGTCCGGCTCGAGGATGCCGCGGATCACCTGCAGATCCAGCGGGCTGGAGGACGCGGCGATTTCGCTATGCGAGGCGGCGGGCGCCCCGCCGGTCTGCGGGTTGACGAAACTGCCGCTGCCCGCGCGGCGGCGGATGAGGCCGTGGCTCTCCAGCACTTCCAGCGCCTCGCGCACGGTGTTGCGGGCGACGCCCAGATCTGACGACAGCATCCGCTCGGAGGGCAGGCGTTCGTCCACCGCGTATTCGCCGCTGCGGATGCGCCCGAAGAGCGTATCGACAACGGTCTGGACCGTCGCGCTCATCTGGGTCTGGGTCTGGGCGGTGAAGGCGGGTGTGAGTTGCGCCAGCGACATGAGGGTTTCCTTTTCCGTCGGTCGACCCCAGTTTACACAATGCACTGCGCACGCAAACGGCGAATTTGCGACGCGCGCTCAATCAAAGGAGCCTGAGATGAAAACCGAAGACACCGAAAGCGGCCCGGTCGAGCTGTGGACCCCCAAGGAAATTGCGGATGCGCGCGACGATCTCGTGCTGATAGATGTGCGCACCCCGCAGGAACATGCGCTGGAGCGGATCAGTGGTGCGATGCTGATGGCGCTGCAGGAGTTTCGCCCGGCCTGCCTGCCGGATCAGAAATCCAAGCGGATCGTTCTCCATTGCGGCTCGGGCGTCCGCTCGGGCAAGGCGGCGCAGCAATGCCTCGCCGCCGGGTTCGACCGCATCGCGCATATGGAGGGTGGCCTTGCCGCGTGGAAAGAAGCGGGGTTGGAATATATCGGCACCGACATGGCTTCGGGTGCGCCCAAGAAGATGCGCAAGGACGATTGACTCAAGGGTCGCGCCCGGATGGACGCAACCTTTTGCCGCGCTACGGCATTGTCATCGCAGGAGGACCATCATGCGAAAGACCATTTTTATTGCAGCGGCAGCGATGCTGTCGATCATGCCCCTTTCCGCAATGGCGGGAAATTCCAAGGGTTGCCCGCCGGGCCTCGCCAAGAAGCAGAACGGCTGTCTGCCACCTGGGCAGGCCAAGAAGATCCATGGGCGCGGCGACTATCTGTCGGGTGATTATGTCCTTATCCGTAATCCGGGGCGCTACGGTCTGGACCGCGATGAGACCTATTACCGGATGGGCGACAAGGTCTATCGCGTCGACCGCGACACCAAGGAAATTCTGGATCTGATCGGAGCCGTAAGTGCCATTTTGAACTGAGGTTCAACCCGCCCGTGGGCCGTGGTCATCGGGTGGGCACCATAGCGGATCAATGCAAAAAAGGGCAGGCCGTTTGGCCTGCCCTTAACTCTGTCCGGTGCGCCCGGGATCAGATGTCGATCGTGTTCTCGCGCTCCCAGCGCGAGAAATGCGAGACGAACTGGTTCCACTCGTCGCGCTTCATCTTGAGGAAGGCGGCCGAGAATTCCTCGCCCATCGACGCTTTCAGCTCCTTGTCGCTGTCATAGGCGCGCATCGCATCCAGCATGTTCAGCGGCAGCTTGGGCGCGCCTTTGACCTTGTGGCCTTCGGCATACATGTCGATGTCGTGGCGCTTGCCCGGCTCTGCCTTGGTGCGCACGCCCGAAAGGCCCGCCGCGATGATCACCGCCTGCAAGAGGTAGGGGTTCACCGCGCCGTCGGGCAGGCGCAACTCAAACCGGCCGGGGCCGGGGACGCGCACCATATGCGTGCGGTTGTTGCCCGTCCAGGTGACCGAGTTGGGCGCCCAAGTCGCGCCTGACGTGGTGCGCGGCGCGTTGATCCGCTTGTAGCTGTTGACGGTCGGGTTGGTGATCGCCGCCAGCGCGCTCGCGTGCTTCATGATACCGCCAAGGAAATGCTTGCCCTGCTCCGATAGGCCCAGCTCGCCGGTGGGGCTGTCGGTCTTTTCGGCGGCAAAGACGTTCTTCTTGGACTTCTTGCCAGGCGCATCCCAGACCGAGATATGCGCGTGGCAGCCATTTCCGGTGAGGCCCGGAATGGGCTTGGGCATGAAAGTGGCGCGCATGCCGTGCTTTTCGGCAACCGTCTTGGTCATGAACTTGAAGAAGCTGTGCTTGTCCGCCGTGGCCAGCGCGTCGTCGAAATCCCAGTTCATTTCCCACTGGCCATTGGCATCCTCGTGGTCGGACTGGTAGGGGTTCCAGCCCAGCTCCAGCATGTAGTCGCTGATCTCGCGGACCACCTCGTAGCTGCGCATCATTGCCTGCTGGTCATAGCAAGGCTTGCCTGCCGTATCGAGATCGTCGGAAATCTGCGTGCCCTCGGGCGTCAGCAGGAAGAACTCGGCCTCGATGCCGGTCTTGACATGCATGCCCTCCTCGGCTGCCTCGGCGATCAGGCGGCGCAGCACGTTGCGCGGGGCCTGGGCCACGTCCTGCCCCTCCATCACGCAGTTCGAGGCGACCCAGGCGATCTCGGGCTTCCACGGCAGCTGAATGACCGATGAGGGGTCCGGCACGGCCAGCATGTCGGGATGGGCGGGCGTCAGATCAAGATAGGTGGCAAAGCCGGCAAAGCCCGCGCCATCCTCCTGCATGTCCGCGATGGCGCGTGCGGGGACCAGCTTGGCGCGCTGGGCGCCGAAGAGGTCGGTGAAGCTGATCATGAAGTATTTGACGCCATTGTCCTTTGCGAACTTGGCCAGATCGGTAGTCATGTTTTTGTGTCCCTGTTGTTTCGTTTGCGGGAGGCTAAAAGCAAAAAAGGCGCGGCACAATCTGTGCCGCGCCCCTTGCGCCTCGGGTCAGTAGCTGGAGCCCGGCTTGCCCGGATACCAGTTGGTTCCGGCCAGCGGGATCTTGGCCATTGCGGCCGCTTCCATGGTCAACGCGCACAGATCCTCGGGCTCGAGGTTGTGCAGGTGGTTCTTGCCGCAGGCGCGCGCAATGGTCTGCGCCTCGAGGGCCATCACCTTGAGGTAGTTGTTCAGGCGGCGCCCGCCCTCGATGGGGTCAAAGCGCTTCATCAGCTCGGGGTCCTGCGTGGTGATGCCCGCCGGGTCGCGGCCCTCGTGCCAGTCATCATAGGCGCCTGCGGTGGTGCCCAGCGCATTATACTCCGCCTCCCAGCGCGGGTCGTTGTCGCCGAGCGCAATGAGCGCGGCGGTGCCGATGGCAACCGCGTCGGCGCCCAGCGCCAGCGCCTTGGCCGTGTCCGCGCCGCCGCGAATGCCGCCCGAGACGATCAGCTGCACCTCGCGGTGCATGTCCATGTCCTGCAGTGCGCGCACCGCCTCGCCGATGCAGGCGAGGATGGGTTGGCCGACATGCTCGATGAAAACATCCTGCGTTGCCGCCGTGCCGCCCTGCATGCCGTCCAGAACGACAACATCCGCGCCGGCCTTGATCGCCAGCGTGGTGTCGAAATAGGGCCGCGCGCCGCCGATCTTGACGTAGATCGGCTTCTCCCATGCGGTGATCTCGCGCAGCTCGAGGATCTTGATCTCCAGATCGTCGGGGCCCGTCCAGTCGGGATGGCGGCAGGCGCTGCGCTGGTCGATGCCCTTGGGCAGGTTGCGCATCTGCGCGACGCGGTCGCTGATTTTCTGGCCCAGCAGCATGCCGCCGCCGCCCGGCTTGGCGCCCTGGCCGACGACGATCTCGATGGCGTCACAGCGGCGCAGATCATCGGGATTCATGCCGTAGCGCGAGGGCAGGTATTGATAGACCAGCGTCTTGGAGTGTCCGCGCTCTTCCTCGGTCATGCCGCCGTCACCGGTGGTGGTCGAGGTGCCGGCCATGGTCGCGCCGCGTCCCAGCGCCTCCTTGGCGGGGCCCGAAAGCGCGCCAAAGGACATGCCTGCGATGGTGATGGGAATATCCAGCTCGATCGGCTTCTTGGCAAATCGGGTGCCAAGCGTGACCTTGGTCTCGCATTTTTCGCGGTAGCCTTCGAGCGGGTAGCGCGAGATGGAGGCGCCCAGGAACAGCAGATCATCGAAATGCGGCAGCTTGCGCTTGGAGCCGCCGCCGCGAATGTCATAGATGCCGGTGGCCGCGGCGCGGCGGATTTCGGCATTGGTCGGGTTCGAGAAGGTGGCCGACTGGATGGGTACGGTGCGCGGTGCGTGCTTGGCGTCGTCTTTCATGTCTGCCCCCTCAATATGCGTTGTCGATGTTGAAATTATAGAGCTTGCGGGCCGAGCCGTAGCGCTTGAACTCTTCGGGCTTGGCGTCGCATTCGCCGCGCTCCAGCAGATCCTTGAGGATCTCGATATGCTCGGGGCGCATCTCCTTTTCGATGCAATCGGCGCCCAGCGACTTGACCTTGCCGCGCACGAACAGGCGCGCCTCGTAGATGCTGTCGCCGAGCGCGTCGCCGGCATCGCCGCAGACCACCAGATTGCCGGTTTGCGCCATGAAAGCACTCATGTGGCCGACATTGCCATGCACGATGATGTCCGCGCCCTTCATCGAGATGCCGCAGCGCGAGCTGGCGTTGCCCTTGATCACGAGCGTGCCGCCATGGGCGGTGGCGCCGGCATACTGGCTGGCGTCGCCGTCGATGATGACCGTGCCACTTATCATGTTCTCGGCCACGCCAGGTCCGGCCGAGCCATGCACGCGGATCGTCGCCTGCTTGTTCATCCCGGCGCAGTAGTATCCGGTCGAGCCCTTGACGATCACCTCGATTGGCGCGTCGAGGCCGACGGCAATGGCATGGCTGCCCTTGGCGTTGACGATTTCCCAGGCGGTCTGGTTGGTGTCCTGGGATTGCGCCTGGAGGGCCGCGTTCAGATTGCGCAGACCCTGCGCTTCGAGGTCGAATGTTTGCATTTACGCGGCCTTCTCGGTTGCGGTGGGTGGGGCGTTGTGGCTCCAGAAATAGACGGTCGACGGCTCGGGTTCCCACACGCGGGCATGCTCGATGCCGGGCAGGTTCACCAGCGCGCGATATTCCGAGCCGAAGGCCACATATTGATCCGTCTCGGCCATCACGGCGGGCTTGCATGCGATCGGATCCCGCACCACGCCAAAGCCGTCCTTGGTGCCGACGACGAAGGTGAAGAAGCCGTCAAGATCGTCGAGGCTGGATTCCAGCGCCTCGCCCAGCGTCGCGCCGTTCTGCATCTTCCACGTCAGATAGGCCGCGCCTACCTCAGTGTCGTTCTCGGTCTCGATATGCACGCCCGCCTTGCGCAGCTTGCGGCGCAGGCTGGCATGGTTCGACAGCGAGCCATTGTGCACCAGGCACTGGTCGCGGCCGGTGTTGAACGGGTGCGCGCCCATCGTGGTCACGGCGGACTCCGTCGCCATGCGGGTGTGGCCGATGCCGTGGCTGCCCGTCATCGACGAAATGTCGAACCGGGCCGCGACATTCTTGGGCAGACCGACTTCCTTGTAGATCTCCAGCTTTTCGCCCGTGCTCATGATGCGCACGTCGGGGCGAATATCGGCCAGCACGGTGCGCGCGGCCGCGGCCCATGCGGTGTCGATCTCGATCACGGCATGCGTGTCCTTGACGCGCATCGTGACGTCGCCGCCCAGTGCCTTCTGCATGTCCTTGTCCAGATTGGCGAAATCGCGGTCGGGCGTGTCCGACTGCACGGTCAGCTTGACCTTGCCGGGATTGTCGCTGCCGTAGATGGCAATGCCCGCGCTATCGGGGCCACGGTCCGTCATGGTGATCAGCATGTCCGTCAGCATCTGCCCAAGCTTCGGCTCGAGCGACGTGTCCTTGAGAAAAAGTCCTACAATCCCGCACATGAGTTGCGATCCTTCTATGATGTCGATTCTGAAGCTAGCACCAAAGATCGGTCCGCTCAACTAACAAGAAACAAATTTTCATATAAGGCAAAAGAGGGCGCGCCTTGGCGCGCCCCCGGTCTCAGGCCCGTCCATCAAGGCAGGATCAGTAGCGTTCGAGGGCGCGGGCGATCTGGTCCCTGTCTCCCATCTTGCGCGCCTTCTCCAGATGCGCCTTTTCGCGCTGATACTGGATCAGGTGCCAGCCCACCCAGAACACGACGCCGATGACGACCATCAGCACCTCCGAGCCCTGGAAAGGGTAGACGGGGCCGACATTGGCCAGATCGACGGCCCAGTTATTATATCCGATCGTTGACATGGTATGCGCTCCTTATGCTCTGAGTTTGGCGGCAAGGTGCGCCTTGTCCGCTTCGATGATGTTCGCCTTGGCGGCCTCGTAGGTGTCATGATCCGCGAAATCGAGACCTTGCAGTTCGACCTCTTCGGGGATGCGCAGAACGCCCAGCATGCTCTGGATCTTGGCCACGCCATATCCCGGCGCAAAGCCGAGGACGAAGAACATGATCACCGCACCGATGGTCTGGCCCAGCGGGTTGACCGTGGCAAAGCCCTCATATGGCGAGGACGGCGCCCCCCACAGCAGGAAGCCGGCAAGGATCAGCCCGACAACGCCCGCATACCCATGGACGGCCACCGCGCCGACCGCGTCGTCCAGCTTGAACGTGCGCTCGACCCATTGGTGCAGGTTGTAGACGATGAAGACGCCGACAGCCGCGACCAGCATCGCCTGGATCGGATGGTAGAGATCATTGCCCGCAGAGGCAGTGATGATGCCCGCGAGGCCCCCTGAAAAGGTCCAGAACGCATCGCCCTTGGACACGAGATAGGCCGCCATCAGACCGCCCGAAAGCGACATCAGGAAGTTGAACGTGATCGCCGAAAGCGAGGTGGGCGCGAGGTAGATGTTGGTCGCGGTCCAAGTGACGCCGGTGATCTGCCCGCCGATCGCCTCGGGCGAGATCAGTGGCACGTTGCACGCCGCGTAAAAGCCCCAGAAGCCGGTGTAGATCAGGAAGATGCCGATGGTCAGCAGCCAAGGGTTATGCGGCGGGATATCGCGCGGGGTGCCATCGCTTGAAAACTTGCCAATGCGTGGCCCCAGCACCATGATCACGCCCAGCGCATAGCCGCCCGCGATGGCGTGGATCACGCCCGACGCATAGGCATCATGGTAGCCGAGATATTTGACCATCCAGCCCGCATAGTGCCAGCCCCAGGCCGCGTCGATGATCCAGAAGACCGACCCGATCAGAACCGCATGGACCCACAGCGCCGAGGACCGGATTCGCTCGATCACCGAGCCGGAGACGATCGACGCCGCCGTCCAGGAGAAGAGCAGGAACGCCGCCCAGAAGACGCCGGTGATGCGATCCTCGAGGTTGGTGGCCATGTTCTGCGACCAGGGGGCGTTGCCCGCGCCCGCATCCCAGTCGATGCTGCCGCCAAAGATGTAGAAATTGGGAAAGGCCCAGTAGATCCACCAGCCAAAGAAGAAGAACGTGACCGTCACCAGCGGGATGATCATGATGTTCTTCATCAGCGTGTGCATGTGGTTGCGCCGCCTGCTGGCGCCCACCTCGTACATGCAAAAACCAACATGGATGAGGAACATGAACACGACCGTGACCCAGTAATAGAACTCGGTAAAGATCGTGGTTAGTGCATTGAGATTGCCGTCCACTGTCTGGTCTCCCTGTCATTTTTGCCCGGGCTGTTACGCCGCCCGTCAGAAATTTTCTAACACAAGATGATTAATGCGAGTAATAAAATTTCACCGCCGCGCTCGGTTTGAGTGCGGCGGTGGCGGTAAAGCTTAAGATTTCAGCAGGATGTGCGGCCCTAAAGGTGGAACACCTGATTGGCGATGATTACCACGACCACACCCGCGGCCAGCGTGATGTAAGGCAGCATGCCCGCCTTGCGCTGACTGAGGTCGGTATTGCCGCCCACTGACAGATCCTCCAGCATCTTGGCCGGAAATACGCCCTTGTCGGTGACGTAATGGCGATACCAGAAGACGGGCAGGATCAACGCGATGGCAATGATGGCCGAGCGCAGCGTGCCCTCGCCCCAGACATTCGCGCCCGCGCCCAGCAGCATTGCGTTGACGAAGGCCAGGATGCCGCCGATCCAGAGCATGATGGTGGGGGCCTTCCAGGGACGGTGGACATCGGCGTTGTCGATCCGGTGCAGCCATCCTGAATGCAGGTTGAGGAAGTTGAACACCAGGTAGCAGCAGTTCGAGACTGCGAGGACAAAGAGGTAATCCGACATCAGCAGAAGGATCAGGTTGAAGCCCAGATCCGTCCACATGCCCGTGACCGGCGCGCCATGCTCGTTCGTGCGCGACAGGTATTTGGGCAGCCAGCCATCGACCGAGCCCTGATAGAGCGTGCGCGACGAGCCTGCCATCGACGTCATGATCGCCAGCGTCAGCGCCAGGAACAGCATGACCACCATGATCTTGGCGATAATGCTGCCGCCGCCCACCATGCCCGCCATCGCACCTGCCACGGCCGAGCCGTCGACGATGCCCGGCTCCAGCATACCGTCCACGCCGAGGACGCCTTGGAAGCTGAGCGGAACCAGCGTGTAGACCACGACGCAGATGACGCCCGCCGCGATGATCGCCCGCACAGTGTCGCGCTGCGGATCCTTGAACTCGCTGGTATAGCAGATCGCGGTTTCAAACGCGTAGGCGGACCATGCCGCGATGAAGAGGCCACCAAGGAAGAGCGTCGTGCCCTCGATGTTCCACTCACCCGAGATGGGTACGAGAGGCAGCAGGTTTTCCGCCAGAACATCGCCGGTCAGCAGCGGCACGATACCCACGATCAGCAGCGGGATCAGAACCGCGAGGCCGATGATCGTCTGCAACTTGGCCGCGGCGGAAATGCCCTTGTGCTGCGCGATGAAGACGCAGAGCAGGATGGCTGAGCCGACGATCGAGACCGCATTGATGCGCAGCGTCAGCCCCGCATTCAGGAAATCGAGGTTCAGCAGCGTGATCTCCCACGCGTTGATCGACGATTCGGCGCCAAAGAGCGATGTCAGCACGTATCCCGCCGCCAATCCGCCCCCGATGGCCAGAACGGGCGTCCAGGCCAGCCAGTTGCACCAGACCGACAGGGGCGCGATGATCTTGGAGTAGCGCACCCATGCGGCGGCACCATAGATGGATGCACCGCCCGACTTGTTGGGAAAAAGGCCCGCGATCTCGGCGTAGACGAAGGCCTGAAGGAAGCCGAAGCTGACCGATAGCATCCAGATCACCCATGACGGGTTGCCGATGGTGGCGGCGATTCCCCCGATCGAGAACAGCACCAGCGCGGGCACGCCCGATGCCATCCAGAATGCGTCTTTCCAGCCGATAGCCCTTTGCAGGCTACCTCCGCCGCTCTCGCCCGGTGTTGCCATTTGAGTTTCCTCCCACTGTAGTTATTTTTTGTGCAGGGCGGTCATTGCCCATCAGGAATATTTATTTCCTGCGACATTCAGTCGCGCTTTTTCCCCCGTGTCAATCGGCGGATCGGCTGTATTGCGCAAAAATTGCCTGTGAGGAAATATTATTGCATGCCATTCTTGCTTTTTGAACGCGGCTGAGGCTCAATGCCTCGACGAATTCTGACTTATCGCAACAGGGGGCCATCACATGGCAATTATCTGGAGACATTCCGCACTGGCACACCGCCACGCCGAGATCGGCGGCGAGCTTGAGGACTGGAACGGCATGGGCACCGCGTGGTTCTACGACCACAGCGAAGAGCGCGGCCAGGCCGATTACGAGCGGGTGCGCACCAAGGCGGGACTCATGGATGTGTCGGGCCTGAAAAAGGTTCACCTGACCGGGCCGGACGCCGCCTATGTCATCGACCGCACCACCACCCGCAATGTCGAAAAGCTGATGCCGGGCCGCGCGGTCTATGCCGCGATGCTGAACGACCGCGGCATGTTCATCGACGATTGCGTGATCTACCGTTTGTCGGTCAACACTTGGATGGTCGTGCATGGCACCGGCGCGGGCATGGAATCGATGACCGCCGCCGCCGCCGCCAAGAATGTCGCGATCACCTTCGACGACGATCTGCACGATATCTCGCTGCAGGGTCCGGTTTCGGTCGACTTTCTGGAAAAGCACGTGCCGGGCATTCGTGATCTGGCCTATTTCGGCATCATGCAGACCAAGCTCTTTGGCTGCCCCGTGATGATCTCGCGCACCGGCTATACCGGCGAGCGCGGCTACGAGATCTTTTGCCAGAAAAAGCACGTGGTCGAAATCTGGGATCAGATCCTCGACAAGGGCAAGGATATGGGCATCGGCCCGGTGCAGTTCAGCACGCTGGACCGTCTGCGCACCGAATCCTACCTGCTCTTCTTTCCCGGCGACAACTCCGAGACCTATCCGCATGAGAACGGCGACCCCGCCGGTGACACCCTGTGGGAACTGGGCCTTGAATTCGTCGTCTCGCCCGGCAAGATCGGTTTTGTCGGCGCCGAGAACCACTACGCCCTCAAGGGCCGCGAGCGGTTCAAGATCTACGGCGTCAAGCTGGAGGGCGACGTGCCCGCCGATGAGGGCGCCGACCTCTTGCAGGACGGCAAGAAGGTCGGCACTGTGACCTATGGTATGGTTTCGCACGTCAACAAGCATAACGTCGGCATCGCCCGCATGCCCGTGGACGCGGCCAAACCCGGAACCAAGCTGACTGTCCGCAACGGCGATGGCACCGAAATCCCCGCCGTCGCCGCCGAGATGCCCTTCTACGACAAGGACAAGAAGATCCGCACGGCGAAGGGCTGACATATGATTTTGCCTGCGGCGGGGATCGCCCTGCCGCAGGCCACAAACAAAAGACCAACAGGAGACGATGGCGCACATGTCGAAGTTTGAATTCCCCCCCTCAATCAAGAGCCGCCCGGTCTGGGGCAGCCTCGAGGCGCGCGCGGGCAAGCATCATCTGATGATCGTCGATGGCGAGGGCGCCGAGGCCATTCTGGACATCGCCACACCCGAGCTGATGGCCAAAGCCCATATTATCTACATCCCGAAGGGCACAGATTACGAGCAAAAGCTGCGCGATCTGGGCCCCGATATTCTCCACATCGCGCCCAGCTATGAGGCGTCCCTGCCGCGCATCCGCCGTATCCTGCAGGATGCACATATGGGCCTGCAGATATATCTGGCCGGCACCGAGGGGCTGATGGGGCAGGCGATGCAGGAGGCGACGCAGGCCGGCATCCCGCACACCGCCATCCAGACCGAACATCGCGGATCGACCTCGCGCCGCATGCAGTGCGTGCATTGCAAAGGCATCACTGAGGATGTCGAGGTGGACCCGTTCACCTGCTCGCATTGCGGGCTGACCCTGTTCGTGCGCGATCACTACTCGCGCCGCCTTGCCGCCTATCAGGGCGTCTGCGTCGATGCCGAGGATCCGGGCAACATTCCTGAACAAAAGGGGATTTACGAATGAGCGGAGCCACCAAGATCAAAGTGCGCGTGACCGAAATCGTCCCGCTGAACGAGCTGGTGACGCGCTTCAAGTTCGAGCCGGTGGATGGCGGGCTATTGCCCACCTTCTCGGGCGGGGCGCATACGGTGATCGAGATGAAGGACGGGGACCGCACGCGCCTCAATCCCTATTCCCTGATGTCCGATCCGGCCGACCGCGGCGCCTACACCATTTCCGTGCGCCGTGATGACGAGGGCAGGGGTGGATCGCTCTTCCTGCACCAAAAGGTCAAGGTCGGCGATGAGATGGTTCTGTCGAACCCCGTCAATCTCTTCAGCCTCGATCTGCGCGCAAAGAAACACCTGATGATCGCGGGAGGCATCGGCATCACGCCGTTCCTCGCCCAGATCAAGCAGCTGGACCGCAGCCATGGCAATTGGGAGCTGCATTATTCGGTGCGCAGCGAGGATCTGGCCAGCTACGCCAAGGAACTGACCTCCGAGCATCCCAATGACGTGCATATCTATCACGACGACCAGAACCAGCGCATCGACCTTGAACACCTGCTGGATGGCCAGCCCCTTGGCACGCATATCTATATCTGCGGGCCCAAGGGCATGATCGATTGGGTGCGCGGCACCGCCAAGGAACTCGGCTGGCCCCGCGAGGCGGTGCATTACGAGGAATTTCTGGCGCCCAAGCCCGGCAAACCCTTCGAGGTCAAGCTGGCCGTCAGCAACAAGGTGATCGAGGTTGGCGAGCATGAGAGCCTCCTGGAGGCGATCGAGCGGGCAGGGGTGGATGCACCCTACCTCTGCCGCGGCGGCGCTTGCGGTCAATGCGAGACGAACGTGATCGAGAAGGATGGCGAGATCATCCACCGCGACCACTGGCTCGAGCCAGAAGAACATGCCTCGGGCGAGAAGATCATGCCTTGCGTCAGCCGTTTCGAGGGCAAGACGCTGGTGCTGGACCGATAGGGGGACCACGACATGACGATGCAATTCAACGACGAGACGTTCCGCGACGACTACTCGTTTCACAACTCGGCTTGGGCGATAAAACGCTTTCCGTTCCCGTTCGACAAGGACGACTACATGTACTCCGTCAACATGGAGCCGCATGCGGGCGGGCGCGAGGGATCGGTTTTCGACAACCGCTTTGACGTGGACGAGCATTACGTGGCCGAGATGCGCGACCGCGCCATCGTGCTGGATCAGGATCCGCTACGCTGCCAGTCGCTGCCGCATATGACGCTGGCGGGCTGGGATCTGCTGGAGCTGATTATGGTCGCCAAGTCCGAGGATTACCCGGACATGTTCCAGTTGCACCGCGATGGCGACAAGTGGCGCTGGATCAACAAGCCGCTGGGGATCGACGACACGTTCACTTTCCTTGACGACACGACGCTGCCTTACGGGCCGATGGAGTATATCACCCGCCAGACCCAAGGGGATTTCGCCGTGCTGGACCAGCGCGACGACAACCTGTGGATGGATGCCGGGATGGTGACGACGCAGGCCGATTGGAGCCTTGATTTCGATATCGGCATGAATTTCTTTGAATGGCACGCGCCGGTGCCGCTGGCGCATGAAAAGGGCATCTTTGTCCGCGCGCTGAAATTCCTGCTGAACATCCAGCAAGGCAGCCCCGCGCGGCGGCTCAACTGGACGATGACGGTCAATCCGCTGCTCGATACCAGCCCCGAGAATTACCACAAATGGGGCGTACAAAAGACCACGCTGACGCCTGAGAATATTGGCGCGAAACAGCATCTGCGGGTCGAGCTTCAGACCTTCTTCCGCCTGCCGCGCTCGAACGCGCTAGTCTTTCCGATCCGGTGCTATCTGTGTGCGTTTCAGGACGTGGTGAGCGTGCCGAAATGGGGCCGGCGCCTGCATCGCGTCATTCGCGACCTGCCCGAGGAGCTTTTGGACTACAAAGGCTTCAAGGCGAACCACCAGCTGATGCTGGACTACCTGTCGCAATATGATGACGGGCTGCCGACCTCGCCGGGCATCTGGCCGGATTTGGAAACAGAGCCGCCGCTGCAGAAATGATCGGATGAGGCGCCCCTTGCGGGCGCCTCACGCATTCTGCGGATAGCTGATGATCGAAAGGTACTTGCAGGGCAGCGTTACCAGCCGCTCGGGCCCGTGCGGCGCGTCGGCGTCAAAGAAGAGCGTGTCGCCGGGGCGCAATGTCACGACATCGTCGCCATGGCGGTAGTCCACTTCGCCTTCCAGCATATAGATCGTCTCGATCCCGCCATGCTGAAACGTGGGGAAAACGTCCGACTCGGTGCTGAGGGTGATCAGATACGGCTCCACGATCACGCCTGATCCGTTCGATCCGATATGGCCCAGGAGGTTGTATTGATGCCCCGCGCGCGTGCCCGCACGCTCGATCTCGACACCCTCGCCGGATTTGCAGTGCACGTATTCGCGCGCCTCCTCGAAGCGGCGGAAGAACCCGGTGATCGGCACGCGCAGCGCATTGGCCAGCGTCTGCAGCGTGGTCAGCGAGGGCGAGGTATTGCCATTCTCGATCTTGGAGAGCATGCCGATGCTGAGGCCGGTCTTGGCTGCCAGCTCGGCCACGGTGATTTCCTGCTTGCGCCGATGCGCGCGCAACTCTCGGCCGATCGCGATTTCCAGAACGTTTTCACGGTCTTCACGCTGGGGGCGGTGCGGGTCCTGGGTCAGACGGGCGGCCTCGCCGCGTGTCAGTCGTTCGATGGTCATCATGTATCCTGCTTACCGGGCCGCGCTGTGACCCTGTCATCGCATACATGCGCAATTTTTCCTCACAGGACAAGAAATATAACATGAGGGTGAAATTCGCGCGGCGGGATGGCAACATGAACGCGCCCCTGTCGCCGGAAAAAGCTTGACCTAAGGTAAGGCGGTGCGAGGATAAGAAAGGATCCGGCGACATCGATCGCGGCGCAGACCTTCTCGGACGTTCCGGCACCGGTACATACGGGCCCCACACAGCGATCCGCATATGGACGCGACAACCGGGAGTTTACCATGACAAGACCGCAAACGGCCATTCTGGCCGCCCTGATCGCATGCACACCCATCGCCGCCTTGGCCGAGGACAGCGCCGACCCCATCGTCATTCCGATCAACAACTGGTCGTCCCAGATCGTGATGTCCAACGTGATGGGCCAAATCTTTGAATCCATGGGCAACAACGTCGAATACGTGACCGTTGACGCACAAGCGGTCTACGAGTCGATCCGTCTGGGCGATGTGTCGCTGCAGATGGAGGTGTGGGAAGGCACGCACAAGCTGTCCCTTGAGGCCGCGCTTGAGAAGGGCGGCATCATCGACGTGGGTGATCATGCCGCCGTGACGCGTGAGGACTGGTGGTATCCGATGTGGACCAAGGAAGCCTGCCCCGGCCTGCCAGACTGGGAGGCGCTGAATGCCTGTGCCGCTGTCTTTGCCACGCCCGAGACGGGGGACAAGGGAAGGTATCTTGACGGGCCGGCCGATTGGAACAAGCACGCGAACGAGCGCGTCGCGGCCCTGGATATGGATTTCACAGTCATCAACGCGGGCTCTGCCGCGGCGCTTTGGGCCGAGATCGGCTCGGCCGAGGCGGAAAAGCGGCCGATCGTCCTGTTCAACTGGACGCCGAACTTTGCGGAGGCGGTCTGGCCGGGCGAATTCGTCGCCTTCCCCGAGGCCGAGCCGGGCTGTGACACTGACCCGGCCGTCGGCCCCAACCCCGATGCGCTCTATGATTGCGGTAACCCTGCCGACGGGTATCTCAAGAAAGCGGCGTGGGACGGTATGCCCGAGAAATGGCCAGCTGCCTATGACGTGCTGACCAAGGCAAGCTTTACGAACGCGCAGATTGCCGACATGGCCCGCCTTGTCGATGTCGAAGATCTCGAGCCTGACGAGGCTGCGAGTGAATGGCTCGACGCGAACCGCGACGTCTGGGAGGGCTGGATCGAGTGATCCGACCGATGAAGGCTTGGCGCTTGTCCCTGCCTGTATCTCCGCGGCAGGGATGAGCGCCGATTATCGTGCTTCAATATTGGGCGCTTCCGCGATGAAGCGTCGGCGTTTCCGTGAAAGGCCAAGAAAAAAACTTGACCCACAGTGAAGACCTGCGAGGATGAAGAACGATCCGGCGGCATCGACCGTGGCATAGACCTTATCGGACATCTCGGCATCGACACAGTCGGGCCTGAAACAGCGGCACCAGAACAGACCGCGACAACCGGGAGTTACCCATGAAGAAAACACAAACGGCCATTCTGGCCGCATTGACCGCATTTGCGCCCGTGGCGTCATTGGCTCAGGATAGCAGCGACCCCATCGTCATCCCCATCCATAACTGGTCTTCGCAGATCGTGATGTCCAACGTCGTCGGCCAGATCCTGGAAGAGCAGGGGGCCTATGTCGAATACGTCACCACCGACAGCCAAGCGGTCTACGAGTCGATCCGCCTGGGCGATGTCACGCTGGAAATGGAAGTGTGGGAGGGCGCGTTCGGCGCCTCGTTCCGCGCGGCCATGGACAAGGGCGGCATCGTTGATGTCGGCGATCACGACGCCGTCACCCGCGAGGATTGGTGGTATCCGATGTGGACCAAGGAGGCCTGCCCGGGCCTGCCCAGCTGGGAGGCCCTGAACGACTGCGCCGAGGTCTTTGCCACCGTCGAGACTGGCGACAAGGGCCGTTACCTCGATGGCCCGGTCGACTGGCTCAAGCACGGCAAGGAGCGGGTCGAGGCGCTGGACATGAACTTTACCGTGATCAATGCCGGCTCTGCCGCTGCCCTCTGGGCCGAAATCGGTGCCGCCGAGGCCGGGAAGAAGCCGATCGTTGTCTTTAACTGGACACCCAACTTTGCCGAGGCCGTCTGGCCGGGCGAGTTCGTCGAGTTCCCCGAGTGGGAGGATGGCTGCGACACCGATCCGGCGGTCGGCCCGAATCCCGATGCGCTTTATGACTGCGGCAACCCTGCCGACGGCTATCTGAAAAAGGCCGCATGGGAAGGCATGGAAGAGAAGTGGCCCGCCGCCTATGCCACGCTCGAGAAGATCTCCTTTACCAACCCGCAGATCGCCGAGATGGCCAAGCTGGTCGATGTGGAGGAGATGGAGCCCGAGGAGGCCGCGGCCGAGTGGCTGGATGCGAACGAGGACGTGTGGAAGGGTTGGATCAACTGATCCTGCCGATCTGACGATCTCAATGCCCGGCCCCGCCCGCATGACGCTGGACGGGGCCGATTTGCCTTATTCAGGATGGAACATGGATCAGCAAACCCCCGTCATCTCGTGCCGCAACGTGTGGAAAATCTTTGGCAAGGACCCCGAGACATATCTTGCCACCATGCCCGCCGGTCGCGGCTTCGAGGAAATCCGCGCCGATGGCTACATCGCGGGCGTCAAGGATGTCAGCATCGATGTGAACCGCGGCGAGATGCTGGTGATAATGGGGCTCTCGGGATCGGGCAAATCCACGCTGGTGCGCTGCTTCAGCCGCCTGCACGACATCACCGGCGGGACCATCACGGTCGAGGGGCAGGACGTGATGAAGCTGAGCGAGCGCGAGCTGATCGAGCTGCGCCGGTCCAAGATGGGCATGGTGTTCCAGTCCTTCGGTCTTTTGCCGCACCGCACCGTGCTGGAGAACGTTGCGTTTCCGCTGGAAATGCGCGGGCAGGACCGCCACCAGCGGCGCGAGCGCGCAATGGAGGTGATCAAGCTGGTCGGGCTGGAGGGCCGCGAGGATTACTTCCCCCGCGAGCTTTCGGGCGGGCAGCAGCAGCGCGTCGGCATCGCGCGCAGCCTCGCCATCGAGCCGGATATCTGGTTTCTGGATGAGCCGTTCTCGGCGCTCGATCCGCTGATCCGGCGCGAGATGCAGGACGAATTTCTGCGCCTTCAGGCCTTGCTGCACAAGACGATCGTGTTCATCACCCATGATTTCGACGAGGCCCTGCGCCTTGCCGACCGCATCGCCATCATGAAGGACGGCGCGGTCGAGCAATGCGACACCCCCGATCAGATCGTGCTGCACCCGGCCACTGAATATGTGCGCAAATTCACCGAAGATATCGACAAATCGCGCGTCGTCCATGCCAGCGTTTTGGCCAAGCCGGGCGTGACCGGCACGGGCGCGCCGGTGGATGCGGCGATGACGGTGCACCAGATGGCGAAACTTTTGGTGCAGGACACGCGCGAGGCGATCCCGGTTGAGCGCGATGGCAAGGCGCTGGGCGCGTTCCGGCGCACCGAGGCGCTGGAAATCCTTGTGGGGCCGAACTGATGGTGGCGACGGCGACAAATAGCGCGCCGCGCGCCCCGCTGACCCGCCCACGTGCGGCGCTGATCTTGGTGGGTGTGGCTATCCTGCTGACCTTGCTGCAATATTCTGGCCTCTTGCCCGCCGCGCTGCACCGCCTGCCCGAGGCATGGATACCGCCCTTTGCCGCGTGGCTGGATGCGGCGTTCAACTTCATCAAGGATGATCTGGGTCTGCTGGCGCTGACGCGGTTCCTGACCGAGGGGTTGGAATGGCTGTTGAACATCACGGCCAATCTTTTCTTCGGCCAGCGCCGATGGCCCTATCTAGGGCCCATTCCTTGGACGGCGATTGCCGCGGTTGCCGCCGTGCTGGGCTACTATCTAGGCGGCTGGCGCATGGCGTTGCTGGGCGGGGGCGTATTTGTCTGGACTGCGCTGATCGGCCAATGGGAGATTGCCATGCAGACCGTCTCGGTGCTGGTCGTGGCCGCGCCGCTGGCCTTCATCATCGGCCTCACGTTAGGGATCATGGCATGGCGCTATGCCTGGATCGACCGCGCGATCAAGCCTGTGCTCTCGGTGCTTCAGACGCTGCCCTTCTTCACCTATCTTCTGCCGGCGGTCATCTTCTTCAAGGTGGGGCCGACGGCGGGCGCGGTGGCAACGACGATCTATGCCATCCCCCCGATGATCCTGATGACGACGCTGGGCCTTCAGAAAGTCTCGCATGAGGTGGTCGAGGCAGGCCATATGAGCGGCTGCACGCGCTGGCAACTCCTGCGCCATGTCTACCTGCCCTCGGCCCGGACCGAGATCCTGGTCGGCGTCAATCAGGTCATCATGCTCAGCCTCGCAATGGTCGTTCTGACCGCCTTTATCGGGATGCCCGGCCTCGGGGCCAAGCTGCTGGCGATGATGGGCAGTTTCAAGCTGGGCCGCAGCTTCGAGATCGGCGTGACCATCGTCCTGATTGCCGTCATGCTGGACCGCATGTCCAAGGCCTGGGTGGTCAAGCAGCCCGAGCATTTCGAGCGCGGCACCCCCTGGTGGAAGCGTCATGTTCTTTTGCTGACGGCCATCGGCGCCTTTGCGTTCTTCTGCGTGCTGGGCCAGTTCGTCGAGGTGGCCACTGATATCGGACGCAGGCAGAATTTCAGCCAAGGCAAGGAAATCGACGAGCTGATGAAGAATTTCCTGGCCCTTGGCTGGGTCAACGCGATCACCGATGGCATTCGGTACTTCCTGAATGTTCAGGTGCTGATCCCCTTCCGCAACTTCCTGCTCAGCATTCCGACGCCCGCCTTCATCCTGATCATCACGGCCTTCGCGCTGTGGCTGGGTGGGCGGCGTCAGGCGTGGCTGGCGGCGCTGTTCTTTGGCCTTGTGGCGCTGTCGGGGTGGTGGGACCGGTCGGTCATCACGCTCTACTCCGTCATCTCGGCGGTGGCATTGGCGATGCTTTTCGGCCTTCCCTTGGGCATCGCTGCGGCACGCAGCGACAAGTGGTCCCGCCGGGTCCTGCTGGCCTGCGATACGGCGCAGACCTTTCCCAGCTTCATCTATCTGATCCCAGCCATCATGCTCTTTGGCATTACCGATGTCGCGGTCATCTTCTCGATCCTGATCTTCGCCATGGTGCCGCTGACGCGCTACACTATCGAGGGGCTGCGCACAGTCCCCGAAGAGATGCTGGAGGCGGCGGACATGTCGGGGGCGACGCGCCGGCAAAAGCTGTGGAAGGTGCAACTGCCTCTGGCCCTTCCGACAATGGCCGTCGGGTTCAATCAAGCCATCATGTTCGCCTTCTTCATGGTCATCATCGCGGCCTTCATCGGCACGCAGGATTTGGGGCAGGAACTACAGCGCACGCTGGCGGGCACGGATATGGGCAAGAACTTCGTCCTCGGCATCTGCGTGTCGCTGATGGCCCTGACCTTCGATCTGACGATCCTTAAGTGGGCGACCGATCAGAAGCGTGCGCTGGGCCTCGGCGAATAGACCGGCATCGGCTACGCGGCCCCGTTGCAAACGGGCGATCTCGCGCCGCCGGGCGGCTCGAAGCAAAAGGAAAGAAGGGGATGGTGCTGTGAGAGAGGATTGAATTCTATCCTAAGTAAATAAAAACAATAAGTTAGATGTCTTATTGTAACCGTGTAACCAACCTAAAAATGGACCAAATGACGTAGCGACAGTATTGATCTATAGTCCTTCATCCTGCCGCTCGTCTTCGCCGCTCTTGATGATGCGCATGTCATCCGCCGGATAGGGTCGCAACAATTCGTGCGCGTCTTCGACGCTGCCATTTAGCCATTGCTCATAATCACAAGGCCGCAAGATGACCGGCATACGGTCCGGATGCACGGGCTTTACCAGCTCATTCGCCGTGGTGGTGATCATCGTATAGGTTTCGCACTCATCCTGACCTTCTGGCCCATCAAAGCTTGAACGCGTCCACATGCCTGCAAAAGCGAATGGCGGGCGAGGCCCGTCGCCGCGTAGGCCGAACCAGTAGTAGGTCGCGGGCGATCTACCTTTGGCCTCGCAAAAAGAGGCGCCTGGTAACAGGCAGCGGCGTTTGTGAAAGCTTTCCCTCCACAGGCCAACAGACCGCACCTTGTCGTCACGCGCATTGTTCCATGCGGCGGGCTGCAAGGTCTTGCCTGTTTTCTTGCTGACCTTCGTCGTGCGAAAGCCCCAGGACAGGCTCACCAGCTCGCGAGCGCCATTTTTATCTAGCCTGACGACATGGCCATAATATTTGGGCCAGATCGCGGTCAGTGGTTCGGCGTTGCCCAAATGGTTGTCACCAGGCGCGACTTTGAACAGGCTGCGCATAGCTTCCACGGCGGTCGTGTTGGAATAGAGGTTACACATCCGTTCAGGATCCCTGAATCTAGCGGTCGGTCAAGGCACGACCCGGGTGCAGGCGTCCTAATTGGACCACTTGGACCAGGCGAGCTGTTCTTGACGCCAGAGGTTTATAAGATGTCGACTGGTCCGACTGGTCCGACTGGTCCGACTGGTCCGACTGGTCCGACTGGCATGTCTTTCGTTTCATCTCCCAAGCAACCCCAAACACAGCGTCGCTATAAATATGACATGCAGCGCGTGCTGCGTCACATGATGAGAGAGAGAGCGATGCCCAAGAAACCGCATGAAGATACGAAGCTCGCAAAATATGTAGAGCGCCGGGTGCTTGAACTGAAGTCGAGGAAGTCCCAGTTGCAGATCGCAAACGAGGCAGGCTTTCACAATCCGAATATGGTGAGCATGATAAAGAGCGGATCCAGTAAGCTGGCGCTCGACCGTGCGCCGTCGATGGCCCGTGCATTGGAGTGTGATCCGGGCTACCTGATGAGGCTGGCTCTCGACCAAGCGGTCGGCGATACGTCTGCCGCAGCGCTCATCGAAATTTTCGGCACCCCGGTCACGGCCAATGAGCTCGCTTGGCTTCAAGAGCTTCGCGACGCATCAGGCGATAGCGATCCTCGAATGACCACACGAGGTCGCTCTGCCATCCGCGCGATATTTGGAAAATGACCGCGCTGTGAGTTGGACAATATGACAGTGAGCTACCCCCCGAAATTCGGACACTGACATAAGCTACGATTTGCAGTCTGCTGATCTTCGACGAGAAGGAGATCAGAGATGTCGAAACGGAAGCAGCACGCGCCTGAGTTCAAGGCGAAGGTCGCGCTGGAAGCCCTGAAGGGGGAGGAGACGGCCGCCGAGCTGGCAAGCCGGTTTGGGGTTCATCCGACGATGATCCATCAATGGAAGCGAGCCCTGCTCGAAGGTGCGTCCGGCGTGTTCGAGCGCGGGAGCCGCAAGAAACCTGAGATTGACGAGGAGCAGGTGAAGGAACTCCACGCCAAAATCGGGGAGCTGGCGGTGGCCAACTCTTTTTTGGAACGAAAGCTGAAGCCTTGGGGCGGGAAGTGAGGCGCGGCATGATGGAGCCCGACCACCCAGATCTGTCCATTGGGCAGCAGTGCAAGCT
>NZ_JBHFPE020000007.1:0-149635 GCF_043355935.2 Roseovarius roseus | reverse complement strand
AAGGACGACGTGACGATCCTCAACATCTCGGGCACCGAGCTGCGCCGCCGCCTGCAGGAGGGGCTGGAGATCCCCGAGTGGTTCTCCTTCCCCGAAGTGGTCAATGAGCTGCGCCGCACCCGTCCGCCGCGCGCGCAGCAGGGCTTTACCGTGTTCTTCACCGGCTTTTCCGGTTCGGGCAAATCCACCATCGCCAACGCGCTGATGGTCAAGCTGATGGAGATGGGCGGGCGCCCGGTGACGCTGCTGGATGGCGATATCGTGCGGAAGAACCTTTCCTCCGAGCTGGGCTTCTCCAAGGAGCACCGCGATCTCAACATCCGCCGCATCGGCTATGTCGCCTCCGAGATCACCAAGAATGGCGGCATCGCCATCTGTGCGCCGATCGCGCCCTATAGCGCCACCCGCCGCGCCGTGCGCGAGGATGTCGAGGCCTTCGGCGCCTTCGTCGAGGTGCATGTCGCCACGAGCCTCGAGGAATGCGAGCGCCGCGACCGCAAGGGCCTCTACAAGCTGGCGCGCGAGGGCAAGATCAAGGAGTTCACCGGCATCTCCGACCCCTATGACGTGCCTCAGGATCCCGAACTCAGCGTCGAGACCGAAAATGTCGATGTCGACAACTGCGCCCACCAGGTCGTCCTCAAACTCGAACAGATGGGATTGATCGCGGGCTGAACTGAAAAAGGGCCGCACCACCCGGTGCGGCACTTTCACGATCAGCGGAATATCCGGCACAGGCTTGGCATCGGGCGTAATGGCCCGGTCCCCCAAAAGCCGCGACAATCTGCAACACCCAATATCCGATCCCACCCCATAAAGACTAATGGACAACCGGAGCGCGACCGACTATGGGAGCGCGACACATATGAAATCTCGTTTCCGAGTGGAAAAAATGAAAAAAATCTTCGCCGTTGGCACCGTCATCCTGGCTCTCTGCGGACCTGCGAACGCAGCGACGGTCAGCCTCCAAAGCCAAGACGAAATTCGCCTGAAATTGAGTAATGTCAGTGGCACTTCGCTTGACTTTGCGCTTGACGATGGCCTTTCGGGTTACGCGAACTTTGGCGGCTACGTGAAGTGGTCGACCCGCGAAGACGGGCGCCGGGATGAGGATGGACCGTGGTCCGCATGCTTAGAATGTGGCTATGAGGGCGGTTCCTGGAATCTTTCCACCTATGGGAAACGCGGAACGACCATCAACCTGGATTTCGGCGGGACAAAGGACACGGTCTATGTCTGGACCCGCGCGACCTGGGGTCAGGGAAACCTGACTTACACCGTCCCGTCCTCCGACACTGTGTCGGCCGTTCCGGTCCCGGCAGCTGGATTTCTGCTGATCACCGCATTGGGAGGGCTGACCGCTCTGACACGGCGGCGCCGCAAATCAGCACGCATCGGCTAAACAGACAGCGCAGCATCGGCGCCAAGATTTCCGATCCTGATCGCGTGCAAGTCAAAGGCCGTTCGCGCCCTCATGGCGGGTGGGGTCAGGCCGCCCCTCAGCCGGCCTTGCCCAGAACCGCCCGCGCGGCACGTCCGTAGACATCGCCATATTCCGCCGCCACGCTGCGCGCCGCTTCCAGGGCAGGCGCGCGCGCCTCGTAATCCTCCACCGAGGCTGCCTTCATCGCCGCCTGAAGTTCAGCCTCGCTTTCGCAGATGACCATGCCCGAGGTATCAAAAAATTCCGCGATATTCGGGCAGCCCCAATAAATCGGCACGGTGCTGCAAAGGACCGCGTCTACCAGCTTCTCGGTAAAGTAGTTCGGCTCGCGCACGTTCTCGATCACCACGGAATAGCGATAGGGCGCGAGGCCATCAGATTTGGCACCAAAGGGCGTATAGCCCCGTCCCATGACATCCAGATCCATCCCCTGCGCCTTGGCCCAGGCCGCCAGGGAATGGCGCAGGCGATGCCCCTCCTGCGAGCGCTTGTCCGAGGCAATCAGCGACATCATTCGCGTCTTTGTCAAATCCAGCTTTCGCCAATCGGACACCCAGGTGCTGCCGAAGGGAAAGAAAACGCCGTTCGGGATAGCGGCCAGCAGCGCGGTATTGCTGCTCAGCACCTTGTAGAACCGTCCATGCGAGCGGCGCAGTGAGTGCAACTGTCCGCCATGGATGGCCTCCGGCTCCAGCACCATGATCGACACGCGCGCGCGGATGCCGAAACCGGGCCGCCAATGCAGCGATTTGCGGGGGAACACGATCAGATGGTCGCGCGGCTCCAGGTCGGCCAGCGTCTGGCCTTTGATCCCCTCGGGCGTGCCCAGCGGCCAAATCAGCCGGTCCAGCGGGATGCGGCCCGGCCGCACACCCAGCTTCATGTCATGGGGCAGAATCGCCACCTTGGGCGCAGGCTGGGACATGTCGCGACTCCTCGAAAATCGCCCATCCCATACGCGACGGGGCGCACACCGGCAACCTGCCCATGCGCGCCCCTTATTTCATCTTGGCGAAAATACTCATGCCCGGCCCGCCACCGGGCCTAGCGCCTAGTGCACCGTCACCGGGTCCAAGTCATGCTGGCGCGCCAGCACGAAAGCCATCTTGCGATCGCTGACCAGCGCCAGGCGCTCGCCCTCTTCGCTATGCACGGCATAAAGCGTGGTCAGATCGCCCACCTGACTCTGCACATCCTCGGGCAGATCCTCGACCGCGACCGAGCGGACATAGGCGATGCGGTGGCCCGCCTCATGCGGGAATTCAAATTCGGTATCCATGATATTGCCTCCTTCAGACGGCTGTTATTGGCCCCGTTTGTTGATCTTGATCGTCTGAACAACTGTCTCGGGTTGGGCGCGGGTCAAGTCGATATGCAGAAGTCCGTTCTCCATGATCGCCGCACCCACTTCGACCCCGTCGGCCAGAACGAAGCTGCGCTGGAACTGCCGCGCCGCGATTCCGCGATGCAGAAACACCCGCTCGCCGATATCTGCGCCCTGCCGGCCCCGGATCACCAACTGGCGGTCCTCGACCGTTACAGACAGATCCTCCTCGCCAAAGCCTGCAACGGCCAGCGTGATGCGGTAGGAATTGTCCGAGGTCTGCTCGATATTGAAGGGCGGATACCCCTCATTCCCGGATTTTGCGCTGCGCTCCAGCAGCCTTTCCAGCTGGTCGAACCCCAGCATATAGGGGTGCGCCCCAAGCGTCAGTTTCGTCATGTGCCACGTCCTTGCGTCAAGCGACTGGTCAGATCGGCGCCGTCCCATACATCGGCGGCGGCGCCCTGACCTCGAATATGGGCGCTCCTCCGCAGCGGTGCAAGGGCTAGGCGGTCAGGGGTTTTCGGCGTAGACTCGCGCGGTCCCATACGGTCAGGAATCACGCCCTCATGAATGCCTATAGCGAACTTGCGATGAAATCCGACGACGTGCTGCGCGTCGAGCTTGAGCAATTTCGCCGCGAGCACCGCGATCTGGACATTGCGATCGAGGCGCTGGAAGAGCGCACGATGCGCGATCCGTTGACGATCAAGCGTCTGAAACAGCAGAAATTGCGTCTCAAGGACCGTATCGCCTATATCGAGGACCGCCTGCTGCCCGATATCATCGCCTGATCGCGCGTTTTGCCGCGCGGCGGTGGTGGACGCCCCCGCCCGGCCCGCCTATGGTTTGCGCCTGATTCATGAGGGGGCGTTTGATGCCAAAAATCGAGGTCGGGATCATCATGGGCAGCCAGTCGGACTGGCCCACTATGAGGGAAGCGGCGGATATTCTGGACGCGCTTGGCGTCCCCTACGAGACGCGCATCGTCTCGGCCCATCGCACGCCCGACCGGCTTTGGTCCTACGGCGCCGAGGCGGCATCGCGTGGCCTCAAGGCAATCATCGCGGGCGCCGGCGGCGCGGCGCATCTGCCGGGCATGATGGCGTCGAAAACGCGCGTGCCCGTGATTGGCGTGCCGGTCCAGACGCGCGCGCTCTCGGGTGTCGACAGCCTTTACTCGATCGTGCAGATGCCCAAGGGCTATCCTGTCGCCACCATGGCCATCGGCGCGGCGGGCGCCGCCAATGCGGGCCTCATGGCCGCGGCGATCCTCGCCACTGGTGACGCGGATCTGGCCGAGCGGCTGGATGCGTGGCGCGCCGATCTTTCGGCCTCGATCCCCGAGGAGCCTTCCGATGACTGAACCCCTGAAAACCGGCGCGACCATCGGCATCCTTGGCGGCGGACAGCTCGGCCGCATGCTCTCGGTCGCGGCTTCGCGGCTGGGATTCAAGACTTGTATCTTCGAGCCGGGCGAAAACTGCCCCGCCTCCCATGTCGCCGACCGCCATATCGCCGCGCCATACGAGGACGAGGGCGCGCTGCGCATCTTCGCGGATGCCTGCGACGTCATCACCTTCGAATTCGAGAATATCCCGACTTCCGCGCTGGATATTCTGGAGAAGCTGCGCCCCGTCTATCCCGACCGTCAGGCGCTCCGCGTCAGCCAGGACCGGCTGGTCGAGAAGGCGTTCCTGAATGATCTGGGTCTCAAGACCGCGCCGTTTGCCGCAATCGATGATGGCGTCGACATCACCGAGGCAATGGCCGAGATCGGCCTGCCCGCGATCCTGAAGACGCGCCGCTTCGGCTATGACGGCAAGGGGCAGGTACGGCTGCAAGGGCCGAATGATGCCGAAGGCGCGCTCTTGGACATGAACGGCGCGCCCAGCATTTACGAGGGCTTCGTCGATTTCAGCCATGAGGTCTCGGTGATCGCCGCGCGCAACGCGGCAGGCGATGTGTCGGCCTATGATCCCGGCCAGAACGTGCATGAGGGTGGCATCCTGCGGACCACCACCATCCCTGCCAAGCTAACTCCGTCGCAGCGCAGCGATGCCGTTCTGCTGGCTGCCCAAATCCTGAACAAGCTGGATTACGTGGGCGTCATGGGGGTCGAGCTCTTCGTCACGCCCGAAGGCCTGATCGTGAACGAGATCGCGCCGCGCGTGCACAATTCGGGCCACTGGACGCAGAATGGCTGCACAGTGGATCAGTTCGAGCAGCATATCCGCGCTGTCTCAGGATGGCCTCTGGGCGATGGCAAGCGGCATTCCAATGTGGTGATGGAGAACCTGATCGGCGACGATATGGACCGCGTGCCCGATCTTGCCCGCGATGGCAGCTGCGCGCTGCATCTCTATGGCAAGGCCGAGGTTAAGCCGGGCCGCAAAATGGGCCATGTGAACCGTGTGACCGGCCCGGCGTAACGCCTAGCCGCGCCGCTTGCGCTCGACTTTGCGCCCCGTCTTGGCCGCCTTCTTTTTCGCCGCGCCCAGCTTGCGCTTTGGCGGTTTGCCCCGGCTGCGGCCACGCCCGCTACCTTGCGGCATTTCCTTGCCTTCGATGCTGACCAGTTCCAGCGCGATGCCGCCGGTGACCGGCGCCGCCTCGGCCAGCTTGACCGTGACGCGCTGGCCCAGCGTGACGATGCGGCCCGAGTCCGACCCCATCAGCGTCGCCGTATCGGGGTCGAAATGGAAATACTCGTGCCCGATATTGCGCACCGGGATCAGACCATCGGCCCCCGTCTCGTCCAGCCGCACAAAGGCGCCAAACTTGGCCACACCGCTGATGCGGCCCGTAAATTCCTCGCCCACGCGCTCTGACAGGAACGCCGCGAGGTAGCGGTCATTCGTATCCCGCTCGGCCATCATGCTGCGCCGCTCGGTGTCCGAGATATGTTTGGCCGTGCCGTCAAGCTGCTCCTCATCCGCCGGAGTCAGCCCGTCGTTGCCCCAGCCATGGGCCGAGATCAGCGCCCGGTGCACGACGAGGTCGGCATAGCGCCGAATGGGCGACGTGAAATGCGCGTAGGACTTCAGCGCCAGCCCGAAATGGCCGAAATTGACCGGCGCGTAATAGGCCTGCGTCATGGCGCGCAGGGTGCTCATGTTGATCTGCTCGGCATGATCGGTGCCTGCCGCGCCATGCAGAAGCGCGTTCAGATGCGAGGTGCGCAGCACCTGCCCCTTGGCCAGTACCAGCCCCGCCGCCTCGGCGACCTCGCGCAGCGCGTCCAGCTTGTCCTCGGCAGGTTCTTCATGGACACGGAAGAGCAGCGGGGATTTCTTGGCATTCAGTGTCTCGGCAGCCGCGACATTGGCCAGCACCATGAATTCCTCGATCAGCTTGTGCGCATCCAGCCGCTCGGTGAAGTTGACGCTGATGACCTTGCCTTCCTCGCTCAGCACCACCTTGCGCTCGGGCAGGTCCAGATCCAGGGGCTGGCGCGTGCCGCGCGCGTGTTTCAGGGCGTTATAGGCGGCGTAAAGGGGCCGGATCACCTCATCCATCATCTCGGCGCAGCGCTCGGAGGGCTGGCCGTCCATTGCCGCCTGCACCTCGGGGTAGGTCAGTGACGCGCCCGAGCGCATGATGCCCCGGTGGAAGCTCTGATCCAGCTTGTGCCCGAATTCGTCGATACGCATCCGCACGGCGATACAAGCGCGCGGGACGCCCTTGTGCAGCGAGCAGAGATCGCCCGAAAGGCGATCC
This sequence comes from Roseovarius roseus, assembly GCF_043355935.2. Lineage (NCBI taxonomy): Bacteria > Pseudomonadati > Pseudomonadota > Alphaproteobacteria > Rhodobacterales > Roseobacteraceae > Roseovarius > Roseovarius roseus. The sequence goes on along the minus strand of NZ_JBHFPE020000007.1, from coordinate 143,147 downwards.
GGTAGCATCGGCACGACGCGGTCAGGAAAGTAACTGGAATTGCCGCGCTTGCGCGCCTCGGTATCGAGCGCAGAGCCGGGCGTCACGTAATGCGCCACATCGGCGATGGCGACCCAGATGACATGACCGCCCGCATTGTCCGGCGCGTCATCGGCATGGGCATAGCAGGCGTCGTCATGATCGCGCGCGTCAGAGGGGTCTATGGTGACCAGCGGCAGATGGCGCAGATCCTCGCGGCCCTTGAGGCCGGCGGGCTTCTGCGCGTCGGCCTCAGCGATGACGTCATCGGGGAAATCATCGGGGATGCCATGCTGATGAATGGCGATCAGCGACACGGCGCGCGGCGCCGACGGATCGCCCAGACGCGAGGTGATGCGCGCCCGCGGCAGGCCCATGCGGCCTTTCGGCCCCGCCTGCTCGCCCTCCACCAACTCGCCATCCTGCGCGCCGCCCGTGTGTGCGGCGTCGACCTGCCATTCCTTGCCCTGCCCCTTGTCGATGGGCAGGATGCGGCCCCCTTCGGTGCCTTTGCGATAGATGCCCAGCACCTTGAGCGGGTTGTGCCCGATCCGCCGGATCAGCCGCGCCTCGTAATGATGCGCTTCGCCGCGCACGGCCTGCAGCTTGGCCAGGATACGCTCGCCTTCGCCAAGCGCCGGATCGGAGGCGCGCGGGATCAGCAGTACCACCGGCTCGGCCCCCTCGCCATGCCATTCGAGCGGCTTGGCCAGCTGGTCGCCGTCGGGTGTGGTGCCCATGACCTGCAGCACGCTGACCGGCGGCAGGCGGTCGGGGTCGCGATAGGTTTTCTTGCGCTTCTCCAGATGACCCTCGGCCTCAAGCTCCTTGAGGATACGCTTGAGATCGATCCGCGCGGCGCCCTTTATCCCGAACGCCTTGGCGATCTCGCGCTTGGCGCCAAGCGTGGGGTTATCGGTGATCCATTGAAGGATCTCGGCTTTGGTGGGCATCTGGTTCATAGCCCTTGCGTATCACGGCGCAGAGGCAGCTGAAACAGCTATTGAGAGGGGGCCAGATCGGCGGCGGTGTCGACATCGCGCAGAGTGTCGATATGGGCGACGCGCGCGCCCGGCAGCGTGGCGATGCTGTCCTGCAAGGCATGTTCGGTGGACCAGCGGACATTCTGCAAGAACCCTGCGGGGATGCCACCGCGTCGCTTCAGCCCGATCAGCCAATAGCCGCCATCGTGTGCAGGGCCGAAAACGGCGTCATGCCCGCCCAGCGCGCCAAAGGCGCGGGCAATGTGGCCACGCCTGATGCCGGGGATATCGCCGCCGATGATGCAGAGCGGGCCTTGCCCCACCCCGCGCAAAAGGCGCGCCATTCGCGCGCCGAGATCGCCCTGCCCTTGGGCCACGCGCGGCAGATGCGCGGGCCAGACGCGGCTGGCCATCCCTGCGCGGTCAGGCGCGACCGCCAGAACCATCTGCCAGCGCGGATCCTCGACCTCGCGCAAAAGGCGGGCGGTCTGGTGGCGGAACCACCACGCGGCGGCGATCATACCGATCTCACGGCCCAGACGGGTCTTGACCCGGCCGGGGCGCGGCTCTTTCAGCATGATCACCAGCGTGGGGCGGATCATCCGGCGAAGTAGTCGCGCAGGATGCGGCCATAGATCGCTTTCAGCTGATGGATCTGTTCGATGCTCACATTCTCGTCGACCTGATGCATCGTCTTGCCGACAAGGCCGCATTCTACCACCGGACAGTGGTTCTTGACGAACCGCGCATCCGACGTGCCGCCCGAGGTGGACAGGACGGGCGTGCGCCCCGTCTCGGCCTCGACCGCGCGCACGATCAGGTCCGAGAAGTCACCGGGAGGCGTCAGGAACGCCTCGCCTGAATTCTTGACGGTCAATTCGCCCGTCACGCCCATCTCGTCGCAAATGGTATCGAGCTGGCCCTGCAGCCACTCGGTCAGGCTGTCGCCGCTATGGATATCATTGTAGCGAATGTTCACGGTCGCGCGCACGGCGGCGGGGATCACGTTGGTCGCGGCATTGCCGGTATCGATGTTTACGACCGCCAGCGTCGAGGGGTCGAAATGATCGGTCCCCTCGTCCAGCGTATGGCTGCTGATCCGGTCGACCAGCCGCGCCATTGCGGGCAGCGGATTGACCGCGCGATGCGGATAGGCGGAATGGCCCTGCTTTCCGGTGATGGTGATCCACGCGCTCAGCGATCCGCGGCGCCCGATCTTGATCATGTCGCCCATTTCCTCGGGGCAGGTCGGCTCGCCCACGAGGCAGACATCCATCGCCTCGCCCTTCTCCTCCATCCAGTCGAGAATGGCGGTGGTTCCGTCCAGAGCATCACCCTCCTCATCGCCCGTGATGGCGAGGATCACGGCCCCATCGGGCGGCGTCTGTTGCACGAAATCCACGGCGGCGGCGGCAAAGGCGGCGACGCCCGATTTCATGTCCGTCGCGCCCCGGCCCCACATCATGCCGTCCTTCACCTCGGCGCCAAACGGCGCCACCGTCCAAGCCGCCTCATCGCCCAAGGGCACCACGTCTGTATGTCCGTTGAAGCCGATGCTGCGCGGCGCGCCCTTGTCGCCCCAACGTGCGTAAAGATTGGCGATCCCGCCCCGATCGACGCGCCAGCAGGCAAAGCCCGCTTGGCTCAGCAGATCCTCCAGCAGGCCCAGCGCGCCGCCCTCCTCGGGGGTGACGGAGGGGCAGCGGATCAGCGCGGCGGTCAGCTCGGCGGGGTCGATGGGTGTATGCGTCATGGGGTGCCTCGGGATGCGGTTGCGGTGGCAAATGGCTATCCCGGTTGCAATGCCTTTGCAAATTCTGCGCTGCCGCCGTGAAAAAAGTTAACATTGCGTCAAAAGATGGATATTCTCAGGGTCATAAAAACAAAGACCCGAGGCAGGGCACAGAAGGCATAGGGGGCACGAGCAGTCCCCGACATGACAGGGCGCGGTCTTGCGCCCGTGATACGGCCCGTGCAGATCATCTCTGCCGGCCTGTGCCTGTTGCGTCCCTCTCGGCCCGAAACTTGGGGACGGCAGATGGTCAGAGGCACGGGAATACCCATCGACACGCGTGCGAGCGCGTTGGAAATGGCGCAGGAGATGTTCGGCCCCGGGGTGATCATCGAAAGCGCGACCTATACCGGCGACAGAGACAGCTCGGGGATCTATAGCAACGGCGATACAATTTCGCCGGGTGTGATGCCGGGCAATACGGGCGTCATGTTCTCGACGGGTGATCTGGACGGTTTCACCAACAGGACGAATTGGTGGCAGGGCGCCAATACCAGCACGAACCAGTCAACCAGTTCCAGCGGTCCGAACGGCGTTGATGATTTTGATGACGCCGCAGGGGCGCCTACATTCGACGCATCCTTCATCGACGTAGATTTCACGCCCTCGGGCGACATGCTGACCATGCAGTTCGTCTTTGCCTCGGACGAATATCCCGAATACGCGGTCGGCGCGTTTCAGGATTTCGTCGGGGTCTGGATCAACGGCCAACAGGTTCAGCTGAGCGTCGGCGATGGCGATGTGGATCCGAATAACCTGAATGCCGGCTCCAATGGAAATCTTTTCATTGATAATACCGGCAGTCAGTACAATACCGAGATGGACGGCTTTACCGTCAATCTCACCCTCAAGATCCCGGTCATCGCCAACGCCACCAACTCGATCCGCATCGGCATTGCGGATGTGACCGACGCCAACTACGACAGCACGCTGATCATCGCGGGCGGTAGTGTACAGGCCACGGTTCTGGCCTTCGACGACACGACCAAGCTGGACCCGCTGGGCTCGAAATCGCTGGACGTGCTGGCAAACGATACCAACAATGGCAGCGGCAGCCTGACGATCACCCATATCAACGGGCAGGCCGTGAGCGTGGGCGATAGCGTCACGCTGAACAGCGGTCAGACGATCCAGCTGAATGCCGATGGCACGCTGGGCCTGACCGGGGATGGCGATGTCGAAGAGTTCGCCTTTACCTATACAGCCGAGAATTCCAGCGGCATCAGCGATACCGGCTTTGTCCTTGTCGATAGCGTGCCGTGCTTTGTCGCAGGTACCATGATCCGCACGCCGGACGGGGAAAAGCCGGTCGAAACGCTGGTTCCGGGCGACATGGTGATGACCCGCGACGAGGGCGCGCAACCGCTGCGCTGGATAGGCAGGCGGCGCATCGCGGCAGCGGGCGATTTCGCCCCCATTCACATCGCGGCGGGCACCTTCGGCGATCATGGCGCGCTGGCGCTGTCGCCGCTGCACCGCGTGCTGATCCGCGACAGCCTGGCCGAGCTTCTCTTTGGCGAGGACGAGGTGCTGGTGGCGGCGCGCGATCTGGTCAATGACCGCTCGGTGCGGCGCGTGCCCGGCGGCGAAGTGGAGTATGTGCATATCCTCTTTGACCGCCACCAGGTGGTCTACTCCGAGGGGCTCGAGACCGAAAGCTTCCTTCCTGGCCCGCAGACGGCCCGCAGTTTCGAGGCACAGATGGTCGAGGAGATCTGCGCAATCTTCCCCCAGCTTTGCCCCGAGACCGGAGCAGGCTACAGCCCCGCCGCGCGCCGCACCCTCAAACGCTACGAGGCGCAGCTGTTGATGGCCGGGACGCGGGCGGCCTGACATGGGCTGGATCGGCATTGCCAATCACGAGGGTGGCAGGTTCGACGCTGCGGGGCTGGGGCATGTGCCGCAATCCGAGGCGCAGCCGCTGACCGGCACCGCCCATGCGGGCACGATCCTGATCGACACGTACCTTTCGCCCGATGCACGCCCACAAACCCTGCTCAGCTTTCGCCGTGCGGCACCTGAGGGCGGGATGCTGTCGCTGCAGGTGGTGCCCAGTGGCGGCATCGTTCTGATAGACGAATTGGGGGGTGACGTGCGCCATGCGGCGCTGAACCACGATCTGGACGGGTGCAGCGATCAGGTCCGGGTGCGCTATGCCTGGGATGACGCGGCCGAGGGCGGGATGCTGACGCTCAAGCATCTCTCCAGCGGGATGATCCGCCGCGCGCCGGTGCCGCCGGGCCACCCTGTCGCGCTCGAGGATCTGCGCATGCTGACTCAGTTTCCAGCTCATCGCGTGATGGACCCCGATGTCGGCTTTGTCGCCGTCTCGGACCGGGTGGAGCCGATCGGCGCCATGCCGGGCCTGACCAGCGGCGTGCCCATCGCCACCCCGCACGGCGAGGTTCCGGTATCGCGGCTGAGGCGCGGCGATACAGTGCTGACTGCGGCGGGCGACGTGGTGCCGATCCTGCGGATGGTATCGCAATGCGTGCCTGCCTATGGCTCGCTTCGGCCCGTGCGGCTGCGCGCGCCCTTCTTCGGGCTGCGCCGGGATATCGTCATCGCGCCGCACCAGAGGCTGGTCATCGGCGGAAGCGAGGTGGAATATATGTTCGGCACCGAGGCCGCGCTGGTGCTGGCGCGCCACCTCGTCAACGGCTCGTCGGCCTTTCATGCCACAGGGCCAGACCTTGTGACCTATCATCAGATCCTTTTGCCCGAGCATCAGGCCATCATCGCCGCCGGATGCCCGGTCGAGAGCCTTTATATCGGGCGGTTGCGCCGCGACCGGGCGGCGCTGGAGGCCTCGGCGCTTGGCGGGCTTGACGGGGCGCGCCTGCCGGAACATGCGCGCCCGATCTGGCCGGTGCTGAAGCCGTTCGAGGCCCGGACCCTGGCCATGCGGCGCGCGGCCTAAGCCTCGCCCTCGCCCCCGTCCAGATCGAGCGCCTCGTCCCTGCCCGCATCATCGAAGAACGGCGTCATCTGCGCGACGATCACCGCGTTCTCGTCCAGCGCACGTTGCATCAGCATACGGTCTTCCTCGCCAATCTCGTGGCCGCCCTCTTCGCGCTCGGCCAGGGTGCCATAGCCGGTGACATCGAGGGGCGCGGTATCGGCCTGCTTGAGGATCGCGACCGTCTCGCGCACGGCCTCGGCCTCGTCCACGCCGCTGGCATAGATGAGAAGGGCCGCGCCCGTCGCACTCTTGGGCAGGCCGTCGCCGGTCTTGCGCCCGATCTCGACCAGAAGGGTATAGACCTCCTGCCGTTTGGTCTTGCCCTTGGATTTATCCGTAGCTTTGTCTGATTTTGTCATGGCATCGCTCTAGAGCGGCAGCAGCGTGCGGTCAATCGCCTGCATACTCAGGCGAATATCTCGACGCCCAGCGCAGTGGCATAGATTGCCATCAAGGCCACGCTCTCCATCCCGATCCGGGCCGGGCCCTGCCGCTGGCGCACGATCAGCCCGGCCAGCAGGACCGACGTCATCAACAGGCCCGTCGCCAGCCAGTACAGATCATTCTGGTCGACCGCGTGATAGATCGAGCCGTCGCGATAGGCGATATCGGCCCCCACCAAGAACAGCGTATCGAACGTGTTGCCGCCGATGATGCCGCCCACAGCCAGTTGCAGTGCCCCGCGCCGCACAGCGACAAGGGTCGTCACCAATTCGGGCAGCGATGTGATGACGGCGGTGCCAAGCGCGCCGACCAGACTGGAGGCGAGACCATAGCGCGCGATCAGCGACTGCCCCGATTGCCCGATCACCCAGCCGCCCGCAGCCATCACCAGCACCAGCGCCACAAAGATCATCGCCGGTTTCTTGACCGAGCGGCGCGCCTCCTCGGGATCCTCTGGCGCATCCTCGCGCGTCTCATCGGTGTCCACGGCCTGCCACATCGGCCGCTCACGCACCTCGGCGGACAGGCGGACGCCGAACAAATAAGTCCCAAACAGCAATAGCGAGACGGGATGCACCCCGAGATAGGCCAGATCCGGCCCTGCCATCGCCGCCAGAGGCATGCTGAGCAGGATGATCAGCATCACGGCCTGAAAAAGGTTCGCCGGCTCGGCTGCCGCGTGTTCCAAATTCGTACCTTTGTGCAACAGGTCCGCCACCGCCAGAAACAGCGTCTGCGCGGCGATCCCGCCCACGGCGTTGGAAAACGCATAGCTGGCATCGCCCGAGGCGGCGGCATCCACCGACACAATCACCCCGGCGATCGACGTGGCCCCGCCCAGGATAAGCCCGCCGATCAGTGCCTCACCCATGCGCGAGCGGTCGGCGATGATATCGGCAAGCCGCGTGGCACGGATGGACGCGCCGACCACCGCAGCCCCCGCAAGGAACGTCGCGATCAGCAGATAGGGCAGCGGCAGGGCAGCAATCATGCCCTGTCAACGCGGCGGCGCGCGCCGCGGGTTCCCGCCGCGCCCGAAAACATCTCAGGTGCGCAAAAGCTCGTTGATCGAGGTCTTGGAACGTGTCTGCGCGTCCACGCGCTTGACGATGACCGCGCAATAGAGGTTCACGCCGTTCTTGGATGGCATCGAGCCCGAGACAACGACTGACCCGGCGGGCACTTCGCCATAGGTGAACTCACCCGTTTCACGGTCGACGATCTTGGTCGACTGGCCGATATAGACGCCCATGCCCAGAACGCTGCCCTCGCGGACGATGCAGCCCTCGACCACCTCCGAGCGCGCGCCGATAAAGCAGTTATCCTCGATGATCGTCGGCCCCGCCTGCATCGGCTCGAGCACGCCGCCGATACCGACACCGCCAGAGAGGTGCACGTTCTTGCCGATCTGCGCGCAGCTGCCGACCGTGGCCCAGGTATCGACCATCGTGCCGCTGTCCACATAGGCGCCCAGATTGACGAAGGAGGGCATCAGAACGACGCCCGGGGCGATGTAGGCGCTCTTGCGCACGATGCAGTTGGGAACGGCGCGAAAGCCTGCCTCGGTCCACTCGGACTCGCCCCAGCCCTTGAATTTGCTATCGACCTTGTCCCACCAGCCGCCGCCTTGCGGGCCGCCCGATTGCGGTTCCATGTCCTTGATGCGGAACCCCAGCAGCACGGCTTTCTTGGCCCACTGGTTGACGTGCCAGGTGCCATCCTCGCCGCGCTCGGCCACGCGCAGCTTACCACTGTCCAGCGCATGAAGCGTCGCCTCGATCGCCTCGCGCGTCTCACCGCCGGTGGCGGAGTTGATCGTATCGCGCGCCTCCCAGGCGGCTTCGATTGCGGTTTCCAGCTGCGCGTTGGACATTGCGGCACTCCTCAAGCGTTTTCCCGCCTTCGCGTATAGGCACAGGCGCCGCGCCGCGCAATGCAGCAAAAGAAAATGAGAGGCGGTGGATGTGTTGCGCGCCCGCCCTGTTTTTTCTTGGGGAAAATACCCAAATCCCGCGGCCGCCCCAAGCGCTGGTCAAGCCTTGTGCTAGGCGATACTGCTAGGGCAACAGCGCAAGTCAGCCCAAGGAATTCCAGATGACCGAAGACCGCACCAGCCCGTTCCGCGATGCGGATAGCGACCGCAGCACCGCCGAACAGGTGCCGGACACGCCGCAGACGCGCGCACCTGCCTACCGGCTGGCCTTCAACGACCCCGATTTCATGCTGCGCGATGATTTGCGGCCCGTGCGTCTGCAGCTGGAATTGCTCAAGCCCGAACTGATCCTGAACGAGCGCGGCATCCGCTCGACCGTGATCCTCTTTGGTGGCGCGCGCATCCCCGAGCCGTCCATGAAAGAGGGCGCGAGGACGCAAACGCTGGCGGATCTGTCGAAATACTATGACGAGGCGCGCGAATTCTCCCGGCTGATGACCGAGAAATCCATGGGGGCCTATGGGCGCGACTATGTCATCGCCACTGGCGGCGGCCCGGGCGTGATGGAGGCGGGCAATCGCGGCGCGGCGGATGCGGGCGGCGCGTCGATCGGCCTGAATATCGTGCTGCCGCACGAGCAGGCACCGAATGAGTATGTCACGCCCGGCCTATGCTTCAACTTCCACTATTTCGCGATCCGCAAGATGCATTTCCTGATGCGGGCGCGGGCGGTTTGCGTCTTTCCCGGCGGTTTCGGCACGCTGGACGAGACGTTCGAGGCGCTGACGCTGATTCAGACGGACCGAATGAAGCGCGTGCCTTTCCTGCTTTTTGGCGAGGAATTCTGGCGCCGCATCATCAACTGGGAAGCGCTGGCCGAGGCCGGCACCATCAGCGACGAGGACCTGGAGTTGTTTCAATTCGTCGAAACCGCCGCAGATGCGGTAGCCATCATCGAGGCGTGGGACGAAGCACAAAAAGAGTGCTAGGCCCCGCCGGGATCACGCTGCGAATTGAGCGGGAATGGCGCAGAGCGGCGCATCCTTGATCAGGGACGTGACGATTCGGCCCTCGTCGGTGTCGCGGATGCCGTAGCCGTAGCCGCGCAGGCGGTGCTGCCATTCACGGTCCGAGACGGCCATACGGCGCTCGCGGGTGACGATGGCGAGGATGTCGATAATCTCGTTACTCATTGTTTCATACCTTGTGACAATAACTTGTGAAACCTCGGTAATCAGGCATTGCGGCAACAATCGGAACGGATTGGGGCCAGCCGGAGGTCTTTTCAGGTCACATGAAGCGCGTTGCGCCGCCCGGCAGTTGCGCAGGGCGGCGTGAACGGGCCAGTCTCAGGTGGGATAATCGACGTCAGGTACCGGGACCACACGCTCCGGGGGGGGTATTACCCCTGCCCCAGCTCGGCCTCGATCTGGGCGCGGGACTTGCGCGCGCGCTCGGTCGCGGATTTCAGCTGGCCGCAGGCGGCCATGATATCCTCGCCGCGCGGGGTGCGGATTGGGCTGGCGTAGCCGGCCTTGTAGATGACGTCGGCAAAAGCGCGGATGCGGTTGTTGCTGCTGCGCTTGTAGGGCGCGCCGGGCCATTCGTTGAATGGGATCAGATTGATCTTGGCCGGGATGCCCTCGATCAGCTTGACCAGGCGGCGCGCATCCTCGTCACTGTCGTTGATGCCGTCCAGCATGACATATTCAAACGTGATGCGCTCGGAATTGCTGACCTTGGGATAGGCTTTCAGCGCCTCAAGCAGCGCTTCGATGTTCCATTTCTTGTTGATCGGGACGAGACGGTCGCGCACCTCGTCGGTGGTTCCGTGAAAGCTGACAGCAAGTTGGCAGCCAATCTCGGCGGCGGTGCGGTGGATTTCCGGCACGATGCCCGAGGTGCTGAGCGTGATGCGGCGGCGGCTGAGCTGGATACCCTCGGGGTCCATCGCGATTTTCATCGCGTCGCGCACATTCTCGAAATTATAAAGCGGCTCGCCCATGCCCATCAGCACGATGTTGCTCAGAAGGCGGGTTTCGTCCTTCGGCGCACCCTGCGTCGGCCATTCCTCCAGGTCGTCGCGCGCGACCATGATTTGACCGACGATCTCGCCCGCTGTCAGGTTGCGCACCAGTTTCTGCGTGCCGGTATGACAAAAAGAACAGGTCAGCGTGCAGCCCACCTGGCTGGAGATGCAGAGCGTGCCGCGCCCCTCCTCGGGGATATAAACGACCTCGACCTCGTGCCCGCCCGCGATGCGGACAAGGTATTTGCGCGTGCCGTCGCTGCTGACCTGCCGGCTGACGACCTCGGGGGTATCCAGCGTGAACTTTTCTTCCAACTCAAGGCGGTAAGCCTTGGCGAGATTGGTCATCTGCGCGAAATCGCGCACGCCCCACTGATAGACCCATTGCCAGATCTGGCCCGCGCGCATCTTTGCCTGCTTTTCGGGCGTGCCGTTGTCGATCAGCGCCTGGCGCAGCGCGTCGCGCGTCAGGCCGATAAGGTTCGGCTTGCCCTCCTGCGCCTTGCGCGGGATGGTCACGAGATCCTGTGTGATCGGTGCGGTGCTGGTCATCGGGCGGGCCTCTCATGGGTCGGATATGTCCCCATATAGGATTCGTTCAGCAAAGCCAAAGGGGCTGCGCACGCAACTTTGCCTGTCACACCTCGGCGCAAACGGGCCATGAAATGGTCTAACTGCTGGTGCATGACCGATCCCGGAATTGACAATAGGGACGGGAGAACAGCATGGGAACGTGGAGTTCGGGAAGCTTTGGCAATGATGCGGCGCTGGACTTTGCCAGTGGCCTGAGCAGTTTCAGCGCGCTGGAGCAGCATCTGCGTGAGGCCGCCGAGGATCACGGCGAAATGGACGCTGACAGCGCCAGCGCGGCACTGACTGCCTGCGATCTGCTGGCGGCCAGCATCGGGCGCCCTGCGGAAGACATGCCAGATATGCCGGCGCTGACGGGCACACCCGCCGCCAAGGAGGTGCCCCGCGATCTGCTGCGGCTCGCCCGCAGCCTGGTGACACGGATACGCAAAAGCTCGGAGCTGGCGGAGCTTTGGGAGGAGGATAACGACGAGTGGCACGAGGCGCTGGACGATCTCAAAGCGCGCCTCACACCATCCAAGCCCTACCGCACCGCCAACAAGCCCAAGCGCGATGCGATGCCCGACGATTTCATTGGCCATTGCTATATCTGCTACGGGCCCGTGACCGAGCGAGATGGCCTGCTGTTCGAGCATATGATGCATGGCGCCACATGTGCGTTCTATCCCCATCGCAAATGCATCGAGGATCAGATCCCCGGCCCGCATTGGGCGCCCGATGGCGCGCCGCTGCCCGGCACAAGGGCCAAACTATTGCGCGACATGGGAGTTGAGGACTAGCGCCCGCCGAATGAAAAAGGGGGCCTGCCCGGCATGGGTGGCCCCCTCGGAATCATAGTGCCCAGCGCGTTACTGGCAGCGCTTTTCGGCTTCTTCCATCGCGGCGGTATAGCCGATCAGCGAGAAGGTGTCCTTGGTTTGCGTTCCGCGGGACGAGCGCGCGGTCAGCACCGCGTCGGCGCCGCGCTTGAGGGCGGCAATGATCTTGGCATCGTCATCGGCGCTGGCCGGCCATGCCCATTCATTTTCGGTATAAAGCTCGAACGTGTCGGTGCCGATCACCAGTTCCACGGTTGAGCCCTCGGCGAAGGGATAGCCGCCGGTGAAGGCGACCTGCCCGCGCACGCCCGCATCGGGGCGGAAAAACGTCATGAACAGGATCTCGCCCCGGCGCACAGCCACGACCTGGCCGCCGCGCGTGTTGACCGTCTCGGTCGGGGCGGACACGGTCCAGCATTCGCGCGGGGAATCCTCGGTGAAAACGCTCCATGCGGTGTTTGCCGCGACCTGGTTGGTGCTTTCGCTCTGGGCCAGGGCCGCGCCGGATGCGAAAAGGGTGGTTGCCGTCATAATCGCCGCGCCCAAGGCGCCGCGCGTCACGTAAGATGCCATTCTTGTGCAGCCTCCAAGCTGTCTTTGAGCCTCAATTGGATCGCGATGGCCAGCCAGCCCTCTTGGCAGGGATTTCCGCTTGGCAATCACGGTGTTCTTCTCGACAGTGCAACTTTAGCCCGAAACGTGCCAGAAACGAAAGAATGAATTGGCGGAAACCCGCACATCATTCACGCTGCACAGCCTTCCAAGGAGCCATCCGATGATCCGACCCGCAACCGCCCCCGTTCCCATGGCCGAAATCTGGCGCGGCCCAATCGCCGAGAGCCTGCATCTGGGCCACGCAGTGATCTGCGGACCCGGCGGCGACGTGATCGAGGCCTGGGGCGATGCCAATGTCACCGTCTATCCGCGCTCGTCCTGCAAGATGGTGCAGGCCCTGCCCCTGATCGAGAGCGGGGCAGCAGATGCCGCCGGCCTTGGTTCCGATCATCTGGCGCTGGCCTGTGCATCGCATCAGGGTGCCGCTATCCACACGGACCGCGTGGCACGGTGGGTGGCAGACCTTGGCCTTGGCGAGACTGATTTTCGTTGCGGCGCGCATATGCCCAGCGACGAGGCGGCGGCCCATGCCCTCATCCGCGCGCATGAGGCACCCTGCCAGTTCCACAACAATTGCTCGGGAAAACATGCGGGATTTCTGACGCTCAACCGCCATCTTGGCGGGGCTGCGGACTACATCGAGCTCGATCACCCCGTTCAGCGCGCCTGCCTTTCCGCCTTCGAGGAGACGACCGGCGAAGCCAGCCCCGGTTACGGCATCGACGGATGCTCGGCCCCGAATTTCCTGACCTCGCTGCGTGGCATGGGACGCGCGATGGCGTATTTTGCCACCGCCCGCGAGGGGACGGATACGCGGCAGACCGCCGCCGCGCGCCTGCGCGATGCGATGATTGCGCATCCCGACCTGGTCGCCGGTGAGGGGCGCGCCTGCACCCTCCTGATGCGCGCCTGCACCGAGCCCGTGGCGTTGAAAACCGGAGCGGACGGGTTTTTCATCGCCATCCTGCCGCAGCGTGGAATCGGCGTGGCGCTGAAGATCGCGGATGGCGGCACGCGCGGCGCGGAATGCGCCATTGCCGCGCTTCTCGTGCGCCTCGGCGCGCTGGAGGCCGATCATCCCTCGGCTCGAATGTTCATGAACAAGACCGTCACAAACTGGCGCGGGTTCGAGACGGGCATGATCAAGCCGGCCGCTGCGCTCTTGGTCTGAGTGCCGCCGGGCAACCGGCGTCACGCATCCGCAAATTCGTTGCGCGCATAGCCCTGCAGATAAAGTAGCGCGGTCAGATCGCCATGGTTGATGCGCAGATCGCACTGGGCGGCGACGCTGGGCTTGGCATGCAGCGCGACGCCCGCGCCCGCATGGCCCAGCATGCCCAGATCGTTTGCGCCGTCGCCCACTGCCATCGCCTCGGACGGGGTAATGCCCAGCCGGGCGGTGATCTCGTTCAGCGCGTCCACCTTGGCCTGCCGGCCCAGAATGGGGCGCGCGACATCGCCAGTCAGGATACCATCCTCCATGCCCAGAACGTTGGCCCGGTGCTCGTCAAACCTCAGCGCCTTGGCCACTGGCCCGGTAAACGCGGTAAACCCGCCCGAGACCAGCGCCGAATGCGCGCCGTTTTGCCGCATCGTCGCGACCAGCGCCGCACCGCCCGGCGCATGGGTGATGCGCGCGCGCAGCACCTCGGCGATGACCGCCTCGCGCAGACCTTTGAGCAACGCCATCCGCTCCAGCAGGGCGCCCTCGAAATCCAGCTCGCCATTCATGGCGCGCGCCGTGATGCCCCGCACATGCTCGCCGACGCCCGCCGCCTCGGCCAGCTCATCGATGCATTCCTGCTGAATCATCGTGCTGTCCATATCGGCGATCAGCAGGCGTTTTCGCCGCCCCTCGGCGCGCTGCACCGCCAGATCGACGCGCATCTTCTGCAATTCGGCCCAGACCTCCCAGAGGTTTGCAGGCGGCGCGCCAAGGCTGAACTCCGCCGCCTCATCCGGTGCCAGCCACTCTACCGCACCGCCGCCCCATGCGTTCCGCAGGTTTTCGGCCAGATGCGGCTCCAGCCCGCCGGGGGGCGCGATGAGGGTGGCGATGAACATGGCCGGAGGCTCCGAAAAGGTAAAATGCGTCGCGAATAATTCACGAAGCGGCGCTATAGCGTCATTTTATATCTTGCGAAAGGGCACGCCGCCGCATAGCAACGTCGGTGGGACACCCTTCCCCAACGAAGGGCGCTTATCTGGAAGGATAGCATATGGCTACCAAAGACCTCGCGCGCAAACTCGCGCGCAAACCTGACGTGCGGCCCGCAAATCCGCGCTTCTCCTCCGGCCCCTGCGCCAAACCCCCCGTATTCGCACTTGAAAAGCTGTCAGGCGCCCCTCTGGGCCGCAGCCACCGTGCCGCCGTGGGCAAGGAGCGTTTGCAGGCCGCGATCGACGGCACCCGCGCCGTCCTGAACATTCCCGCAGAGTATCGCATCGGCATCGTCCCCGCCTCGGACACGGGCGCGGTCGAGATGGCCATGTGGACCATGCTGGGCGAGCGCCGCGTCGAGATGCTGGCCTGGGAGAGCTTCGGCGCAGGCTGGGTCACGGATGCGGTGAAGCAGCTGAAACTCGATGCCGAGGTCAAGACCGCCGAGTATGGCGAGATCGTGGACCTTGCCACCGTCGACACCGACAATGACGTCGTCTTTACCTGGAACGGCACCACTTCTGGCGTGCGCGTGCCGAATGGCGACTGGATCAAACCGAATCGCGCGGGCCTCACCATCTGCGACGCCACCTCAGCTGCCTTCGCGCAGGACCTGCCGTGGGACAAGCTCGATGTGACCACGTTCAGCTGGCAGAAGGTGCTGGGCGGCGAGGCGGCGCATGGCATGATCGTGCTCAGCCCCCGCGCCGTGGAGCGGCTGGAAAGCTACACCCCCGACCGGCCCCTGCCCAAGATCTTCCGCCTCACCAAGGGCGGCAAGCTGATTGAGGGCATCTTCAAAGGCGAGACAATCAACACGCCATCCATGCTGGCGGTCGAGGATTACCTTTTGGCCCTAGACTGGGCTGGGTCTGTCGGCGGCCTTCAGGGCCTGATGGACCGCGCCGATGCGAATGCGGGCGTGATCGCCGATCTCGTGGCCGAAAATGACTGGATCGCGCACCTCGCTCAGGACCGCGCAACCCGCTCGAACACGTCTGTTTGCCTGAAGTTCACCGATCCGGGCATAACCGATGGCGCGGCGTTCGCCAAGGCGGTGGCCAAGCGACTCGAATCCGAGGGCGTGGCCTATGATGTGGGCGCCTATCGCGATGCCCCTCCGGGCTTGCGCATCTGGTGTGGCGGCACGGTCGAGACGTCCGACCTTCAGGCGCTGATGCCTTGGATCGAATGGGCATATCACGCCGAGCGCGACGCGCTCTGAGCCTTTTCCGGCGGGCCAGATTGCCCGTCCCCTCCCCCCATATTCATTCAAAGGACGCCCAAAAATGGCTCCCAAAGTACTCGTTTCCGACAAGCTAAGTGAAACCGCCGTCCAGATCTTTCGCGATCGCGGCATCGACGTAGATTTCCAGCCCGATCTGGGCAAGGACAAGGACAAGCTGGCCGAAATCATCGGCGAGTATGACGGCCTCGCCATCCGCTCGGCCACCAAGGTGACCGAGAAGATCCTCGAGAACGCGCACAAGCTGAAAGTCATCGCCCGCGCAGGGATCGGCACCGACAATATCGATAAGGTTGCCGCCTCGAAAAAAGGCGTCATCGTGATGAATACGCCTTTCGGCAACATGATCACCACGGCCGAGCATGCCATCGCCATGATGTTCGCCGTCGCCCGCCAGATCCCCGAGGCCAGCGCCTCGACTCATGCCGGCAAATGGGAGAAATCCCGCTTCATGGGGACCGAGCTGACGGCCAAGACGCTGGGCGTTATCGGCGCGGGCAATATCGGCGGCATCGTCTGCGACCGCGCGCGCGGGCTGAAAATGAAGGTGATTGCCTATGATCCCTTCCTCAGCGAGGCGAAGGCCGACAAGATGGGTGTTGAAAAGGTCGAACTGGACGAGCTGCTGACACGCGCCGATTTCATCACGCTGCACGTTCCGCTGACTGACCAGACACGCAACATCCTCAGCCGTGAGAACCTTGAGAAGACCAAGAAGGGCGTGCGCATCATCAACTGCGCGCGGGGCGGTCTGGTGGACGAAGAAGCCGCGGCCGATCTGCTGAAATCCAGCCATATCGCCGGCGCCGCCTTTGACGTCTTCGCCGAGGAGCCGGCGACAGAAAACCCCCTCTTCGGCCTGCCGAACGTGGTCTGCACGCCCCATCTGGGCGCCGCCACGACCGAGGCGCAGGAAAACGTTGCCCTGCAAGTGGCCGAGCAGATGTCGGACTACCTGCTGACCGGTGCGGTGTCGAACGCGCTCAACATGCCGTCGGTCACCGCAGAGGAGGCCAAGGTCATGGGCCCCTGGATCAAGCTGGCCGGACATCTGGGCAGCTTCATCGGCCAAATGACGGACGAGCCGATCAAGGCGATCAACATCCTCTATGACGGGGTCGCGTCCAAGATGAACCTCGCCGCGCTCACCTCCGCCTCGGTCGCCGGGATCATGAAGGCCGTGAATCCCGAGGTGAATATGGTCAGCGCGCCCGTGGTCGCCAAGGAACGCGGCATCAAGATCAGCACCACGCATCAGGACAAGTCGGGCGCCTTCGAGGGCTATATCAAGCTGACGGTCGTCACCGACAAGCGCGAGCGCTCGATCGGCGGCACGATCTTCTCGGACGGCAAGCCGCGCTTCATCCAGATCAAGGGTATCAATATCGACGCCGAAATCGGCGCGCACATGCTCTACACCACCAACCGGGACGAGCCGGGCATCATCGGCGCGCTGGGCAACACGATGGGCGGCAGCGGCGTCAACATCGCCAACTTCACGCTGGGCCGCAGCGCAGCGGGCGGCGAGGCGATTGCGCTGCTTTATGTCGATGCGCGTGTGCCCGATGAGGTGATCGGGAAACTGCACGAGACCGGCTATTTCCAGCAGATCAAGCCACTGGAATTCGACGTCGACTAAACTCCTTGGCCCGGCGCGCTGCCTTAGCGGCGCCGGGCCACGACTGTCGGCTGATAGCTGACGGACGGGAGGTATTCGCGCCCCATCTGGCAATCGGATGAGGTGCACCCTGCCTCCGCGTCGGTAAAATACGAATGTCCTCTTTGATGAGCGCCGCTTCTGTGCTGCTATTGCGGCATGAAGGAGTCATCACGTGAGAAAATACCCGCTGCCGACCCTATCTCAGCTTCACACGTTCGAAGCTGTCTCCCGGCGGATGAGTTTCACGGGTGCCGCCGACGAGCTCTGCCTGACCCAAAGCGCGGTCAGCCGGCAGATCAAATCGCTGGAGACGGATCTGGGCCAGCCGCTCTTCCGGCGTCGGCACCGGGCCATCGAGCTGACCCGCGAGGGGCGGCTGCTGTTCGAGGCGGTGACGCGGGGGCTGGATGAGATCGCGCAATGCATCAGCAGCCTGCGATCCGCCTCCGAGGCGCCGCAGATCACCGTCGCGGCCTCGGTCGCCTTTTCCTACTACTGGCTGATGCCCCGGCTCGAGCGGTTTGCCGAGCGCTGTCCCGAGGTCGATCTGCGCGTCCTGGCGACGGATCAGAAGGTCGATCTGGGCCAGGGGGATGCGGACGTCGCGGTGCTCTATGGCGATGGCGGCTGGGACGGGGTCGAGGCCTGGAGGCTGTTCGGCGAACATGTCTATCCGGTGTGCAGCCCCGGCTATCTGCGCGCGCACCCCGAGATGCAGAGCCCCGATGACGTCCTGAACCAGACGCTGCTCCATCTGGATGGTGGCGGTACGATCTGGGGTGCGGTGGACTGGCGCGTGTGGCTGGCCCGGCAGGGTGTCACGGGGCAACCGCAGCGCCGGGGCATCCGCCTCAACAGCTATCCGATGGTCCTGCAGGGGGCCGAGGCCGGGCGCGGCGTCGCTCTGGGCTGGAGCTATATCACTGACGCCATGCTGGAGACCGGGCAGCTGGCCTGCCCCATGGACAGGCCGATCGAGACAGCCAATAGCTATTACATTGGCGCATCCCAAAAGAGACTGTCGGACCCGGCAGTATCCGAGTTCATGCAGTGGATTATAGAGGAATGTGCAGATTAAAAGGCATTCGCATGATGCAAGGTAATGCCACGCATTCATAAAGATCGTTTGAGCGAACCGAATTTTCCAAGACTAGTGAACCTCAGCAAACGCGCGAGGTTCCCCATGACTGTCATCGCAACCAGGGCCCCCAGCCGCCGCAGCCGCGGCAAGCCGGACGCCGCCCCTGCCCTGCCGCCCATCAGCCCCGGTATGATCGGCGGGCGGTATCGCCCCCTGACCAGCCCCGAGATGGAGCGCATCCACCAGCTGGTGCTGACGCTCCTGGCCGATCTGGGCCTGTCGCAGGTCACCGCTAGCCTTCAGGCGCGCGCCGTCGCTGCGGGCTGCGAGCTGGATGAGGCTGGCCGCCTGCGCTTTCCCCGCGCCTTGGTCGAGGATGTGATCGCGCGCACGCGGCGCAAGTTCACGCTGCACGGGGTCGACCCGAAGCACGATATCGAAATCGGCGGCGGGCGGGTGCATGCGGGCACCGGGGGGGCGGCCCCAACCATCATGGATTTTCACAGCGGCAAATACCGCGAAAGCACGATGGCCGACCTTTTTGACATTGCCCGGCTGGTAGACCAGCTGGACAATATCCACTGGTATCATCGCTCCGTCGTCGCACGCGATGCGAAAACCATTCTCGATCTGGATATCAACACCACCTATGCCTGCCTCTCGGGCACGTCGAAATCCATCGCCGTCAGCTATACCGACAGCGCCAGCGTCAAGGCGGTGCAGCCAATGCTGGATGCGGTGGCCGGGGGGACCGGCAAGTTCCGCGAGCGTCCGTTTTGCACCGCAGTTTGCTGCCATGTGGTGCCGCCGATGCGCTTCGCCACCGAAAGCTGCGATGCGCTTGAGGCGGCGGTCGAGGCCGGAATGCCGATCCTTCTGGTCGCGGCCGGTCAGGCCGGGGCCACGGCCCCCGCCGCGCTGGCCGGCGCCGTCGCGCAATCCTGCGCCGAGGTGCTAGCCGGCCTGATCCTGTGCAACATCATCGACCCCGAGTGCCGGGGCATCTTCGCCACGTGGCCCTTCGTCAGCGATCTTCGCACGGGCGCAATGTCGGGCGGCTCGGGCGAGCAGGCGCTGCTGTCGGCGGCATGCGCCCAGATGGCGGGCTTTTACGACCTGCCCAATTCGGTGCCCGCCGGAATGACCGACAGCAAGCTGCCCGACATGCAGGCGGGCGGCGAAAAGGGTTATACGATTTCGCTTGCGGCGCATGCCGGGGCGTCGATGATCCATGAATGCGCAGGCATGCATGGATCGCTGATGGGCACCAATTTCGAAAGCTACGTTCTGGACAACGACCTGATCGGGGCGATCCTGCGTACCGTGCGCGGCGTCGAGGTGTCCGAAGACGCGCTGAGCTTTGACGTGATCCGCGATGTCGTACTGGGCGAGGGGCATTACCTTGGGCATCCGCAAACCTTCAGCCGGATGAAGACGGATTACCTCTACCCAAAGATCGCCGACCGGCGCAGCGTCAGCGCATGGGAGGATGCGGGCGCACGCGATGCCCGCGACGTCGCGCGTGATACGGTGCGGCCGCTGCTGGCCGAGCATTACCCCGCCCATATCCCCGACGCGGTCGACCGGCAGCTTCGGGAGAATTTCAAGATCATCCTGCCTCGGGAAAGGATGCGCGCCGGCAACGGCAGTTGGTAGACCAGGAAGAAAAGGAAAACGGGATGCAGTCTCACGCAAAGGTGGTGATCGTCGGCGGTGGCATGATGGGCGTGGGCCTGGCCTATCATTTGGCCGAGGAAGGCTGGAAGGACGTCGTGCTGATCGAGAAGGGCGAGCTGACCAGCGGCTCTACCTGGCACGCGGCGGGGCAATGCCCCAGCTTTATCAGCAACTACAACATGGCCAAGATCCACCACTATTCCAACACGCTCTACCCGCGCTTGGAGGAGATCACCGGGCAGCCCGCGGGATGGCATGGCTGCGGGGGCATCCGCCTGGCCACCACGCAAGAAGAGGTGGACTGGTTCCGGCATGTCGCCGGCTTCTCGGCCAATGTGGGCTTTCACATGGAGGTCGTCGGTCCGGACCGCATCAAGGAATTGAACCCCTGGCTTGAGACGGACGGCATTCTGGCCGGGGCCTACACCAACATGGACGGGCATGTGGACCCCTCCAGCGCCTGCAACGCCATGGCGGCCGGCGCGCGCCAGTTCGGCGCGACGATCATCCGCCGCACGCGCGTCACGGACATCAAGGTGCTGCAATCGGGCGAATTCGAAGTGGTGACCGACAAGGGCAACATCACCTGCGAGCATGTCGTCAACGCCGCCGGCTGCTATGCGCGCGAGGTCGGCAAATGGGTGGGGGTCGAGACGCCGATCACCAATATGGAGCATCAGTATCTGGTGACCGAGCCGCTGGAGGAATTCGCAGGCTCGGATTTCGAGCTGCCCGTCATGCGCGATCCCGCGACCGCGGGCTACTACCGGCAAGAGCAGAAGGCCGGGCTGGTCGGCATTTACGAACATTTCGGCAGCCGCGAGGCCTGGGCGGGCCGTGGCGGATTTCCCGAATGGGACAGCGAGAACGAGCTGTTCGAGGGCGATATCGACCGCATCGCCCCTTGGCTGGAAAAGGCACTGGAGCGGATGCCGATCTTTGCCGAGGCAGGCATCAAGCGCATCATCAACGGCGCCATCCCCCATACGCCCGATGGCAACCCGCTGGTCGGTCCCGCGCCGGGCCTGCGCAATTTCTGGCAGTGCTGCGGGGCGGCCATCGGCATCGCACAGGGTGCGGGCACAGGCAAATACCTGGCGCAGTGGATGATTCATGGCGACGCCGAGATCAACATGCACTGCATCGACCCGCGCCGCTTCGGCGCCTATGCGGACCCTAGCTACACCCGTGCCAAGAGCTTCGACGACTACGAAAACATGTTCGAAACCCCGCTGCCGGGGCGAGAGATTCATGCAGGCCGCCCCAGCCGGGTGACACCGCTTTACGAGCCGCTGAAGTCCAAGGGTGCGGTTCATACCGAGGTCTATGGCTGGGAGCGGCCCAAGTATTTCGCGCCCGAGGGGTTTGAGGAAAAGCTGCAATATCGGCGCAATAACATCTTTGACATCGTGGCAGAGGAAGTGCAGGCCGTGCGTGAGCGCGTCGGCATCATGGACCTGTCCAGCTTTGCCAAATTCGACGTGACCGGCCCGGGCGCCGAGGCGCTCTTGGACCGGCTGACCGCAAACAAGCTGCCGAAGAAGACCGGCGGCATCACCCTGACCCATGTGCTGTCGGATAATGGCCGGATCGAGGGGGAATGGACCGTCACGCGGTTTGCCGACGACCATTTCTATGTGCTGACGGGCGCGGGCACCGAGCGGATGACGCTGGATCAGCTGACCTTTCCCGCGGGCGACGATGTAACCATCGCCAACGTCACCGACGACTACGGCATGCTCGTGGTCGCAGGACCCAAGGCGCGCGATGTGCTGGCGCCGCTGACCGAGGCCAACCTCGGCAACGACGCCTTCCGCTGGCTCTCGGGGCAGGAGATCGAGATCGCGGGCATTCCCGTGCGCGCGCTGCGCGTGAACTACGTGGGCGAGCTGGGTTGGGAACTGCACGCGCCCATGGCTGATTTGGCCCGGCTCTATGACGCCATTTGCGCCGAAGGCGAGGCGCATGGCATCGCCGATTTCGGCGTGCAGGCCGTGAATTCCCTGCGCATGGAAAAGGGCTATCGCGGCTACGGTTCGGAACTGACCAACGAGATCACCCTTATCGAAGCCGACTGCACCCGCTTCTACGCGCCCGGAAAAGGCGATTTCAAAGGCCGCGCCGCGACCGAGGCCGTGCGCCAGCAGGGTATTTCCACCAAGCTGGTCTATGGCGAGGTTGCCGCCACCGATTGCGATATCTATGGCGGCGAGGCCGTGATGCAGGGCGATCGCGTCGTGGGCGTCTGCACCTCGGGCGGCTATGGGCATGCCACCGGCAAGAGCCTGGCCTTTGCCTATGTGGAGCCGGACGCAACCGATGGGCTGGAGGTGGTCATCCTTGGCGAGCGCCGGGCGCTGACCCTGCTCGACACGCCGGCGTGGGATCCGACCAATGCACGGCAAAAAATGTAGAGAAGCGAGCGGGAAAGCGCGCCGCCCTGGTTGCCGACCCGCAACCAGGACGCTCCTTGCTCAACTGCGGGCGCTTCTGGACCGAAGCGCGCCACGCGCCTGCGCGGCGTAATCGCCACGGTCTTCTCTTTCCAATCCGGCCTTGATGGCACCTCATTTACCAAGATCGCACCATTTGCGATATGTCGTCTTACTTTCGCCGCGATTCGCCGTAGGGTTGTAGGCGAACAAGCGTCGGATCAAGGCGCGCGCGAATGCAGAAATTGAGGAACAAGCATGAAAATTCTGGCGGTAGACGATGATCCCATCATCCTTGAGCTTCTCACCCAGTTCGTTGCCGCATCGGGGACCCACAAGCTGATCACTGCCGAATCTGGCAGCGAAGCGCTGGACATCATCAGGCGCGTCGGGCTGCGCCAGTTCGACTGCTTTTTGTTGGATATTCAAATGCCTGGCATGGACGGGATCGAGCTGACCCGCGCGGTGCGCGCCCTGCCCCGCTATGCCGAGGCGCCGATTCTCATGCTGACGGCCATGTCCGACAAACGCTATGTCGACGCCGCCTTCGCGGCCGGCGCGATGGATTACGTCACCAAACCCTTTGAGATGACGGAGCTGACAGGCCGCCTGACTTTGGTCGAGCGGCTGGTGGAGGCGCGCAAGACCCGCACGAACCGGATTTTCGGGCCGAAGCCCGTCGACGCCGAGACCCTGATGCTGGAGCCGCCACAGGACCTCATGCTGCACGAGCCGGTCGCGATTTTCGATGTGGAAAGCGTCATCGATTACCTCGCGATGGAGAATTACGTGGCGCAGCTGTCGCGCAGCTCTCTCTTCGGGTCGACCACCTTTGCATTCTCGATCCGCCAGATCGAGCAGCTTCACACGCGGCTGAGCGCATTCGAATTCTACAGCCTCATCACGGATGTGGCTGAAGTCATCTCCGACACCCTGACAGGCCATCAGTTCCTGATGTCCTACGCGGGAAACGGCACCTTCGTCTGCGTGACAGAGGGCGGCTGGCGCCCCGATACGGTCAAGTTGATGGACGCCGTGAACCTGTCGCTGTCGCGCACCGAGCTTTACGACAATTCGGGCAAGCGGATTCAGGCCAGGGTCAGTGCGGGCGAGGCCATTCGGCTGATATGGCAGTCCCAGGCGACCATCATGGGATCCATCGCAACCGCCCATGCCAGCGCCGAAGCGGCCAGCGTCGCGCATGAGGCGGCCCGCAATGACCTATGGCTGACCGAACACCGCGTATGAGGGAACTGGCGACAGAATTGCCCGGCTTTGCCGCGCTGCGCGCCAAGTTTCTGGCTATGCTGCAGGAGCGGCAGGGCGACGTTGCCAGCCTCGCGCTGGATGCCTGGAACACGCGCTCGGGTGCGGAGAAGGTCGAGAAGCTGGGCGAGGCGGCCCGGCTTTTGCACAAGACATCCGGCAGTGCGGGGTCCTTCGGGTTTCCAGAGGTCAGCGAGGCCGCAGCAAGCTGCGAGGCATTGATCTGCGTGCATCTCGAAGACCCTGATGTTCTGCAGACGCCCTGCCCTGCCGAGATAATCTCTGCCGCCGATGACTTCGTCTCGCTCTGCGAGACATGCTTTGAGCCGCGCTGAGCAGTTCTGACCGAGATCATTCCGGCGGCATAGCCGGCGTCAGCCTTTACAAACAGAACACGCACCACGCTCCGTTTGCGCGGCGAACCGCAGGGGCATCGCCTTTGCGATCTCTTTGCATGCACTGACCAAGCGCGGGCCGGGAGTCTCGCCGCAGTGGCGCCGCAGGCCCGGCAGTCAGGTCAGGCGCTCAGCCGCAGCCGGTGTTTTTTGAGAACGTCAATGATCTGATCGCCCAGCGACATCGGATCGAAAGGCTTGCTGATGACCGAGGCCGCGCCGAAGGCGTGAAGTTTCTCGATCTCGGCATGTTGCGCGCGGGCCGTCATGAAGATGGCCGGCACATGCGGGATGCTGGATGTCTCGCGGATCTTCTCCAGCGCTTCGCATCCGGTCATGCCGGGCATCATCATGTCCAGCAGCAGCACATCGGGACGAAACGCCTCGATCTGTCGCAGCGCCTCCTCGCCCGAAGCGCATTGCAACACGTCGAACTCACCGGACAAAGACAGGGCCAGATCGGCAATCTCACGAATGTCTGCGTCATCCTCTACATGTAAAACCTTGATCATACGTGCCTCTCTGGTGAGCTTTTCTGTGTCTGTGTGAACTGGCTGATTTCTGCAGCCTGCGCGCTGCGTGGCAGCGTGAAGTAGAACTCGGTTCCCACGCCTTCCCGCGTCTGGAACCCGATCGTGCCGCCAAGGCTGTCGATGATCGCCTTGCAGATACTGAGACCAAGTCCGGTGCCGCCCTTGGCCGCCCTGTCGGAATTGGTCATGTCGGCGAACCGCTGAAATATCTTGTGCTGGTCACTGGCGGGGATGCCTGCGCCTTCGTCCTGAACCGAAATCCGGACATGATCGGCGTTATCTTGGACGGTGAGGAATACCCGGCCGCTCTCTTCCGAGAATTTGCAGGCGTTGGATAGCAGGTTCGTCAGAACCTGGATGAACCGGTTGGGATCGGTCTGCATGAAGATCGGAGTATCCGTGCCGCTGACTTCGATGCTCACATGCGACAGCTTGTCCATCATGGCCGTTGCGCTCCGGGTTTCATTCACCAATTCGGACAGGTCCACGTCCTGAATCTCCATCGGCATTTCGCCGTTCGACATTTTCTCGAGGTCCAGGATATCGTTGATGATCAGGATCAGTCGGTCCGAATTGCGATGCGCAATCTCCAGCAGATCCCGCGCGTTCTGGGGAAGCGTGATCGCCTTGCTGGACAGCAGCAACCGCAGCGCGCCCTTGATCGAGGTCAGCGGCGAGCGGAGTTCATGGCTGACCGTCGAGACGAATTCTGATTTCCTGCGGTCCTGCTCGACCAAGTCGGAAATATCGGACAGCAGGATCAGGAAAAAATCGCTGCCTTTCGCATCATTGACCAGCTTGACACTCACATGAAGGGGAATGCCCTTGTGGGTGATCTCAAATCGCGTGGTGGTATCCGCGCTGCTTTTCAGCGATCGGCAGGCCATCGCGATAGGTTCGAACTCGCTATGGCGGCTGACGCTCTCGAGGGTTCTGTTCTGTGCCTCCTCGCCGGACCAACCCAGCCGCTGGCGCGCGGCATGGTTGGTATAGCTGAACTTCCAGTCCGAAGAATTGACGATCCAGATGTCATCACGCAGTGCGTTCAGAACCTCCATCGTCTCATGCTCGGCAAGGAGTTGCTTGACGCCCGTGGTATCCGTGCGCACCGAGATCGAACCGGTCCACTCGCCCGTCACGTCCGACAGCGGCAGGATCGTCGTCTGGGTATAGATGGTGTGGCCGTCTGCATGTTGCAGAGGCGTCTCGCCATGCCAAGGCTGCCCGGTTTGCAAACGCTCGCGAATACGGATCGCCAGTGCCTCCTCCGCCTTCGGGTAAAGGGTGCTGACCGGCTTGCCCAGCAGCGCCTGGCGCGAATGCCCCGTGAGGGCCGTCATCAGATCGTTCACGCTGGACAGGTTGCCATTCTGATCGACGGTGCTGACAACCGAATGCGCGTCAAGCGCGCGCAGCCGTTGCTGCATCGGCACGACCACCTTGCGCATTTGCCGCCGATGCCATGCGCCGAAAAAGGCCAGCGGGCCGGCGGCTGCGATGGTCACGGCGCCGATCGCACCAATCAGATTTGCGGACGACGACGGAAAGCTGCTGGCGGCGACCGCGTAGAACAGGAATGCCAGGCTCATCGCGCCAAGGATGATCAGCGTGCCCTGAACTCTGAAATTAAGCGATGACACGTGATCAGCTCCGCACAATATTCTCAACCGCTGCCGCAGGGCAGCACGTCAACTATATATCAAATCCATTTCTGAATGAATGCTGGAGCATGCTGGCAGAATTGTGTCGGGAAGCGTGCAAATTCGTGAGGTCCCCTGACCACCTCTCAGGACGCCCGCGTCAGACAGTGCCTGACGGACGTGACGATTGAGCGCAGTTCGGACCTGCTCTTGATCAGATCGACCAGCAGCCTCGGATCCCTTGCCCGATCCTCGTCCGCCGACAACCCGATCAACCGCGCATTGGGTTGCCGTTCCGCCAGCTCGTCCAGAAAGCGGCGCGCATCATCGCCGGGCAAGGTGCAGTCGAGGATGACGGCGTCCAGTTCAGTGGTTTGGGAAATCCGTGCCGCCTCGCACAGCGTCGGCGCGTGAATGACCTTGGCCACCGGCGCCAGCGCCGACGCGATCACCTCGGCGAAATCCTTGTCCTTCTCGAAATGCAGCACCGACATCTGACCCGGCCGGGATTTGGAGAAGGGCACGATGCTGGCCTCGTCCTGTTGCGCGCCAGTCTGCTCATGTGGCTTGGACAGCGGGCAGGTGAACCAGAATACAGTGACGCCGTTGTGAACGCTCTCAAACCCGATGTCGCCCGAATGGCGCATCATGATCCTCTTGGAGATGTTCAGCCCCAGACCGGTGCCGCCGATGGCGCGCGTATCCGAGCTGTCGGCCTGTGAAAAGGCCTCGAAGATCTTCGGGCGGAAACTTTCGGACACGCCGGGGCCGTAATTCTGGACATAGACGATCGCGCGGTCATCAATGCGCTCGGCCTTGATCAGAATGTCGGTGTCTTGCGACGAATACTTGCAGGCATTGGAAATCAGGTTGGCCAGAACCTGCTTGATCCGGCTGGCATCGGCATGCACGCAGAGCGGCGTATCAGGCAATTCCAGCGCCAGCCGATTGGCGTGAGATTGCGCAAACGGCTCAAGCTCTTCGGCGGCCGCGCTGACGATCGCCGCCAGATCGACGGCCTCGAAATTGAACGAAACATCGCCCGAGGAGATTTTCTCGAGATCGAGGATATCGTTCACGATGCGCGACAGCCGGTCGGTGTTCGAGCGCGCGATTTCGATCAGACGCTCGGTCTTTTTCGGCAGCGATGCATCGGCCGTGCCCTTCAGCAACTCCAGTGCACCCTTGATCGAGGTCAGGGGCGTGCGCAGTTCGTGACTGACCGTCGCGACGAATTCGCTCTTGATCTGGTCCAGCCTCTTCTGGTCGGTGATGTCGTTGATCTGCGTGATGTAGAAATGCTCGTCCGTGTTCCGATCATAGGTCCAGGAGATGTTGAAGAGGCCCCAGCGTATCTCGCCGCCCGAATGCACCACCCGGTGTTCGGCCGAGTAGGTCTGCCGCGAGGGATCAGCCATCATCGCGGAAACGCCCTTGTAGACTTCCTTGATGTCCTCGGGCGGCATCAGGTCCGCCAGCCGCACCTCTTTCAAGATCCGTTCTTCGGAGATGCCGCAAAGCGTGCAGA
Organism: Roseovarius roseus; assembly: GCF_043355935.2. Lineage (NCBI taxonomy): Bacteria > Pseudomonadati > Pseudomonadota > Alphaproteobacteria > Rhodobacterales > Roseobacteraceae > Roseovarius > Roseovarius roseus. The sequence goes on along the minus strand of NZ_JBHFPE020000007.1, from coordinate 115,343 downwards.
AGGCGTTGTTGATGGTGATGAACTGGCCCTTGCTGTCGACCAGCGCCATGCCAACCGGGGCGGCGGCCAGCACCTGCCGGAAACGCTGCTCGCTCACTTCCAGGGCGTTGCGCGCCTGCGCGAGTTGGGTCACGTCCCACTGGATGCCAATCATGCGAACGGCGGCGCCGTCAGCCGCGCGCTCGACGATGGACGCTTCGGAACTTATCCACCGCCACTCGTCCTGACTATATTTCAGTCGGTATTCGATGACGGCCCGATCCTGGCGGCCCTCCAGGCAATCTTTTTCGATCTGCCGCAGCGCTGCAAGATCGTCGGGGTGAACCCGCGCGTAGAGCATCGATTCCGCGTCAACCTCTGTTGTGTCGCCGCTGTCTTCGCCGACCCCCATGTTGCGCAGCCAAGTGCCGGCCACCTTCATTTTGCCGGTGATCAGATTGTAGTCGAACACGCCGATCCGGGCCGCCTCAAGCGACATATCATAGAGCTTCTTTGTCCGTTTCAACTCGGACTGCGCCTCGATCTGGGTCGTCACATCGCGAACAATCGCCGTAACACGGGCCAGTCCGTCTGCGGTCTCCCAATTGTTTCGCTGCAAATCCAGATAGAGTGTCCGACCGTTTCGCGCATAGCCGTGGGCGTTGTAGGGCTGCTGCGAAATATCCTCCTCGTTTTCCTTAATAATGTCCGAGAATTTCAGGCCCGCCAGGCTCGTCTTATTGTATCCCAGCATCATCTGGGCCGCGCGGTTGGAAAAGAGGATGTGATCGTTCTTGTCCATGACGAAAACGGCGGTCACGTCATTCTCGACGATTGCGTGATTTTCGCGCTCCCGCGTCTCGATCTGGCGGGCGCGCAGATCCGCAACCGCCAAAAGCGCCTCGCTGCGCCGACTGATCGCACGAAAGAGGAAGAGCAGCAGCGCCGTGATCAGGATCCCGCCAAGCAGGGTGATCAGCGGCTGAGAGCTTTCGAAAGCGCGATCAAATCGGGTGGTGCTGGTAAAGACCATCGTCCAAGGACGGCCGAATTGCATGATGGTGTACGTCGCCTCATGAGCACCGACCAGATCATCACTCACCGCATTTTCGAAGATCAGCTTGTCCGGGGCGGCCTGCCTCCCATCGAACAGCTGGAACGAATAGCTTTCGCCCAGGCTGGGGGTGAGATCTGACAACAGGTTCTTTGCTATGAATGGCGCATAGACCCAGCCGACAAAGTCGCCTCGCCCCATCGGCAGCGTTGCCGAAGGGCCGACTGTCCTTTTGTAATAGGGGACCATCAGAAGAAAGCCGGCCTGCTCTTTTTCGTGCTGCACCAGTGAGATGGGCGGCGTCAGCTGGACCTCGCCCGTCTCGCGGGCCCGCTCCAGAATGGCTCTACGCTCTGACTCGAATGTCACATCGAGGCCCAGCGCACTCCGGTTTGCCCCTACCGGATAGATGTATTTCACGAAGTAATGTGTTTGTGCATCCGTCAGTTTCTTGAACCTGTACCCAGGTTGGCCGTCCCTGCGGGTCTCTTCCAGATAAGCCTCGAGATCGCTGTGCTCCACCTGCTCGACGAAGCCGATGCCACTTACGCCCGGCAGGAATTCCTCGATCCGAAGATGGCGCACATAATCATCGAATTCCGAGCGCGTCACGCTTCGCGACGCGCGAAAGAATGCCGCAGTACCTTGAAGCGATTGAAGATATGTGTCCATTCGAGTCTGAAGAACCTCGATGCCGTCCTCGCTCAGGCGCTGAAATTCGCCCTCGGCCGCCCGATATTTGGACGACACACTCGCTGCAAATGTTATCGCCGTGACAAGCATGCAAACGCATGTGAAAATCACTTCGGCCCGGCCCGGCAACTTCATAGGCGTCATATTCTTCCGTATTCTGCGCCGGTCGTTCTGGCAGGTCTGCCTTGTCTCCACAAGTGTCGCCGCGGCGCGCTCGGGCCAATTCATATCTACCTTAAGTTGCGCGCGAAAAGAAATCTACCGTCTTGATGCCCTTGTGCGCACGGCACCTCGAAGCGACCCGCAATGAGCCCCTTACGCCTCGACGGCGATGTTGTCGATCAGGCGCACGCCCGCCAGCCAGGCGGCGGCAAAAAGGCGTGCGGGCCGGGTCGGCGCCTCGAGCAGCGACAGATCATCATTCGCACGCATCTCGAGATAGTCGACCGAGGTGAACCCCGCCTGCTCAAGGCTGCGGATCGCGGCGCTCTGCGCGGCTGCGAAATCACCGCCTTCGCTGATGGTGCGGGCAAGGGCCTGCATCTGGTCGGGTAGCGCGGGCGCGATGGTGCGGGCACGGTCCGACAAGAGAAGGTTGCGCGAGGACATGGCCAGCCCGTCGATTTCGCGGATAGTGGGGCAGCCCTGCACCCTGATCGGGATGTCCAGATCGCGGGCCATGCGACGCACGACCTGAAGCTGTTGAAAATCCTTTTCGCCAAAGAAGGCGTCGGTGGCGCTGGTCTGGGCAAAAAGCTTGGCAACAACCGTGGCCACGCCTTCGAAATGGCCGGGGCGGTGGATGCCGTCCATCACATCCGTCAGACCGGCGACCGAAACTGTGGTGGCAAAGCCCTCGGGATACATCTGATCGCCGTCCGGCACGTAGATGGCGTCGATGCCGAACCGCGCCAGTTTGGCCGCGTCGCTGGTCTCGGTTCGCGGATAGCTCGCCAGATCCTCGGGCGTGCTGAACTGGCGCGGGTTGACGAAGATCGTCACGATCACGCGGGTCGCGGTTGCCTTGGCTACGGCGACCAGCGACAGGTGCCCGTCATGCAGCGCGCCCATCGTGGGCACGACGCCGATTGTCTCGCCCGCAAGGCGCCAAGGGCGCGTGGCCGCCCGCAGATCGGCCAGGCTTCGCAAGATCGGCGCGGTCATGTCGAGGGCGTCTCATCGCCAAAGAGATGTTCGGAGGCCGGGAATTTCCGCGCCCGCACGTCGGCGGCATAGGCGGCGATGGCGGCCTCGCCATCCTCGCCCAAGGCTGCGTACCGCTTGACGAATTTCGGCTTGAACGCGGTAAAGAGGCCCAGCATGTCATCGACGACCAGCACCTGACCATCGCAGCCGGCCGAGGCGCCGATGCCAATGGTGGGAATGGCGATATCGGCGGTGATCCTGTCGGCGAGACCTGCAGGCACCTTCTCGATCACGACGGCAAAGGCGCCCGCCTCGGCCACCGCGCGGGCGTCTTCGCTGAGAACGCGCGCGCCATGGCCGCGCCCCTGCACCTTGTAGCCGCCCAGCGTGCCCACCGACTGGGGCGTCAGACCGATATGGGCCATCACCGGCACGCCGCGCGCCGTAAGGAACGCGATGGTTTCGACCATATGCGCGCCGCCCTCCAGCTTGACCGCGGCAGCGCCCGTCTCGCGCATCAGACGCACGGCATTGCGCATCGCTTGGCGCGGGTCTTCCTCATAGCTGCCGAAGGGCATGTCGATAACCATCATCGCCTTGTCCAGCCCGCGCGCGACGGCCTGCCCGTGCAGGATCATCATCTCCATCGTCACGCCGGTGGTCGAGGTGAGGCCATGCAGCACCATGCCGACGCTGTCGCCGACCAAGACGAAATCGCAATGGGCATCCATCATGCGCGCCATCGGCGTCGTGTAGGCCGTCAGGCTGACGATGGGCGTGCGGCCCTTCATGGCGCGGATATCCGCAGGAAGCGGGGCGGTCTTGCGGGCGGTGGCGCTCATCGGCGTACCTCGAAACTACTGCGTCGCCGAAATGCCTAGCAAGGACAGCGGGGAAGTTCCACCGCTCTCTTCAGCACAGTCAAGGCGGCGATCCGCCGGTCCGCTTGCAGATGCGCAGCAAATCTCTAGAGGTGGCACGAGCGTGCGATGCCACCTATATTGCAAGGGCGGGCATAAGGCGTGCGCGCCAAGGGGGGCCCGATTTGAGGCAGATATCAGCCAAGTTCATCGCGATCGCCTTTCTGGCGATGTCCTGCGCAGGCGTCTCTGCGCCCGCTGCCGTGGCCGCGCAAGAGGCCGGCCAGGCGGCGCAATCCGTCAGCCGGGGCGATTTGATCCAGCTTCTGGGGCGGCTCCACGAGGATGGGGAGGTGCGCCGTGATCTGGCTGCGCTCGGCTTTGCCGGGGAAAAGCTGGACCTTGCCACGCAGCACGCCGCGGACATGCTGCGCGATCCGGTGATCGCGGGCTATATCGCCGACCGCGTTCTGGCCGTGCGCGACGGTGCCGCGGTGCCGGTAACCCGTGCCCAAGGGCTGCTTTGGAGCGTGATCGACGAGGGGCTCGGCCACCTGCCGCTGCGCGATCTGCGCTATTACTATCTGGTCGAGCAGGCCGTTCTGGGCGCCATGCCGGTGAACATTTGCGGGCGCGCCGTGCGCGGTGATCTGCCGCCCTATCGCATGGCCGAGGCGACCGCCCGCGCGGCGGCGCGCCTCAATGTCGAGGGGCTGCGCAATTATTACCGCATCCAGTTGCGCGCGGCGCAGCTGGGCGCGCAGCGCGGCGCGCCTGTCCTGCCGCCCAAGCGTGCGGCGCAGGCCGAGGCCGCGATTTTCGGCGTCGTCACCCGCACTATTGCGACGCGCGAGGATGCGCCCCGCGTCATGGCCAGCTTTGCCAATCTGGACCGGGCCAGCAACCGTGACGCCTGCCTTGCGGGCCGGGTGTTCATCCATGCGGTTCTGACGCTTGAGGGGCGCGAGTTGCATGATGCGCTGATACAGCTGAGCACGCCCTGATCCGTGGGCGCGGCGCGGGTTCTGGACAACCGGACGGCGCGGCATCTGTGGCTGCACGCGCATGGGCTTGGCATTTCAGGCACCGGGCGCCCGGACGTGATGGCGCTGATCCGGCAGATCGGCTTTTTGCAGATCGACACGATCCGCAACGTGACGCGCGCGCATAATCACATCCTCTGGTCGCGCAATCCCAATTACCGCGAGGGGATGCTGTGGCCCCTCTTGGGGCGTGACCTGTTCGAGCACTTCACCCATGACGCCTCGCTGATCCCGATGGAGGTCCTGCCCCATTGGCAGCGCCAATTCGCGCGGCTGGGCGCCAAGGCGGCGCAGGCCGAGTGGTTTCAATCCGGCCTCGCCCGCGCCGAGATCGCCGCCATCCGGCACCGGATCGAGGCCGAGGGACCGCTCTCGACCCATGCGTTCGACACCAAGGCCGAGAGCCGCGAGATGTGGGCACGGCCGCCGCACAAGAAGGCGCTGGAACAGATGTGGTATGCGGGCGATTTGGCGACGGCCAAGCGCGAGAATTTCGTAAAGTTCTACGATCTGGGCCACCGCGTCTTTCCCTCGCACCTGTTGGAAGGGCCGGAGGACACGGATGCCATCGACGGGCTTTGCGACATAGCGCTGGACCGGCTGGGTTTTGCCACCTGCGGCGAGGTGCAACGCTTTTGGGCGGCGATGAGCGCGGAGGAGGCGCGCGGCTGGGCCGCACGGCGGCAGCCGGATGAGGTGCAGGTGATCGGCGCGGATGGCATGGCGCGCGCCGCCTATGCCGCGCCGGATCTGGACGCTCGGCTGGCCGAGCTCGCCCCGCCCACCGGGCGGCTGCGCATCCTCAACCCCTTCGATCCGGCCGTACGCGACCGGGCGCGGCTGGCCCGTCTTTTCGGCTTTGAATACGTGAATGAGATGTTCGTGCCCGCCGATCAGCGCCGCTGGGGCTACTATGTCTATCCCCTGCTTGAGGGCGACCGCTTTGTTGGACGGGCCGAACTGAAGGCCGACCGCGCCGCTGGCTGGTTGCGCGTCACCGGACTCTGGCCCGAGCCGGGCACGCGCTGGGGCGCGCCGCGCACCCAGCGCCTTGAGGCCGAGCTGGCGCGACTGGCCCGCATGACCGGCACGCGTGATGTTCAGTGGCAGGTGCGCCCGACCCGATAGCACATGGCTGGCATTCGCCGACCATAGGCAATATGGACTGGAGCGATTCAATCCCGAGTGACGCCCACCCGTGCTTTTCAGTTCTCCCCAGTTCGTCTTTGCGTTCCTGCCTCTCAGCCTATTGGGCTATTTCGCGATCGCGCGGATCGCCGGCGGGCGGGCCAGCCTCGGCTGGCTGGTGCTCTGCTCGCTCTTTTTCTATGGCTATTGGCGGCTTGAGTACCTGCCGCTGCTGATCGGCTCGATCCTTGGGAATTATGTCATCGCCGCAGCAATCCAGGCGCGCCAAGGCATGGGCCGGGCGGGCTTCCCGCTTGTGATGCTGGGGCATCGCGGCCAATCTCGGGCTGCTTGGATACTTCAAATATTTTGGCTTCTTCATCGAGACAGTGAACACCGTTGCAGGCACGGGCATGGAGGTGCCCCGCCTCCTGTTGCCCCTGGCCATTTCCTTCTTCACGTTCCAGCAGATCACCTACCTCGTGGACAGCTATAAGGGGCAGGCCGCGCGCGGCAGCTTGCTGAATTACGCAGTTTTCGTCACCTTCTTTCCTCAGCTCATTGCCGGACCCATCGTCCACCACAAGGAAATGATGCCCCAGTTTGCGCGGGCTGCGTTGCTGCGGCTGCGCTCGAAAAACCTGCTGGCAGGGTTGATCATTTTCGGCCTCGGCCTCTTCAAGAAGATCGGGATCGCCGACACGTTCGCCGTCTATGCCGATGCGGGCTATGCCGATCACACCCAGCTGACGATTCTGGATGCGTGGATCACGACCTTTTCCTACACCTTCCAGCTTTATTTCGATTTCAGCGGCTATAGCGACATGGCCATCGGCGCCGCGCGCATGTTCGGCATCCGCCTGCCGCTGAACTTCCTGTCGCCTTACAAGGCGACCTCGATCCAGGATTTCTGGCGGCGCTGGCACATCACGCTGTCGCGCTTTTTGCGCGATTACCTCTACATCCCGCTTGGCGGCAGCCGCCGCCGCGAGGGCCGCGTGGCGGCCAACCTGATGGTCACCTTCCTGCTCGGCGGGCTGTGGCACGGGGCGGGCTGGACCTTTCTGATATGGGGCGCGATCCACGGCGCGGGTCTGGTCATCGGACGCATGTGCAGCCGCGCCGGACTGCGCCTGCCGCGCATTCTGGCATGGCTGCTGACCTTTGCGGTGGTGCATCTGGCGTGGGTGTTCTTCCGGGCCGAAGATGTGGCGCAGGCGCTCGATATCCTCTCCACGATGTTCGGCCTCAATCCGGCCGCTATGGAGGGGCCGCGCCATGTCGTGATCACCGGGGCCAGCACGGCGGGCAAATACCTGGCTCTGGCGCTGATCGGGGTTCTGGTCTTGCCCAATACCTATCAGTTCACGCGCGACATCCGCCCGCTTTACAAGACGCTGGTCGGCGCTGCGCTTTTCGGCGCGGGCTGCATCATGATGCTGGTATCGCGCAGCGAAGTCTTTCTCTACTTCAACTTCTGACGGGAGCCCCCAGCCATGTATAGCGCCCGCCTGACCGTTTTTGCCGCCGTCGCTGCCGTGATCCTCATGGCCTTGCCTGCGGCCAATATTGCGTCGCGCGCCACTGTCGGCGGCGCGCTCATTCCGCAGGATCTACGCGATCTGTGGTCGCTCGACCGGATCGAGGGGAACCTCAGCTATCTCGCAATGACGCGGCTCCAACGTTCGCTCTTTCCGGACCGCGTGCAGATCGGGCGCGAGGGGTATCTCTTTCTCGGCAACGAAGGCAATCGGGTGATGGCCAAGACGGCGGGCACCTGGCCGGTCCCGGGCGGGCTGATCGAGGCGCAGGCGAGTGCGCTGGCGCGGCTGCAATCGCGCGTCACCGACACTGGCGCGCAATTCACCGCCGTGATCGCGCCCAACAAGCATTCGATATACCCCGAGATGCTGCCCGAGGGCACCCTGCCCGCGCCGCACACCGTTACCGACGATCTGATCGAAGCCGCCGCCGCCAAAGGGGTGCCGGTGCTGGATTTGCGCCCAGTCTTGCGCCGCGCCAAGGACAGGGTACAGGCCTATCTGACGACCGACACCCACTGGACACATGCCGGAGGGGCGGCCGGGTATGACGCGGTCATGGCGCGCCTCGGGGCAGAGGTGGTTTCCTATGATCTGGAGCCTGTCGCCGCGTCCGCGGGCGATCTTACGCATCTGTTGAAGATGCAGAACCTCTACCCGCCGAAGATCGAGCAGGACTACCGCATTGACCTGAGCACGAAACCCGCCACATGTGTCGCGGAAATCAGCCTCATTTCCGGCGACGAGACCGCCTGCGCACCCGTGCAGAATGGCGGGCTGACGCTGATGGACAAGGTCATGCGCGTCACACGCGCCCCGGATGCGCCAAATCCGCAAACCGTGCTGATGCTCTGCGACAGTTTCTGCATCGCTCCGTCCACACTTTACAACGCCAGCTTTGCCGAGGCCTATTACATACACTGGAAGTTCATCGACGACCGCGCGCTTGGGCGGTATCTGCAGCGGCTCTCGCCCGATATCGTGATCCTGCAGATGGTCGAACGGGACTCGCTGTCGCTGGGTCTTGGCCAGTAAGGCGCGCGCATTTCAGGGTGGATTTGCGCGGCCAAGTCTGGCACCAGCCTTGACCAGCCCCCTTGCCTAGCGAGCGTCGACTTGGATCTGGATTGCTTCATCATTCATCTGGCCCGCGCCAAGGAGCGTGCGGCGCAGGTCGCCGCGACGCAGGCCGCGCTACCGCTGCGCTGCCACGTAATGCCCGCAACGGACGGGCAGAGTATGTCCGGGGCCGAGACGCGCGCCTACACCCCCCGCGCGCTGAAACCGCGCTATCCTTTTGCCCTGCGCCCCTCCGAGGTGGCGACATTTCACAGCCACCGCGCCTGCTGGCAGCGGATCGTGGACGAGGATATGGCTGCCGCGCTGATCCTTGAGGATGATCTCGAGATTGATACCGGAGTCTTCCTTCCAGCGCTGGCGCTGGCGATGGCCCATTGCGAGGATGGCGATTTCGTCCGTTTCCCTATTAAACGGCGCGAAGATGCGGGCGAGGATATCGCGACGGACAAGACCATCCGTCTCAGTCGTCACGATGCGGTAGCGCTGGGAATGGTGGCGCAGCTTGTTACGAAAGGCGCGGCGCGCGCATTGCTGGCCGCGACGCAAAGGTTTGACCGCCCCGTGGATACGTTCCTGCAGATGACATGGGTGCACGGCGTGCGCGTTCTGACGGTCTGGCCCACCGGGATCAGGGAGGTCTCGGCGCAGCTCGGCGGCAGTCTCATCAGCCGCAAGGAGGGCGTCTGGCCCAAACTGCGCCGCGAGGTACTGCGCCCGGTCTATCGCCGCCGCATCGCCGCCATGGCACGAAAGCACCCGAATGGCTGATCCCGCCGTCACCATCGTCACCGTCGCCTACAACAGCGCGGCGGTCCTGCCGCGAATGCTGGGCTCGGTGCCAGAGGGCACGCCCGTCATCGTCGTGGACAATGCCTCGCGCGATGTTGCAAAGCTGCGGGCTTTGGCCACCGAGAACGTCACGCTGATCGAAAACGCGGCGAATGAGGGCTTTGGCCGCGCCTGCAATATCGGCGCGGCGGCGGCCCGGACCGAGTTCGTGCTGTTCCTCAACCCCGACACGATGCTCATGCCCGGCGCGCTCGACGCTCTGGTCGCGGCCGCGCGGGCGTATCCCGACACATCCGCGTTCAACCCCATGATCCTAGACGAGGATGGCCACCCCCAGATCAAGCGCCGCAGCGATCTGGTCTCGCGTAGCCAGTGGCTCCCCAAGGGCACGCCCGACGGCGATGCCGTCCTGCCCGTGCTTTCGGGGGCCGCGCTGATGGTGCAAAAGGCGGGTTTCGACAGTATCGGTGGCTTCGATCCCGCCATCTTCCTCTTTTTCGAGGATGACGATCTGAGCGTGCGCCTGGCGCAAAGCTGCGGCCCCCTGATGCTGGCCTCCCGCGCCGAGGTGCGCCATGTCGGCGGCGCCTCGTCACAGCCCAGCCGCGAGGGTGAGCGGATCAAGAATTCCAGCTGGGGCTGGGCGCAGATATATGCGGTGCGCAAGCATCGGGGCCTCGCCGCCTGCGCTGCGCCTTTTGGCAAGTCTCTGCTCCGCGCCCTGTCGCCCGCCACGCTGCTATCGCCCGCGCGGCGGCGCAAATATGCGGCGCGCCTGTCGGGGATGACGCGGGCGCTGCTCGGGTCTCGCTGATCCGGCGAAAGGCCCGCGCTAGTAGACGTTGGCCAGCCCCTCGGGCTGCATTGATGGCAGCACGATCACGTCAGAGCCGTGGATCGCGCGCTGATGCAGATCGATCACGTCATGATTGAGCATCCGGATGCACCCTTGCGAGACGGCTTTGCCCAACTCTTCGGGCGAGGCGCTGCCATGAACGCGGTAGAGCGTGTCCTTGCCATTCTTGAAGAGGTAGAGCGCGCGCGCGCCCATCGGGTTGTCCGGCCCCGGATCCATGCCGCCATTGGCGACCGAATAGGGCTCCAGATCCGGCTGGCGCTCAATCATGGTCAGGGGCACCTTCCAGCGCGGCCATTCGCGGCAGAATTGCAGGCGCGCCTTGCCCTGCCAGGCAAAGCCCGCCTTGCCCACGCTGACCCCGTAGCGCATGGCCTTGTCGGGGCCTTGGACGAAATGCAGCATCGCCGCATCGGGATCGACCACGATGGTGCCGCGGGGGTGCTGGGAAAAGGGGTTGGCGACCTCCTGCCGCCGCAAACGCGGGGCGATGACGCCCTCGCGCACGGCAGGGATCGGGTAGGGCTCGGTCGTGATCGGGCCATAGTGGTCAGGCAGCGGCGGATAGACCGGGGCCGGCGCGGGTGCAGGCGCCACCGGCTGGGCCGGCGGCTGCGCACAAGCGGCAAGGCCCCCTGCCCCCGCCAGAGCGAGAAAGCTGCGTCGGGTAAACATGATTTCATCCTTTACGGGTCAAGTGAGTGGGAAGGGCTAGGACCGGCTGTTCGCGACAGCCTCGTGCAGGGCCGCGCGGTCCATGCTGCCGGGATAGGTCGCCCGGCCCACGATGAAGGCGGGCGTGCCCTGCAGGCCCAGTTGCGTTGCCTGCGCGCTGTTGCGCATCAGCAGCCCGTCCCATTTGTTGCGATTGTCGCGGTAGGCGCTGTCCAGCCTGGCGGGATCAAGGCTGGCCTCTTGCAGCGCCTCATCTATCCCGGCATCGGTCAGGCGCCCTTCCGTGCCCATCAGCGCGTCGCTGGCTGCGCCGTAGACGCCCGCATCGGCCGCGCCAAGCGCCAGCTGGCTGGCCCGAACCGAGGCGGCGCCGAAAATGGGCCAGTCCTTCATCACGAGGCGGATATTGCCGTCCTCCTCGACGACCTCGGTCAGCACCGGATGGTTGGCCTTGCAATAGGGGCATTGGTAATCGAAGAACTCGACAATGGTGACATCGCCCTCGGGGTTTCCAAGCACCGGGTTGACCGGATCATGGAGCACGTCCTCGACGGTCAGGCCCTGCGCTTCAACCCGTTTTGCAGGCGGAATCAGCGTCATGCCAAGCGCCGCGGCGCTCGTGCCCGCGACGCCGCCGACAATCAGGTTTCTTCGGGTGATGAGGGTCATGATGGCTCTCCTTTGTCATGAGGTTCGGGCGCGGTGCCGCGCGGCGGCTCTGCCCGCAGATATCGTGTCACTCTGCATCGCTTGCGGTCTGCAGATCCCTGATCCCGGCCAGCAGGGCGGCGCGGGAAATCTCTCCGGTATGGACGGCTTGCAATGTGCCGTCGGCCGCGAAAAAGAGCGTGCTGGGCAGGCCCATAAGCTTGAACTTCTCCATGAGGGCATTGTTTGGGTCGCGGATCATTCCAGCCTCGGGCAAATCCGTGAGCTGAAGGAACTGGCGGATCGTGCCCACCTGTTCGCCCTGATTGGCAAAGACGATCTCGGCGCCGTCCTGGTTCGAGGACTGCGATTGCGCGACATCCACCATCATCGGCATTTCGCGCCGACAAGGCGGGCACCATGTGGCCCAAAGGTTCAGCACCAGCGGCTGACCGTCACGCTCGTTCAAGGAGACCGGCGCGCCAGACAGATCCGCGAACCCTGCTGCGGGAATCCGGCCGCGCACGTCATCCGGCAGCAGGACGGTCCCGATCTTGAATACCAAAGCGGCGGCTATGGCGCTGATCAACACCGGCAGGCCGGCCCCGCGCTGTCGCAGGAACGCCGCGAACAGAGTGGCACCTGCGCCAAATGTGCCCGCAGCACTGCTGAACCCACCCTGCCAGATCGCAAAGACCGAAAGCGGCGCGGCGGCGAAGGCCTCCCAATGCCCGATGACATAGCCGAGGCGCGCGGCGGCGATCCAGGCGACGAGGGTCGCGCCAGACCAGCGGCGGATGGCCTCGGCGCTGCCGCGTTTGCGCCAGGCGGCGATCTCGGCCACGAGGAGAAAAGCGATGATGGTCACGACCGCGACAAAGCGGTCATTGGCAAAGACAAGCGGGCCGATCGAAATGGAATTCATTGCACCGCCTCCATGGATGTCACGACCGCGCCGGGGCCGGTATCGCCCACGATGCGTGTGCCGCTGGCCTCGGCGCGGCCCCGGTCCAGAAAGACCATGGTCGGCGGGCCGACCGCGCCCAACCGGTCCAGCATCGCCTGCCCCCCGGCGCCGAAATCGGTGACATCCGCCGCGATCACATGCGCCTCCGACAGTGCGGCCTGAACGCCCGCATCGGGCCAGACGTTCCGCTCGGTCACGCGGCAGGTCACGCACCAGTCGGCGGTGACATAGACCATCGCAGGCCGATCCGATTGCGCCATCAGCGCGGCGTCAAGTGATTGAACATCGCTGACCGTGTCGAACTGGATCGGCGCGGCCTCGGGCGTGGCGCCGCCCCCGCCCTGAAGCGCGGCCAGCGGGCGCAGCGGATCGCCCCCGCCCAGCGCGGCGCCGACGGCCATGATCGCACCGGCCAGCATTGACAGGATGCCGGCGGTCTTGGCCCCGCGCCGCGCAGCACCGGCGCCTGCGGGCAGCATGTCCATCGCCCCGGCAAAGATGCCCGCCCCGATCAGCAGGGCCGCCCAGAGCGCGAGGATCGCGGGGCCGGGCACCAGCCGCCCGATCAACCAGATCGCCATGCCGAGGAACACGAAACCGAAGAGACGCTTGACCCCGTCCATCCATCCACCTGCGCGCGGCAGCATCCGCGACCCCAGCGTGCCCGCGATCATCAGAGGGATCCCCTGCCCCAGTCCCAGAGCAAAAAGCGCCCCGGCACCGAGCAATATGTCCCCCGTCCCCGCGATATAGAGCAGCGCGCCCGCCAGCGGCGCTGTCACGCACGGCCCCACGATCAGCGCCGAGGTGAAGCCCAGCATCGCCGCGCCGCCAAACGTGCCGCCGCGCTGTGATCCGGCAGATGAGAGGCGCCGCGTCCAGGCATCCGGCAGGCGCAGCTCGAACAGGCCGAACATCGACAGGGCCAACACGGCAAAGATGCCCGCGACAATGTAGATCGCCACCGGCGATTGCAGCACCACCTGCAGGTTCTGCCCCGACCATGCCGCCGCGACGCCCAAAAGGCCGAAGGCCGAGGCCATCGCCAGAACATAGACGCCGGACAAGGCCGCCCCGCGCCGCGCCGTCAGGTCACGCCCCTCGCCCGAAAGGATACCCGCGAGGATCGGAAACATCGGAAAGACGCAAGGCGTAAAGGCCAAGAGCAGGCCGAAACCCAGAAAACCCACCAGCACCAGCAAGGCCCCGCCGCGCGACTGGAGGCCCTCGATCACGCCGGTTTCTTTGGCCAGCGTGACGCTGCCGGTCGGCGCAGCAGCGGAGATCGCGCCCGAGCCGACAGCAGGCCCGTCATCCAGCGCGGCCAATGTCTCGCTGCTCGGCGGATAGCAGATGCCGCCATCCTGGCAGCCCTGCCATGTCACGGTCACGGGGCCTTCCACCGGCGCCATCAGGGCCTCGGCACCGCCCGTGTAGATCTGCGTGGGTCCGAACGTCGGATCGTCCATCTCGGTGCCCGGCTCGGTCTCCAGCGACACGGGCGCGCCGTCTGGTGTCTCAGCCGACAGTTTGTCGCGGTAGAGATAGTATCCCTCGGCCACCTCCCATGACAGGATGCGGCTTCCATCCGCCTGCTCGGACACACTGAGCTGGAACGCCTCGGCGACCGGAAGCGGAGCGCCGGCCGAGGATGAGAGGGTCTGCGCCATGCCCGGCATGGCGACGATGGCCGTCGCCCAGAGGACGATGACGAAACGCGACAAGTGCCTTGCGACGCGGCGGATGTGAATCGATGGTTTTGTCATGCGGTCCGGATCGTCCTTTGGGCTTAAGCGAGGCTTAAGGTCGGCGGCCTACGCCTGTAACGTGGCGGAAAGGAGTTTGGCCGATGCGCATATTGATTGTCGAGGATGACGCGACGCTGGCCGATGGCCTGTCTGTCGGCCTGCGCCTGTCGGGCTTCACCCCCGAGCTGGTCGAGACGTGCGCCGACGCGGATGAGGCGCTGGAACAGGGCGGTTTTGCCGCCGTGGCGCTGGACATCATGCTACCCGACGGCTCGGGGCTGGATATCCTTTCGGGGATGCGCGCGCGCGGCGACCGCACGCCCGTGCTGCTGCTGACCGCGCTGGACCAGGTGAGTGACCGGATTGCCGGGCTGGATCTGGGGGCCGACGACTACCTTGGCAAACCCTTCGATCTGGACGAGGTGACGGCGCGCCTGCGCTCGATCGTGCGTAGGGCCGAGGGGCGCGCGCAGGCCGAGCTGGAGTGGAACGGGCTGACCGTGGACCCCGCGCGAATGTCGGGACGGCAGGAGGGCCGCGACGTCGTCTTCTCTCCGCGCGAATTCGTCATCCTGCGCGCCTTGCTGGAACGGCCCGGCGCGATCCTGTCCAAAGCCGCGCTCGAGGATCGGCTCTATGGCTGGCAGGAAGGGATCGAGAGCAACGCGGTCGAGGTCCATATCCACCGGCTGCGCGCCAAGCTGGGCGCGGAATTCATCCAGACGGTGCGTGGCGCGGGATACAAGCTGGCCAAGGAGGACGCATGAATTCGATCCGCATCCGGCTGTTCGCTGTGCTGATGCTGGCAACGGGGGCCGTTTGGCTGTCGGCCTTCGTCTGGATTCAGCAATCAACCCGCGCCGAGGTCGAGCGCGTTCTGGACGCGCGGCTGGCCGAAGCGGGGCAGATGGTATCGTCGCTGATCTCGGACCGGCGGATCGACGTGGCCGGCGCCGCCACCATCGCCGAGGAGATGACCGGGCTGGAGAGCCCAGGCGCCGCGTATTCGCACAAGCTGTCCTGCCAGATCTGGTCGCTGGACGGTACGCTTGTCGGGCGCTCGGGCAGCGCGCCCGAGGGGCAGCTGTCGGCGCAGGATACAGGCTTTGCCGACAGCATCGTCGATGGCGAGGAATGGCGCGTCTATTCGGTCGTGAACGAGGAGTTGGGCGTGCGCGTCATGGTGGGCGACAGCCATACCGTGCGCGATGGCCTCGTGCGTGACGTGACGACCGGCCTGATCGTGCCCGCGCTCTTGATCCTGCCGATCCTGGCGGGTCTGATCTGGCTCAGCCTGCGGCGCGGGCTCTTGCCGCTGGACCGGCTGGCGCGGGGGCTGGCGCAGCGCGGCGCGGCCGATCTGGACCCCGTCGCCGCCAGCGCATTGCCGCGCGAAATCCGGCCCGTCGGCACGGCGCTCAACGGTCTTTTCAGCCGGGTCAGTGCGGCGCGCGAGCGTGAAAAGGCGTTTACCTCCTTTGCCGCGCACGAGTTGAAAACGCCGCTGGCCGGGATCAAGACGCAGGCGCAGGTCGCGGCCATGGCCTCGGACGACGCCACCCGCGCCGGGGCGCTTGCACGCATCCAGCAGGGGGTGGACCGGACCGACAGGATGGTGCGCCAGCTCTTGTCGCTGGCTTCGGTGGACAGCAGCGAGGGCGGCGAGCGAACGCCGGTCGATGTGGCCGCGGTCCTGCGCGACGTGGTCGAGGATCTGTCACGGCAGGCCGCCGCCAAAGAGGTGGCAGTCGAGATCGAGGCCGAGGGCAGAGACACGATCCAGAGCGATCCGGTCCTGCTGACCGCCGCGCTGCGCAACGTGATCGAAAATGCCATCGCCATGACACCGCGGGGGAGCCGCGTCGACATCACGCTGGGCGCCGCTGGCGACGGGCTGCGCATCCAAGTCATGGATGGCGGGCCGGGCATTGCCGAGGCCGATCGGGCCCACGTGACCGACAGGTTCTTTCGCGGCAGCGGCGCCCGCGCCAATGGCAGCGGGCTAGGCCTCGCCATCGCGCGCACAGCGGTCGAGCGGCTGGGCGGCCACCTTCGCTTCGCGCCCCGCGAGGGCGGCGGCGAGATGGTCACGCTGGAGTTCTAAGAACGCGCGTTTTGGAGGGCGCCGCGCCGTCCAGCCACGGCATCCGACAGCGGATGCGCAGATCAGGGCATCTCGGCCAATGAGGGGCAAGCGCCGTCGGCCGCATGGGCGAAAAGGGACAGGAGTAGATCCGGCAGCGCGAGGTTTCAGGACGACTTGTCGCCTGCCGCCTCGCCAGTCTCCTCCGGAAAGGTGAGACCCACCTTCTCCCAAGCCGCCATGGCCCGGCTGGTGATCGCCGGATCCAAATGCCACGCGCGAGCATGCCTGACCATGAAGCACTCGAAATCCGGCTCCAACTCAAGCACACGCGCCTTTTCGTCCATCGCGCGCTCCATTTCGCCCAACTCGGCCAGAAACCAGGTCAGGTAGGCATGGTAGAAAAAGGTGTTGGGGATCGGCGCGCTTTCGATTTC
The DNA here is from genome assembly GCF_043355935.2 of Roseovarius roseus. NCBI lineage: Bacteria > Pseudomonadati > Pseudomonadota > Alphaproteobacteria > Rhodobacterales > Roseobacteraceae > Roseovarius > Roseovarius roseus. The sequence continues at coordinate 98,616 of NZ_JBHFPE020000007.1, read as the reverse complement.
GGTCTTTGCCTCGGCAGGGCCCTTGGTCATGGCAACGGCAATCGCCTTGATCGTGTGAAACCATCCGGCATGCACAGGGTTGAGGGCAATGGCCTGATCCAGCAGGTCCACCGCGACATCCCATTTCGCCAATGCCGCATAGCAGGTGCCCAGCTTTGCCATCAGCTCGCCATAGCCGGGATTGAGGCTGATCGCCAACTGGGCCGAGCGATCGAACCCCTCGAGATCCCCTGCAAAGAACCTCGCCACGGCCAGCGCCTTGTGCGCAACCGCGTTTTGCGGATCGCAGGAAACGGCCATCATGGCCTGCTCCATCATCTGGGTCAGCAGGTCGTCGCCCCCGGCGGGCGGCATGTGATACTCATCCGCCAGGACCAGCGCCAGCACCGCATGGGCATCGGACGAGCCGCCATCCTCCTCCAGCACGGCCAAGAGCCCGTCGCGGATCTCCTCGCGCTCGGCTGGGCTCAGCTCGAACGAGAGCTGGTGATAGCGCGAAATCCAGTTGTAGGTCTCCCATTTCTGGCTGAGGCCCGCCGCCGCCGCGCGCTGTGCATAGAGGCCCAGAGGGCCGAACCTGTCGGTGATCCGCGCCGCGATGCGCATCGCCATCCGGTCTTGCATTTCGTAGAAGGCGGGCAGCTCCATCCGGTCGCAGAAGTGGTCGACCAGCACGATGGAATCCGCCGCTGCATCGACAAGGTTAATCGAAACGTCGATCCGCCCATCGCGCATCATCAGGCTGCCCTCCAGCACGAAATCCGCGCCCAGCACCTCCTGGATCTGTGGAATCGTCATCTTGTTCTGCTTGACCGTTTCCATTGTCGAGCGGGAAAAGACGGATATCTCCTTGAAGCGCGACAGGTTGGCAATCGTCTCCTCGGTCAGCCCGTGCGAGATGAAGTCGTCCGCCCCGCCCGGGCTGTAATTATCGAAGGGCAGCACGGCGATGGAGGGCTTGTCCAGGCTTGTGCCAAGGGCGCCGGGCCGGACGGCCGTTGGCCTTTTGCCGTCCCATGACAGGAAAAACGACGGCTCGTACGAGCCTTTCTCGATGGCGATGTGAATGGGGTCGTCCTGGCCGTCCTGCACATAGAACTGCTCCAGCTTCTGGCGCAGGGCCCGCGCCTGCACGCGCACGATGGTATCTGTCTGGGGGTCGAAATCCTTGGGCCGGTCAAACACGTCGATACCGATGGTGTAGCCCTTGAGCCGATCGGCGCGACCGGCCAGCGCCTCTTCGACGAGGTAGGTCAAAAAGCGTGACAGGCGCGGCGCGTTGCAGAACTGGCGGCTCTCGATGATCCGGGCCAGCTGTGTGCGAACCACGTCCGTGGGCAATGATGTTGTCAGTTTCATGGCCCCGGCCCCTTGAATTCAGGCGTCGAACAAACGCGTTTGCTGATCTCCCCCACGCATAGACTCACCGTGATTCACTTAGATGTCAGGCCTCTTGGCATAGACTGAAAATGATAGCGGGATCACATGCCACACTGGGCATCAATACCACGCATATCCTGAAGGTGCCATGATGAACGCACAGGATGAAAGTCTGAAATCGGCAATGAGCTGCCTGAAGAAATTCGGTGCTGAACTGGAGGATATGGTAGAACTTGTGAAGGGTGGAAAATCGCCGGACACCACATGGATGGCGCCCCCTTTGGCCGAGTTGAACGCGCAGGTCCGCACCACGTTGCAGATGTTTCAAAGTGCGGCTTTCGACCGGGCGCACGGCGCCGAGGCGCAATCGGCCAAGGGTTATGACGACTGGGATGCGCTGCGCAGGGCCATCCTGACCTATCGCACCCTCGCGAGGCAGCGCGCAAAGAGACACTAGCAGGATCAAGGCAAGGGCCGCAGCCACGCTGCGCACCCGCGCACCAACAGGTTTCGATGCGCAGAATGCCGCCGATGCCACATGAACGGGGATAGCGCCATGACAATATCCATCGCAGAGACCACCACACGACCCGGCACGCCCATCGCGCGTGCCCGGCCTATAGCCTTGGCGCGCATCGCCGGCCCCTCCCGGTCAAAGCCGGCCATTGTGGCACCGGTGGCTCGTAGCCAGGCCATCGCGGCACCGCGCCGCCCCGAGGTTGAGGCGGATTGCAGCCCGCTGGTATCACTCTTCGAGCGGAAATCGTTTCGCAAGCAGTTCCAGCCTGACGCCACCATCCTGCTGCATGACGAGCCTGCGGAAGCGATGTACATGGTCACATCCGGGATCGTGCGCTGCTGCACCATCGATTCCAGAGGTCGGCGGCAGATATTCTCCTTTGCCACAAAGGGCGATCTCGTCGGGATTTCCGATGTCGATCGTTGGCACTTTACCGCCGAGGCCGTCGATCATGTGACCCTGCGCGCCCTGCCCCGCACAACCATCGAGCACGAGCTTGGCGTCAGCGACGCGCTGCGGCAGGACATGCACAAGCGCATGCGGATACTGTTGGCCCGCCGCGAACAACAGCTGCTTGCGCTGCTCAACAACAAGGCGCATGAGCGCCTGTTCGACTTCCTCAAGGCCTTTGCAGCGACACGGTCCAGCATGGGGCACATCGCCCTGCCCATGCCGCGCCGCGATATCGCGGATCATCTGGGCCTGTCGGTCGAGACCGTCAGCCGCGCTTTCAGCGACCTCAAGACCAAGGGCCTGATCGACCTTGCCAGCCACGAGAAATACAGGATCCTGCAAAGGGATGAGGATCAGCCGCGCGCCCTCGCCTGCTGAACGGCCATCACTGAGCGGCGACCTCGTCCCCGCTTGTCTCCACGCTTTTTTCCCGCTTCTTGTCCTTCTTGAGCGCTTCGAAGCCCATGATGACGTCCAGAAGCTCGGTCGTGATCTCGGTCTGGCGCAGCCCCCGCGTTTCGGATTGCAGCTCCAATAGCCTGTCATCCACCGATTGCTCGGCCTGCTGCATCAATGCCATGCGGGCCGCGTTCTCGGTCACCAGCGCCTCGGCGGCGGCGCGGAACAGGCTGGCAAAGAGGTGCCCCCGGATCAGCGCGACGAAGAGATCATCGGGCTTCATCGAGAAACAGGGCAGGCTGCGCGACGGCCACGGCGTGCTTTGCATCTCTGCCACCATGGCGGGATCCAGCGGAAGCAGGGCGGCAATCCGGGGGGATTGCACTCCCCCTTCGTCCCGCGCCGCATAGGCAAGGGACACCGCCAGACCGCGCGGCAGGCTTTCGCGCCGGATCGTATCCAGCCGCTGCGTCAGAAGATTTGCAAGGCGGCCGATCCCGTCGACCGAGGCCGGCGGCGATAGCGGCTTTTCCGCGACAAGGCCCTGATCGGACAGCGCATCGGCCATCTGCGCCCCGATTGAGAGCAAGGTCACGGCATCACCCCCGCTGGCGGTGATATGCTGCGCCACCTGCGCCGCGACCCCCTCGTTGTAATTGCCGCAAAGCCCGTGATCCGAGCCGAAGACGATGATGACGCGTGCATCCCCCTCCGCGCCCGCTGCGCCGACCGGCCCGGATTGCGACAAGAAGGCATGCAGACCCTCCAGAACTGTGCGGTGATAGGCCTCGATCGCGCTGGCCGCATGCTCGTACGGGGCCGAATTGATGACCGAGAGGGTCTTCATCGTGTGCACCACGCTGCGGATGCCCTGCATGCTGGTCGTGCGCCGGGTCAATTGCTCAAGCGTCTGGGCCATTCTGCGCCTCCAATGCCGCGCGCGCCTGCTGTCCGAGCGCAGACATGCGGGCGCGGTCCTCGTCGCTCAGAGCGCGGTTTTGCGCGATCTGTTCGCTGAGATCCTTCAGATCGCTTGCGGCCGCAGTCCTCACCTTGGCCATGACGGCCACCACGGCGGCCTCGTCCAGCCCGTCGAACTGACCGTCCATCGCCGAGACGAGGACGGCAAGCTGCTCGATCGCGGGCATCGGGTCACGCTCGGCCTGCCGCAGCGAGGCGCGCACCGCCGCGCCGCGCGTCAGACGCGCCCGCGTGGCATCGTCCAGCCTTGTGCCGAAACGCGCGAAATCCTCCAGCTCTTCGAATTGCGACAGGGTCACGCGTAGGTTGCCCGACACGGCGCGGAAAGCACGGCTTTGCGCCTTGCCGCCCACCCGGCTGACCGAGACGCCCAGATCAACCGCCGGAAACTGGTTTTTTCGCACTAGGCGCGGCGAGAGGTAGACCTGCCCGTCGGTGATGGAAATCAGGTTGGTCGGGATATAGGCCGAAAGGTTCTCGGCCTGCGTCTCGACCACCGGCAAGACGGTGATCGACCCGCCGCCAGCATCCTCGGTGAATTGCCCGGCCCGCTCCAGCAGGCGGGCATGGATGTAGAAGATATCGCCGGGAAACGCCTCGCGCCCCGGTGGGCGGCGGAGGAGCAGCGACAGCTCGCGGTACGAGCGCGCGTGATGCGTCAGGTCATCCAGCACCACCAGCACATCGCGGCCCTCACCGGCAAAATGCTCGGCCATGGTCAGGGCGGCATAGGGCGCCACATAGGCAAGGCCTGCCGCATCCTCGTCGCCCGCCGCAAGGATGATGGTGCGGTCCGCCATGCCGCCCTCGCGGATCGCGCCGATCACCTTGGCCACCGCATCGCCGCGCTGCCCGATGGCGCAATAGATGCAGACCACATCCGTGCGTTTCTGATTGAGGATCGCGTCGACGGCCAGCGAGGTCTTGCCGGTCTGCCGGTCGCCGATCACCAGTTGCCGCTGCCCAAGGCCGATGGGCACCGCCGCATCGACCGCCTTGATCCCGGTGGCGAGGGGGCGCGAAATGGCCTTGCGCTGCAGGATCTCGGGCGCCTCCGCCTCGACCGGGCGGCGCGCCCCGGCCTTGATCGCACCCATGCCATCCTGCGGCTGGCCCAGCGCGTTGACGACGCGGCCCAGAAGGGCGTCGCCGACCTGTGTGCTGACGACCGAATGGGTCCGCGTGACGTTCGTGCCCACGCCGATATGGTCGGACGGACCGAGAAGGACGACGCCCAGCCGCCCCGGCTCCAGATCGAGGACGAGGCCCATGAGGCCGCCATCGAATTGGAGCAATTCCTCCGCGAGCGCCCGCTCCAGCCCGGTCACGACGGCGATGCCATCCGCCACCTCGGCCACCTGCCCGATCTCGCTCAGGCGCGGCGGGGGCGCGGGGCTGCCCAGCAGCGCCTTGACCATGCCTTCGGGCTCGGGGCCGATCGTGTCTGCGGGGTCAGTCATGGGTGTGCGCCTTGTGATCCGTATCCGCCGCAAGGCGCGCGGTGATCTGCGCGCCCAAGCCCTCCACGTAGGACTCCACGGTCCAGTCCAGCTGCGCGCCGCCGATGCGCAGCACGAGGCCCGGTGATTGATCGGCATTCGTATGGAACGTGACATCGGCCTTCGGAAAGATGGCTTTCAATTCGGCGCTCATGGCCTTGGCGACCTTGGCGGGCAGCGGATCGCGGCTGCTGACCATGGCGGTGGGGGGCGCCCCACCCGCAGCGCGCTTGAGCTCGTCGGTCATCGGCCGGATCTGTTGCACGAGGCGCTGCGCCATCAGTGCCTCCAGCGTCTCATCGGCCAGATCGCTCAGCGCCTTGCGCGTCAGCGACAGCAGGGCCTCCGCCCCGGCGCGGTGCATCCTGGCCGAATACTTCCGCGTCTCGCCATCCATCTGCGCCTTCCAGCTTGCGTATTCGCGGTCCACGCGCTCCTGCGCGGCGGCCAGCATGGCATCGCGATCGGCCTCGGCGGCCTCGCGCGCGGCCTCGGCGGCCTCGTCCCTTGCAGCGGCCAGCTCGTGCAGCTTGCCGCGATAGTCCGCCTCGGTCTGGGCCGCCTCATCCTTGGCCACGGCAGCCTCCTGCATCCGCGCTGAAATCTCGGCCTCACGCGCGTCGATGCCGTCCAAGATCGGCCGGTAGAGGAACCGCTTGAGCAGCCAGACGAGCACCAGGAAATTGGCGATCTGAGCCGCGACCGTGATCCAGTCGATGGACATGGGTCAGTTACCCGCCGCCTGCTGCGCGGCCTCCAAGGCCACGGTCCAGAACGGATTGGCGAAGAGCAGGATCATCGCGACGACGAAACAGTAGATCGCGGTGGATTCGATCATCGCAAGGCTGACGAAAAGCGTGCGCGAGATGGTCGGCGCCGCGTCGGGCTGCTGCGCGATGGCGCTCAGCGCGGTGGCCGCCGCGCGCCCTTCGCCCAAGGCCGGGCCGATGGCCCCGAAGGACACGGTCAGGCCCGCGGTAAAGATCGAGATTGCGGCGATGATGGCCAAATCAGTCATATAGTGTCCTTTTCAGGCTGCGAAGAGCTGGGTTGAGCCGTGGCGCCGGCGATGTAGACGGTCGCCAGGATGGCAAAGATGTAGGCTTGGATCATGCCGGTCAGCAGGCCCAGCACATCCATCACCACGGGGAAAAAGAAGGGCGCGACGGTCAGCAGGATGGCCGCGATGACCGCACCGCTCATGATGTTGCCGTAAAGGCGGATGGCCAGCGAGATGCCGCGCGAGAACTCGGAAATGATGTTGAAGGGCAGCATGATGAACGAGGGCTGCAGATATGTCTTGAGATAGCCGCCGACGCCCCGGCTGGTGACGCCAAAGAGCGGCACCGCGATCAGCACCGACAGCGCCAGCGCCGTGGTGGTCGAGAGCGAGGATGTCGGCGGATCGAAGCCCGGGATGACCAGCAAGAGGTTTGACACCGCAACAAACAAAAAGAGCGTGCCCGCGAAATAGAGCAGATGACGCGAGGGGCCGGGCGCGATCTCGTGGATCTGGCCCTGAATGCCTTGCACGATGACCTCCAGCGTGGTGCGCCAGCGACCCGGCGGTACATCCGCGCGCAGATTGCGCGTGATCAGCATCGACGCGCCCACCAGCAGAGCCATCACGACCCAGGTGAAGAAGATGGTGGCATTGATGGGGATGCCCCAGAGGTGGAACATCAGGGTCTGATCGGGCGACAGGGTCATGGCGCGCGCTCCGGCGCCGTGCCGAGCCGCGCGGCGGTGGTCGCGACAAACCGCGCGGCAAGGAATGCCGCCGCATAGCCCAGCGCCGCCCATGGCCCGCCCTGCACAGTCACCGCCCAGCCTACCGCCAACAGAAGCGCAATGCGTATCACCGCGCTCAGCGCCAGCAGCGCGACCGGGTTTTGCGCCCTGAGCGCGCGGCGCATGCCAAGGGCCAGCCCCACGAAGAAAAGTGTGCTGACCGCCGCGCCCATAGCGCCGCCCAGCATCAGGGCTGTCCAATCAATCGGTGTCATCGGGGCGTCCTTCCTTGTTGATCCAGGCGATGGCGATGAAAATGCCCACGACCACGCCGCCGAGGATCAGCGCAATCGTCCAGTTGAAGCTTTGCGGCGCTACCCGGTCCAGCCAGAGGCCCAGAAACGCCCCGCCGACCGTCGGCACGGCAATGGACCACCCGATCATCCCGAAGGTGCCGATGCCACGCAGCGGGCTTGGCCCCGGATGCTCGCGCCGCGATTTCATCCGCTGGGCCTGCCGCGCGATGTCTTCGGCCGGTTTATCTTGCTTGCGGGTCATGGCTGCGGCCTTTGCAACTCGGCAAAACGGCGCACGATATTCGCCTCCAGCCGCGACAGGGCCGAGCGGGCCTGCCGCTCTTCCTCGTCCATCTGGACAAAGCGCGCCTCGACCGTTTGCTTGAGCGTGCCCAGATCGTCGCCGCGCACACCGCGCAGGGCCGCGACCGAAACCTCCGGCCCCTTCTTGACAAGCAGCCCTTCGTCCAGGCCGAAAATCGCCTCCGAGCCGTCGACGAGGCGCAGGGTCAGAACCGACGGCACGAGGGCGGTGACGAAATCGACATGGTTGGGATAGATGCCGAACCCTCCGTTCGGAGCCACCCCCGTGAGCCGGCTGGCCTGCCCCTGAAAAAGCGTGCCGGCCGGCAGGCGCAGGGTAACCGTCATTTTGGTGGCCATACTCATGCGGCGGCCTCCCCCAGATCGGAGAGGCCGCCGATCATGTAATAGGCGCTTTCGGGCAGGTCGAACTCGGTTTGGCCCAGGATCGTCTCGCACCCGTCCAGCGTCTCGGCGATGGGCACCAGCCTGCCCTTGGTGCCGCTGAACGCCTCGGTGGTGACGAAAGGTTGCGTCAGGAACCGCTCGAGCCGCCGGGCGCGGGCCACGGTGGCGCGGTCGGCCGAGGACAGCTCCTCAAGGCCTAGCATCGCGATGATGTCGCGCAACTCCTCATACTCGGCCAGTGTGCGGCGCACGGCGCGGGCGATGTCGTAGTGCCGCTGACCCACGACCGAGGGGGTCAGCATGACCGAGGCCGAGGCCAGCGGATCGACCGCCGGATAGAGCCCTTCGCTCGCCCGTTTGCGCGACAGCACGACGGAGGCGGAAAGATGCGAAAAGATATGCGCCGCCGCCGGATCGGTGAAATCGTCGGCGGGCACATAGACCGCCTGGATAGAGGTGATCGCCCCCCGCTTGGTCGAGGTGATGCGCTCTTCCAGCGCGGCAAGCTCGGTGGCCAGCGTCGGCTGATAGCCCACGCGCGAGGGCATCCGCCCCATCAGGCCTGAAACCTCGGAGCCCGCCTGTACGAAGCGAAAGATATTGTCGATCAGCAGCAAGACGTCTTGCCCCTTGTCGTCGCGGAAATACTCGGCCATCGTCAGCGCGGTCTTGCCCACCAGAAACCGCACGCCCGGCGCCTCGTTCATCTGGCCAAAGAGCATCACGGTCTTGTCGCGCACACCCGCCTCCCCCATCTCGCGGTAAAGCTCCTCGGCCTCGCGCGACCGCTCGCCGATGCCGCAAAAGAGGCTGACGCCCTTGTGATGCTGGACGGTGTTATTGATCAACTCGGTGATCAGAACGGTCTTGCCCACGCCCGCGCCGCCAAAGAGCCCCGCCTTGCCGCCCCGCTCGATGGGCGACAGCAGGTCGATGGCTTTGATCCCGGTCTCTAGGATCTGCGAATGCAGGACACGCTCGCTCAGGGGCGGTGGCGGGCGGTGGATCGAGCGACGTTCGCTCGCAACTGGCGCTGGCCGTCCATCAATCGGCGCGCCGAAGACGTCCAGCATGCGGCCCAGAACGGCCTCGCCCACAGGCACCCGGATCGGGCCGCCCGTCGCCTTCACGCTCTGGCCCAGGCCCAGCCCGCGCACGGGCGCCATTGCCATCGTGCGCACCAACCCGTCCCCGATGAGGCTTGATACCTCGAGCGCCACGTCACCGGCATAAAGCAGATCATGGATGCGCGGGGGCGGTCCGGCAAAGGCCACGTCGACCACCCCGCCACGAATGGCCGCGATGCGGCCTTCGGTGGTGTCGGAAATCTCTGCGGAGGGTTCTGCGCTCACCGTGTCACCTCAGCCGTCCTGCGACACGCGGGTGCCCGCAGTGCCGCCAAGGATATCCAGCGCATCGGCCAGCCGGCCAATGCCCGCGACACCGCCCCGATCGACAAAATCGCAGGCCGCGGTCAATTTCGGCCCCATCGAGCCTTTGGGCATGTCCAGCGAACGGCCCTCCTTGGGCGTCACATGGCGCAGCGGCTGCGCGTCATCGGTGCCGAAGCCCTGATATACTGCATCGACATCGGTCAGCAGCAGCAGCGCATCCGCACCGATATCGGCAGCCAGAAGCGCGCTGGCCGCATCCTTGTCGATCACTGCCTCGATGCCGACCATGCTGTCATCGGCGCGGCGCATGACCGGGATGCCGCCCCCGCCCGCGCAGATGACGATCACGCCTTGATCCAGCAGCAGGCGCAGCACCCGCAGATCGGGGATTTCGACGGGTTTGGGCGACGGCACAACACGGCGCCAGTGATCGCCGTCCTGCGCTATGGTCCAGTCTGCGGCCTTGGCGCGCGCCTCGGCCTCCTCCTTGGAATAGACCGGCCCGACGAACTTGGTCGGGCTGCGAAAGGCGGGATCCTTCGGGTCTACCACGACCTGCGTCAAAAGGGTGGCGACCGCGTGATCATGGCCCAGCGCATTTTCCAGCTCCTGTTCGATCAGGTAGCCGATCATGCCCTCTGTCTCGGCCCCCAGAACGTCCAGCGGATAGGCCTCGTCCGGTTTGTAGGCCGCGCCCTGAAGGGCCAGCAGCCCCACTTGCGGGCCGTTCCCGTGCGTCACGATCAGGCGGTGCCCGGCGCGCACGATCCGCGCCAGCGCCTCGGCGGCGACCTTGACATTGGCGCGCTGCGCCTCGGCTGTCAGCGGCTCACCCCGCTGTAAGAGAGCGTTGCCCCCCACGGCTGCGACGACCAGCATGTCAGGCCCCCAATGTGGCGACGAGGACCGCCTTGATCGTGTGCATTCGGTTTTCAGCCTGATCGAACACGATCGACGCGGCGCTCTCGAACACTTCCTCGGTCACTTCCATCGCATCGAGACCGAACTCCTCCTTCATCTGCTTGCCCACCGTCGTCTCGGTGTTGTGAAACGCGGGCAGGCAATGCATGAAGCAGGCGCGCGGATTGCCGGTCTTTTTCATCACCTCCGCCGTCACCTGGTAGGGTTTCAGCAGCTTGATCCGCTCGGCCCATTTCTCCTTGGGCTCGCCCATCGAGACCCAGACATCGGTATAGATAAAATCGGCGTCCTTCACGGCAGCATCCACATCCTCGGTGATCGTCACCTTTGCGCCGGTCTCGGCGGCGATTGCCTTGGCCTCGTCGATGATGGCCTGATCCGGCCAGCAGGCCTTGGGCGCGCACAGACGCACATCCATGCCCATCTTGGACGCGCCGATCAGCAGGCTGTCGCCCATGTTGTTGCCCGCATCCCCCAGAAAGGCGAAGGCGACGCGGTGCAGCGGCTTCTCCACATGCTCCTGCATGGTCAGGAAATCCGCGAGGATCTGGGTCGGGTGAAACTCGTTCGTGAGGCCGTTATAGACGGGCACGCCGGAATACTCGGCCAGCTCATCAACCACTTCCTGACCAAAGCCGCGATATTCGATCGCGTCATAGATCCGGCCCAGCACCCGCGCGGTGTCCTTGACCGATTCCTTGTGCCCGATATGCGAGCCTGTCGGCCCCAGATAGGTGACGCGCGCGCCTTGATCATAGGCCGCCACCTCGAACCCCACGCGGGTGCGCGTGCTGTCCTTCTCAAAGATCAGCGCGATGTCCTTGCCTTGCAGCTTGGGCACCTCGGTGCCGGTGTATTTCGCCACCTTCAGATCGGCGGCGAGTTTCAGCAGAAAGGCGATTTCGCGCGGACTGTAGTCGCGCAGGGTCAGGAAATGCCGGTTCTTCAGATTGTAAGCCATTGTGCTATCTCCATTATTCAGCTGCCATGATGACGTCATCCACGTCGCGTCGGTATGAGTAGGGCAGACGCGCGCCGCGCCCGATCCGCACCACCAAGGACGGGCGGCCCTCGGTCATGCCGATCAGGCGCGCGACGTGGGTGCGCTGCGCCGGTACCTCGACCGCCTGATTGACATGCGCCATCACTAGCCCCAGTGAGGTCGCCGCCAAGGCAAACCTTTGGAACGCACGGCCCGTCTCGATCCAGTTTTCCGGCGTATCGGCATGGCTGACGAAAATCATCAGGGCAGAGGCGCTGGCGATATGGTCGCGGATCTTTCCGGTCTCGGAACGGACGCCGTAGACCAGCGGGAATACCAGCCGGCCCATCCATTCCGGCAAACCCGGATTGCCAAGGCATCGCCCAAAGAGCCCATCGCGCCGCGTGCGGGCCTCTTGCGGGCTGAACCGTATCCAATGCATCAGTTCACTGACAAAGGCCGGGTCTGCCATCTGGTCCGCGTTACCGGCCACAACCGCCTCGCAGAGCGACGCGATCTCTTCAGGCGCGTCCACAAGGCGGACTGTCACGCGCGGGGACTTGGCCGCCTCGCTCAACGCATCTTTTTCGGCATCGGTCAGCGGGCGCGCATCGTATCTGTTTCGCGTCGACTGGCGCAGGGGAATGGCGGCGATAAGCGGCGAGGGTTCGTCAGGGCCTGTCTTCAAATCAATCTCGATGGCCGTGCCTCCCTCGGTGATGCGCGGCACCGCAACTAGGCCGAATCCAGTTGCGGCAATCACGATGTTCTCCGCCGCGCAGCCAAGGCTGACATAGAGATGGTGATCGTCAGGATCGACGGCAGGACATCTGCGACGATGGTCGGCGCGCAGCACGATGCGATCCGGGCTGACCTCGAAACGCCATGGCTGCGTGTTGTGGCTGTTCGCGGCCAGAACCGCGAGGCGCACCAGTTCCCTGCTCCGGCCATCGGGTGACCGGATCTGGGTATCCATCGGAGCGCGGAAAGCGCCCAGGGGTGCGTGATCGTTCATCTGGCCGACCCCGCCTTATACGGGGTCGCGCATGGTCGGGCAGCTCATACAATGGCCGCCGCCGCGCCCGCGGCCCAGCTCGGCGCCGGGGATGGGCAACACCTCGATGCCCGCGGCCTTTAGCGCGGCATTGGTGTCATCGTTGCGATCATAGCCGATGACCACGCCGGGCCGGAGCGCCAGCACGTTGTTGCCATCGTTCCACTGCTCGCGCGCGCGCTCTTCGGGGGTGTCGCCACCGGTCGCCACGATCTGCAGCTTCTTGTAGCCCAGCACCTCGGCCACGATGTCGAAGATCGGGCGCGGGTCCTTGCGGAATTGCAGCGGAGCGGGACCGTCACCGGGGCGGATGTCATAGCAGACCAGCTCGTCCGCGACTTCCTTGAAGGTGGTAACCACGTCGCCGCCGCAGAGGGTGAAGACGGTATCCAGATGCATCGCCGCGCGCGATTTCGGGATGGCGAAGGCCAGCACACGCTGCGCCGCGCCGGTATCAAAAAGCGCCTCGGCCAGTTGGCCCACGCCTTGCGGGGACGACCGCTCGCCCATGCCGACGAGAACGGTGCCGTTCCCCACGGGCATGATATCGCCGCCCTCGACGGTGGCCAGCCCGTGATCCTCGGTGGGATCGCCCCAATGGATCGTCGTCTTGCCCGCGAACTTCGGGTGAAACTTGTAGATGGCCGTGTTCAGCAGCGTCTCGGGCCGCCGCGCGGGCCAATACATCGGGTTGACCGACACGCCGCCGAAGATCCAGGCCGAGTTGTCGCGGGTGAAAAGCGCATTGGGCAGCGGCGGCAGGATGAAACCGTGCGGGCCCAGGTAGCTGCCGAAAAGGCCGGTCAGCTCAAATGGCACATCGTCAACCGCCAGACCGCCCAAGAGATGCTCGGCCAGCTCGGCACTCGGCAGCTCGTCCATCCAGGCGCGCAACTCCAACATCATGCCGACGCCGATCTGGTCGGGCACGATGCGGTGGTCCAGCACCCAGTTGCGCCCCTTGGCAATGTCCAGCGTCTCGGCCAATAGGGTGTTGACGTCCAGAACCTCGACGCCTTCGCCGCGCATCGTTTCGGCAAAGACATCATGATCCTTTTGCGCCTGCTTGACCCAAAAGACGTCGTCAAAAAGCAGGTCCTGGCAGTTTTCCGGCGTCAGCCTGCGATGGGCCCGGCCGGGGCGGCAAATGATGACCTGCCGCAACTTGCCGGTTTCAGAATAAACGCCCAGAGGTTCGTTTGACATGTCTTGCCTCCTTCAGATGATGGCGGCGATGCTGAGCGCCGCTGAGATGAAAACGACCAGGATCAGAAGCAGAGGCCAGATGAAGACCAGCCAGCGGTCATAGGACACCCGCCCGATGGCGAGGCCGCCGATCACGACCGCAAAGGTCGGATTGATCAGGTTCACCAACCCGTTGGCCGATTGATACGCCGTGACGACCAGACTGCGCGCAACACCGGCAAAATCCGCAAGGGGCGCCATGATGGGCATCGACAGCACGGCCAGACCGGATGACGACGGAACGAAGAAGCTCATGCCGACCTCGATCCAGAACATCAGATTGATGAAAGCCAGATCGCCCAGCCCGGCAAGGGACTGCTCGGCACTGTGCAGAATGGTGTCTGCGATCAGGCCGTTCTCCATGATCACGACGATGCCGCGCGCAAGGCCCACCACCAGCGCCACGCCCAGAAGGTCACGCGCGCCATCGACAAAATTGCCGGTGATCTGCTTCTCTCCCATACGCGAGACGAGGCCGATCAGGATAGCCGAGCCGAGGAAGAGCGCGCCCATGCGGGCCATCCACCAGCCTTGACTGGAGACGCCCCAGATCATGGCCGCGAATGTCAGACCGAAGATGATCAGCACAATCGACTGCGTGCCGGTCAGATTGGGTGCCTCGGCGCTATCCGGCTGATCCTTGAGAAAAATACGGCGATGTGCATCGGCCTGCTTGGCCACAACCGAGCGCGACGGATCCTCCTTCACCCGGGATGCGTATCGCATGACATAGGCAGCGCAAACGATCAGCCCGCCGATCAGCAGAATGAAACGCAGGATAATGCCATCAGTGAACGGAATGCCCGATGCGTTGGCCGCGATGACCGTCGCGAATGGATTGATCGTTGATCCGAGCACGCCGATACCCGCGCCGATCAGAATTATCGCGACACCGGTGACCGCATCGTAACCCGCGGCGATCATGATGGGGATCAGAATGGCATAGAAGGCCAGCGTCTCTTCGGCCATCCCGTAGGTCGTGCCGCCCAAGGCGAACAATGTCATCAGGATCGGAATCATCCAGATTTCGCGGCCCTGTAGCCGGCGCATCACCGTCCGGATGCCGGTATCAATCGCACCGGTCGCGTTCACAATGCCCAGAAAGCCGCCCAGAAACAGGACGAAAAGCGCGACATCGATGGCATTGGCGGCATAACTGTCGGGATCATAGAAACCCGCGGTCGGCGCCAGAAGCACATCCCAGAAGCCCTGAGGGTTCGGGTCCACCTGCTGATAGGTCCCCGCAACGGCGATTTCCCGGCCCACTGCGTCGTCCATGACGCGGTCATAGCTGCCCGCAGGTATGATCCAAGTCAGCACCGCCACCAGAATGATGAGAAGGAAAAGAATTGTGTAAGCCGTCGGAAAGCGTGACTGTGTCTGCGCTTCCGGGCTGTCAGTGGTTGGCGTTTCCGGCATGATTTCTCTCCCTGCAAAATGGCTTGCCCTTCGCCATCAATCGACGATCGGAAAACGTGACGTTCATCTGGCACATTGACCGCGGGCACAGTTTCAGGATTGACGTTCGTCAATAAGCTAGCAGGTTGAGGCCGTGTTTTACTGTGCCGAAGCCATCGTCTGCCGGAACCGCAGGAGGGCGATCACGAAGAAAATCGCGCTCAGCGCCACCATGATCACCATGTCGGGCCAAACCGTCGCCAGCCCCGCGCCGCGATAGAGAATGGCCTGCGAAAACGCCACGAAATGCGTCGAGGGCGCGATCTGCATCACGTTTTGCAGCCAGGTTGGGATGCTCTCCATCGGTGTGGTGCTGCCCGAAAGCAGGTTCATCACCACCAGAACCGGCAGGGCCAGCAGGCCGAATTGCGGCATCGAGGTGGTGAAGGTCGCCAGAAGTATCCCCAGCCCGGTAACCGAGATCAGGTAGAAGACCGCGCCCGCCACGAAAAGCGTGATCGACCCTGCGACAGGCACGGACAATATCCCCTGCACCACGATCCACAGCGACAGCACAGCGGCGATGATGATGATCAGTCCATTGGCCCAGATCTTGGCCAGCATGATCTCGGCCGGGGTGACGGGCATGACCAGAAGATGCTCGATCGTGCCGCGTTCGCGCTCGCGGATCAGGGCCGCGCCGGTCAGCAGCACCGCCAGAATCGTGACGTTGTTGATCACCTGCATGACCGATGAGAACCACGTCGATTGCAGGTTGGGGTTGAACTGCGCGGTGACGATCAGGTCGATGGGCAGGCTGGTCTCGCCCTCGGTGCCGGTGACGAATTTCGATAGCTCGGTGGCAATGATTTCCTGCAGGAAAACCGAGCCGTTCCCCGCCTGCACCATCGCGGTGGCATCGACATTCAGCTGGATCGAGGGCTGAAGCCCGGCAAGCACATCCGCCTCGAACCGGGGCGGGAAGGAGAGCACGAAGACGTAGTCGCCGCTGTTCATGACGCGGTCCAGCTCGCCCAGGGATATTTCCTGCGGCGTGTCGAACTCGGGCGGCAGGACCGCCCCGATGATGCGCCCCGTGAGGTCGCTGCGATCCAGGTCGACATAGGCGACCGATGCGTTGATCACCTCCAGCTTGGCCCCCGTCGCGACGGCGTAGACGGCAAAGCTGAACAGGTAGATGATCAGGAAGAGCAGCGCTGGATCGGTCCAGAGGCTGCGCAATTCCTTGCGCCCCAGCCGATAGATGTTGGACAGCCACTGAAACATCTCAGCGTTCCTGCTTGTTGAGGGCCGCGATCGACACCGCGGCAAAGAAGATCGCAAAGCCCGCCAGCGCCAGATGATTTCGCCACAATTCAGCAAAGCCGAGATCCTTGGTGAATACTCCGACGCTGATTTGCTGATACCATCCCGACGGAAAGCTCAGCCCGATCACCTGCCCGCTGCCCGACAGCGACGATACCGGCACCAGCAGCCCCGAGAAGTTCACTGCCGGAATGATCGAGATCACCGCCGCGGCAAAGGTGGCTGCCACTTGCGTCCTGGTGAAGGTCGAGATCAGGACGCCAAAGCCGGTTGTCGCCATGACATAGAACAGCGTGCCCGTGACCAGCGCCGCGACCGAGCCCTTGATCGGCACGTTGAAGACCCCGTAGGCGACGATCAGCAGCGTCACGAAACTGAGCATCGCGATGACGACATAGGGCAATTGCTTGCCCAAGAGGAACTCGGCCCGCGTCACCGGGGTCGAGCGGAAATTGGCGATCGAGCCGGTTTCCTTTTCCCGCACGACACCCATGGCCGACATCATGGACGGGATCAGAACCAGCATCAGCATGATCACCGAAGGCACCATGGCGACGACGCTTTTGAAGGCCTGATTGTAGCGAAACCGGGTTTCGACACCCGCCGCGCTGGTGTCGATGATCTCGCCATAGGTCCGCTCGGTTTGGGTCTGCGTGTAGGCGGCGGCCAACCCGGCAAGATATCCGCGCGTCGTCTCGGCCCGGAAGGGCATGGCGGCGTCCAGCGCAACGCGCACCTCCGGCCGGTCGCCGCGCAGGAGCGCCTTGCCGAACTCGGGCGGAATCTGAACGGCGATGGCGATTTCGCCATCGCGCAGCCGAGCCTCAAGCTCGTCCGCGCTGGCGGCGGTGGGCTGTTCCTCGAAATAGCGCGAGCCGGAAAACGCCTCGAGCAGCTCGCGGCTTTCGGCGCTGCGGTCCTCGTCCAGCACGGCATAGGGCAGGTCCGTCACGTCGAAGGAGATGCCATAGCCGAAGGTCAGCATCAGAATGACGGGCCCCATGAAGGCAAATGTCAGACGCAGCGGATCGCGCAGGATCTCCATCGTCTCGCGCCGTGCAAAGGCCCACATGCGCGAGGCGCCGCCGCGCTGGCGGGCCGCGCCCTTGCGATGTTGGACAGGGGCCGCACGCGGCGGGGCATCGGCCTCACCGGCCGCTTCGCGCAGATAGCTGACGAAGGCGTCATTGAGGCTGTCCGCGCCTTTGGCGTTGGCAATCTCGTCCGGCTTGCCCACGGCCAGAACGCGGCCCGCATGCATCAGCGAGATGCGATCACAGCGCTCGGCCTCGTTCATGAAATGGGTCGAGACGAAGATCGTCACACCGTCCTTGCGCGACAGGTCGATCAGGTGCCGCCAGAACGCATCTCGCGCGATGGGATCGACGCCCGATGTCGGCTCGTCCAGGATCAGAACGTCGGGCGAATGGATCACCGCGACGGCCAGTTGCAGGCGCTGCCGGATGCCCAGTGGCAAGGCGTCGGGCCGCTCGTCAGCCTCATCCACCAGCTCGAAAGTTGCCATCGTCTCGGCGACCCGCCCGGCCCGCTTGGCCGCGGGCAGCTGGTAGAGCTCGGCATGCAGTTCGAGGTTCTGGCGCACGGTCAGCTCGCTATAGAGCGAAAAGGATTGCGACATGTAGCCGACCCGCTGGCGTGTGCGCATGTCGCCCGCATTCAGCGTTTCGCCAAACAGCAGCGCTTCGCCCGCGCTGGCGGGCAGCAGCCCGGTCAGCATCTTCATCGTCGTCGTCTTGCCGCAGCCGTTGGAGCCCAGAAAGCCGAATATCTCGCCGCGCTCGATCTCGAAATTGACCGAGTCGACGGCGGTAAAATCACCGAATTTGCGCGTCAGCTCCTTGGCCTGAATGGCGGGCGGTCCGTCGAATGCACGGCGCGGCGGCACGGTGACGGCAGTGTGGCCCCGGCGCGTCGCCTCAGGCAGCAATGCGATGAACGCCTCTTCAAGCGTCGCCTCGCCGCTGCGCTTTAGCATCTCGGATGGCATGCCGGTGGCGATGACCCTGCCGTCCGACATCGCCGCCAGCCAGTCAAAGCGCTCGGCCTCTTCCATGTAGGCGGTGGCGACGATCACGCTCATCTGCGGGCGCTGCTGGCGCATCCGGTCGATCAGATCCCAGAACTGCTGACGCGACAGCGGATCGACGCCTGTTGTCGGCTCGTCTAGGATCAGAAGATCGGGATCATGGATCAACGCCGAGCAGAGCGACAGCTTCTGCTTCATCCCGCCCGAGAGCTTGCCTGCGGGCCGGTTCGGAAAGGGATCAAGGCCTGTGGCCTGCAGCAGATCGGCAATCCTCTCGCGCCGCTCGGCCTCGCCCTGCCCGAAAAGGCGGCCAAAGAAATCGAGGTTCTCGGTCACCGTCAGCGTGGGATAGAGGTTTCGCCCCAACCCCTGCGGCATATAAGCGATGCGCCGGTTGCAGGCCCGCAGATGCGCGCAGCTGCGGATATCGCCGTTCAGCACATGCACGTCCCCGGTCTGGATCTGGCGGACACCGGCCAGCAGGGCCAGCAGCGTCGACTTGCCCACGCCGTCCGGCCCGATCAGCCCGGCCATGCACCCGGCGGGCACCGTTAGCGAGACATCGTCGAGTGCCGCAGTCTGCCCGTAGCGATGCGTGACCGCCGACAGTACCGCGACCGGCGGCGGGGTCATCGCGGCAGTCTCACCGCGAGCTCATCGGGCCACTCCACGGTGTCATCTACCCGGACATATCCCACCCCCGGCACGCCCGTACGCGCGCGGTCCTGATACTGGGTTAGAAGCTTGGGCGAGATGGTCAGCTTGACGCGGAACACCAGCTGGTCGCGCTCTTCGTCGGTCTCGACGGATTTGGGCGTGAACTGGGCCGTGCTGGCCACGAAGGACACTGTGGCCGGGATGACGTAATCGGGGATCGCATCAAGGATGATCCGACCCTCGGCGCCGATGGCAAGGCGGCCCGCGTCGCGGGAGGGCAGGAAGACGGTCATATACATGTCCGACAGGTCGGTCAGCGTCGCGATGCTGGTTCCGGCCGCAACGACCTCGCCCTCGTGCTCCAGCACGTATTGCACTCGCCCGGCGCGCGGGGCGCGCAGTGTAGCATCGTTGATGTTGCTCTGGATGCCCTCGACCGCGGCCTCGGCGGCGACGATGGTCGCCTTGGCCAGAGGGATGCCCGCCTCGGCGGCGGCAAGCGCGGCCTCGGCGGTGTCCAGCGCGGTGCGCTGCGTGTCCAGCTGCGCCTGACTGTTGAAGCCGTCGGCGGCCAGTTTCTCGACCCGGTCATAGGCTGCCCTGGCGGTCGTCAGCTCGGATTTGCGCTGACGCAGCAGCGCATCTGCCTGCAATTGCTGCTGCTCGGCCTGCTGCACGGCGGCCTTGGCCTGCCGCAGATTAGCCTCGAGCGCCGTTGTCTCAAGCCGGGCGATAATCTGCCCCTGCTCGGCCCAATCCCCCTCGGATACCAGCACTTCTGCCACCTTGCCCCCGGTCTTGGCCGCGACGGCGAGGCGCTCGGCCTCGATCCGCCCGTTCGAGCGGCTGATGCCATCGGGCAGCGAGGATTGCTGCGAAATCTGCCACCAGACTGCCGCGCCGATCACGCAGGCAAGAAGGACCAGTCCGGCCAAGAGGGTTTTCTTCATTATCCATATCCCCTTCATGCTCTGCGACGCTGCAATGCAGGTGCAGCATCCTTAATTCGGCCCCTCGGCCCGGGGATTGACCAAGGTCAATTCCAGAAAATTCCCTTTCGGATAGGTCTGGGCCGAATTTGTCCGCTCGTGAAAGGGTCGAGAATGGCGCAGGTCTCCTCGGATCAGAAGAAACAGGCACCGGCGCAGACGCCCCCGCCGCGAAAACTGCCCTACATCCCTCCGCCCGGACTGTTCAAGGAGCGGGCCGAGCAGGTGGCGCACACGCATGTCACGATGGACCGCGCCCTCGACAAGGGTGTGAAGGCCGCTCAGGCACGGTTCACCGCGGGTCTCTCGCCCATTGCGCTTGCCATGGCCTATTCGGACTGGGCGCTTCACCTTGCCTCTGCCCCCGGCAAGCAGTTGGAACTGGTCGAGAAGGCGGGCCGCAAGATCTGGCGCTTTGCCAATTACGCCGCGCTCTGCGCGCATGATCCGGACACCCACGAGACCTGCATCACCCCCCTGCCCCAGGACAAGCGCTTCCGGGGCGAGGCCTGGCAGAAATGGCCCTTCAACGCGATGTCGCAGGCGTTTTTGCTGAACCAGCAATGGTGGCACAATGCCACCACCGATGTCGAAGGCGTGACCGCACGGCATAGCGAAGTCGTCACCTTTGCGGCGCGTCAGATGCTCGACGTCTTTTCGCCGTCGAACTACCCCGCCACCAACCCCGAGGTTCTGGCCCGGACGGTGCATGAGGGCGGCATGAACCTGGTGCGGGGCTGGCAGAATTTCGTCGAGGATCTGTCACGCGTCCAGGCGGGCAAGAAGCCCGTCGGCGCCGACGCCTTCCAGGTGGGCCGCAACATGGCCATCACACCCGGCAAGGTCGTCTATCGCAACCATCTGATCGAGCTGATCCAATACGCGCCCGCCACGGACAAGGTGCGCCCCGAGCCGATCCTGATCGTGCCCGCATGGATCATGAAATACTACATCCTCGACCTCAGCGAGACCAACTCTCTGGTGCGCTACCTGACCGAGCAGGGTTTCACCGTCTTCATGGTGTCGTGGAAAAATCCGGACGCCGAAGACCGCGATCTGGGCATGGATGATTACCAGTCACTTGGCATCATGGACGCGCTGGATGTAGTCGAAACCATCTGCAAGGGTCAGAAGGTGCATGGCATCGGCTACTGCCTTGGCGGCACCCTCCTGTCGATTGCCGAGGCGGCGATGGTCCGCGATGGCGACGAGCGGCTGCGGAGCCTCACCCTGCTGGCCGCGCAGGTGGATTTCACCGAAGCGGGCGAGCTGACGCTGTTCATCGATGAAAGCCAACTGACCTTCCTTGAGGACATGATGTGGGACAAGGGGTATCTGGACACCACGCAAATGGCCGGCGCGTTCCAGCTCTTGCGCTCGAACGACCTGATCTGGTCGCGG
The DNA here is from genome assembly GCF_043355935.2 of Roseovarius roseus. Taxonomy (NCBI): domain Bacteria; kingdom Pseudomonadati; phylum Pseudomonadota; class Alphaproteobacteria; order Rhodobacterales; family Roseobacteraceae; genus Roseovarius; species Roseovarius roseus. The sequence goes on along the minus strand of NZ_JBHFPE020000007.1, from coordinate 77,232 downwards.
GTCATCCACGATTACATGATGGGCGAGCGATCGGGCATGAATGACCTCATGGCTTGGAATGCCGATGCGACGCGGATGCCCTACCGGATGCATTCCCAGTATCTGCGGCGGCTATTCCTCAACAACGATCTGGCCGAGGGGCGCTATCACGTGGGCGAGCGGCCCATCACCGTCTCGGATATCCGCGCGCCCGTCTTCATGGTGGGCACCGAACGCGACCATGTCGCGCCGTGGCACTCGGTCTATAAATTCCACATCTTGTCGGATACCGAAGTGACCTTCGCACTGACCAGCGGCGGGCATAATGCGGGCATCGTCTCCGAGCCGGGGCATCCGCGCCGCCATTACCGGATCCGGACCAAGGCCAAGGACGCGCCCTATACCGATCCGGACCGCTGGATGAATGAGACACCCGCGCAGGAGGGCTCGTGGTGGCCCGCCCTGGCCGAGTGGCTGGGCGAGCGGTCGGGCGATCTGGTGGCGCCGCCCGAGATGGGCACCAAGGCCCGTCCGCCGCTCTGCGACGCGCCCGGCACCTATGTCTATCAGGAGTGACCCCTTGATGCTGGAGTATCTGCTGAAGGGTAAGCGCGGCCTTGTCGTGGGGATCGCCAATGAGCATTCGATCGCCGCGGGCTGCGCCACCGCCTTTCACGCGGCGGGCGCAGAGATTGCCATAACTTACGCCAACGAGAAATCCCGCCCCTTCGTCGCCCCGGTCGCGGCTCAGCTGGAGGCGCCCCTGTTCCTGCCGATGGACGTCGAACTGCCCGGCCAGATGGAGGCCGTCTTTGCCGAGATCGAGCGTCTCTGGGGCAAGCTGGATTTCGTCCTGCACTCCATCGCCTTCTGCCCGCGCGACGATCTGCACGGGCCAGTCAGCGAATGCTCGCAGGAGGGGTTCGCACAGGCGATGGATGTCTCGGTGCATTCGCTGATCCGCATGACCCGGCTTGCCGTTCCCCTGATGCCGCAGGGCGGCAGCATCCTGACCATGAGCTATTACGGCGCCGAGAAGGTGGTCGAGCACTACAACATCATGGGGCCGGTCAAATCGGCACTTGAAGGCACAGTGCGCTACCTTGCCGCCGAGCTGGGGCCGAAACAGATCCGCGTCAACGCCATTTCGCCCGGCCCGCTGCAAACGCGGGCGGGATCGGGCATCGCCCATTTCGACGAGCTGATCGACGCCGCCCGGCGCCGCGCGCCCGAACGAGAGCTTGTCAGTATCCACGATGTCGGCAACATGGCCGCCGGGCTGGTCAGTGACCTCTCGGCCAAGGTCACCGGAAACACCGCCTATGTCGATGGCGGATATCACGTGCTGGCCTGACGCCGCGCCCACGCCGCCACGCCTTTTCGCCCGAGCACAGGACACGCCATGCAGTTTATCGAAAACAGAACCTTTGACGAGATAGAGATCGGCGAGACGGCCGAGCTGACGCGGACGCTGGCCCCGAAGGATATCGAGCTTTTCGCCGTCATGTCCGGCGACGTGAATCCGGCACATGTGGATGCGGAATATGCCAGCTCGGATATGTTTCACAAGGTCATCGCGCATGGCATGTGGGGCGGCGCGCTGATCTCGGCGGTGCTCGGCACGGAGCTGCCGGGGCCCGGGACGATCTACCTGAACCAGAGCTTCAGTTTTCGCCGCCCTGTCGGGCTGGGCGACACGATCACCATCCGCGTGACCGTGGCCGAGAAGAAGCCCGAGCATCACCATGTCACGCTGGACTGCGTCTGCACCAATCAGGACGGCGAGGTCGTCATCGAGGGCCAGGCGCTGGTGGTGGCCCCAACCGAGAAGGTCCGGCGGCCCCGCGTCGCCCTGCCCGAGGTGCACCTGCACGAGCGCGGCGCGCGCTTTGACGAGCTGATGCGCGCGACTGCCGACCTTGCGCCGGTGCGCACCGCCGTCGTGCATCCTTGCGACGCGCTGTCGCTGGAAGGCGCGCTGGAAGCCGAGAAGGAGGGCATGATCATCCCGGTGTTGATCGGCCCCAGGGACAAGATCCAAGCCGCCGCCACTGAGATCGGCCGCGATTTGATGAACGTCGAGATCGTCGATGTACCCCACAGCCACGCCGCAGCCGAGACCGCTGTGGCGCTGGCGCGCGCGGGCGAGGTCGCCATGCTGATGAAGGGCAAGATCCACACCGATGAGTTGCTGGAGCCTGTCGTGCACAAGGAGACCGGCCTGCGCACCGAGCGCCGGATGAGCCATGTTTTTGCGCTGGATGTGCCGAATTATCCCCGCCCATTGCTGATCACGGACGCCGCCATCAACATCTTTCCCGATCTGCAGACCAAGGCCGACATCGTGCAGAACGCGATCGAGCTGGCCCATGCGCTGGGCATTGATCTTCCCCGCGTCGCCATTCTCTCGGCCGTCGAGAGCGTGACGCCCAGCATCCCCTCGACCATTGACGCGGCGGGCCTGTGCAAGATGGCCGAGCGCGGCCAGATCACCGGCGGTCTGCTGGACGGCCCGCTGGCCTTCGACAACGCGGTCTCGGAGGCCGCCGCCGCCGCCAAGGGGATCGTGTCGCAGGTGGCCGGGCGCGCCGATATCCTGATCGCGCCCGATCTGGAGGCTGGCAACATGATCGCCAAGCAGTTGATCTATCTGGCCGGGGCGGATGCCGCCGGGATCGTGCTGGGCGCGCGCATCCCCATTGTGCTGACCAGCCGCGCGGACGGTGTGCTCTCGCGCCTCGCCTCGGCCGCGATTGCGCAACTCTACGTTCATCATCAGGCAAAGGTCCACCCGGTATGAGCGGCGATATCCTGACCCTGAACGCCGGATCGTCCAGCGTGAAATTTGCGGTCTTCGCCAGCGATGATCCGTCGCCCAAGCCCCGGATGCGCGGCATGATCGCAGGCATTGGCACCGCGCCTGTCTTTACCGCCCGCGGCGCGGATGGCGCGGCGCTGGAGGCGGGCGATCTGGCCGCGCTCGACGCGTCAGCGGATCACGATGCGGCGATTGCCCTCCTGTTGAACTGGCTGGCCGCCCATCGCGGCGACGCGCATCTGGACGCGGTCGGCCACCGGGTGGTGCATGGCGGCCAGCACTACACGCAGCCCACCGAGCTGACCGAGAGCGATATCGAGCAGCTTGAAACATACGTGCCCCTTGCTCCACTTCACCAGCCGCATAACATCGCCGCCATCCGCGCCGTCGCCAAATGGCAGCCGGACGTGCCGCAGATCGCCTGTTTCGACACCAGCTTTCACCGCAGCCAAATCCCGCTGGCCCAGATGTTCGCCCTGCCCCGCGCCCTGACCGATGAGGGCGTCATCCGCTACGGGTTTCACGGGCTGTCCTATGACTACATCGCCAGCATCCTGCCGCAGCATCTGGGGGATATGGCAAACGGCAGGGTGGTCGTCGCGCATCTGGGCAACGGGTCCAGCATGTGCGCGATGAAGGACCGCCAGAGCGCGGCAACCAGCATGGGCTTTACCGCGCTGGACGGGCTGATGATGGGGCGCCGCTGCGGCGCACTGGATCCGGGCGTCGTCCTCTACCTGATGCAAGCCAAGGGGATGCGGGCCGCCGAGATCGAGAGGCTGCTCTACAAGCAATCGGGCCTCTTGGGCGTGTCGGGCATGACCAATGACATGCAGGTTTTGCAGGACAGCGACGCGCCCGAGGCGCGCCAGGCCATTGAGCTTTTCTGCTATCGCGCCGCCGTCAGCCTCGGGGGGCTTCTGCCCGCGATTGGCGGGCTTGATGCCCTGGTCTTTACCGCCGGGATCGGCGAGAATTCGGCGCTGATCCGCACCCTGATCTGCCAGCATCTGGGATGGCTGGGCATTTCGCTGGACGAAACGGCAAACAGCTGCCACGCTGAGACAATCAGCGCGGCGGACGCGCCGGTCATGGTTTGCGTCCTGCCCACCAACGAGGAAACGGTCGTCGCCGATGCCTGCCGTAGCCTCCTGATGAACGGCCCCACGCCCTGATCTGCGGGGGATTGACCCATGTCAATCATGCGGGCCGCAACCTTGGTTAGCGTCATCGGGACATTGGACCGAATCAGAGAGGCTGCGATGACCAAGAATGACAAGACGGAAAAGATTGAGACCCCAGCCACGGCCATGACGGATCTGCTGAAAAACATGCAGACCTCCGGTATGCAGGCCATGCCCGGTGTCGGGACCAACTGGATGGAAGCCATGTCGGATCTCGGCAGCGAGATGCTGAGCTTTACGGCCGAGCGCATCCGGCAGGATGTGCAGATGCAGCATGACTTGCTGCACGCCAAGGGCATTTCCGAAATTCAGCACATCCACGCCCAGTTCTTTCAGAAGGCCATGGATGACTACGTGGCGGAAACAGCCAAGCTGATGCAGATGGGCCAGGCCTTCGCCCCCAAGACGGACAAGGGGGATGATGGCGACAAGGGCGGCAAGTAACCTTTCCGCCACCCACACGATCCGGCCCGGCGCAGCCCCAGAAAACGGCAGGCGCCCGATTGACTTGAGTCAATCATTTGCCTCGGGTCTGCGGCTAGAATGCGGGCGACCAACCCAAGGACTCAGGACATGAAAAACAGCACGATTCTGATCGCAATGGGCCAGAACGCCTCGAATGGCGAAGTGGCGCGAAAACTCGAGGCCATACGCGCGCTGGAGGCGCGGGCGGTCATCATGATCGTCGGCGAACTGCCCACCTTTCCCTATTACGCGATCGGCGTTCCGGCCTATGGCACGTCGGACATCCCGATCAGCTGGCAGGAAGAGATGGCCGCCCACAAGGACGCGATGAAGGCCAAGGAAGACGAAATGGAGGCCCTGCTGGCGCAGCATGATGTCTCGGGCGACGTCACCGGCATATCCTGCGAGCCCGCCATGGTGGCGGATGCCGTCGGGCGCCGTGCCATGCTTTGCGACATGATGCTGGTCACCGAGGATCTGCGCAAACCGGACACGTTGTTCCGGCAGGTGGTCTACGGCGTTCTCTTCCAATCGCCGATCGCGGTGCTACTGAACGATCACGACGCCGCGGCGCTGAACGCGCCCAAGCGGATTTTCGTGGCGTGGAACACTGATCTGCATTCCGCAAGGGCCGTGCACCTGGCCTTGCCCTTCTTGCGCATGGCCGAAAGTGTCACCATCGCCACCGTCGATCCGGTCAAGACTGAGTATGGCGAGGGTGAAGATCCGGGTGTGGATGTCGCGCGCTGGCTGACGCATCACGGCTGCAACGTGACGGTGCAGCAATATCCCAGCGGCGGTCAGACCGTTGGCCAGTGCATCCTGGACCGCGCCGAAGAGGTCGGGGCCGATCTGGTCGTCATGGGGTCCTACGGCCATTCGCGCACCCGCCAGGCGTTCTTTGGCGGCACAACCCGGACGATGGTCGATCAGACGGATCAGGCGGTCCTCTTGGCCCACTGACGGTGGGCCAAGGCTGCTATTTGCAACAAAGCGCCCGGCTGCATCGAGCGGCCGGGCGTTTCGCTGTTCGGCATTCGGTGCGAAGGGTGCGTCATTCGCTCCAGTCATGCACATGCACGTCGCGGCCCGAATGCCCTTTGAGGATCTTGACGGCCACTTCCTCCTTGGCCTTGTCGGCGGTGCGCACCCAGAGCAGGATGCCGCCCTGCCGGATCTGGTCGGCATAGTAATCCTTGTGATGCTTGTCCGCGCGGCGCGCCAGCAGGGTTCCGATCACTGCGGCAGGCCCGCCGCCGATCGCAATCGCCGCGATCGAGGCGGCCAGCGTGCTGACCGGCGTCAGCATGGCCGCCATCGCGATGTAGGAGCCGAGAAAAAAGAAGCCGCCCGCAATCGCGCCTTCCAACTCGCCCATCGCCTCTTCGGAGACGAAGGCGGCGCGGGGTGCGTCCGGGTTGTCCTCCAGATCCTCCGACCGCCAATAGGAGGAGCCGAGCGTTTCCTCCATCGCCTTCTTGTCGCCAAGAAGGCTGAGGTCGTAGCGACTGAACCCGGCCATGCGCAGATCATAGACTGCGGCCTGCAGCGTCTCGAAACTGTCGAAGACACCCACGGCTTCGGGGATGTTGATATAGGACGAATGATGCTCTTGCGTCTTGGCGGTCATGGCGGCTCTCCCGGTAAAATCCGGCCCACGCTAGACCAGCACACGCGCTGCCGATTGACCGACGTCAATTGACGCTCGCGCGTTCAGTCATCCGGCCCAGGCATCGGAATCGCGTATTGGCCAACCGCCTCGAGCACCTGCAAGCGCCGCCGCAGCGCCGCGTTCTCGTCCACCAGCGACAGCACGGCGGCGATGCCGGGCACGTTCAGGCGCAAATCGGTCTGAAGCCGCTGCACCTTGCGCACCACCGTGATGCTGGTGCTTTCAAAGCGCCAGGTGGGCCTGCCCTGCCCCTCGGGTTCAAGGATGCCCTCCTCGACCAGTTCCACCACCCATTCCGCCGACGATCCGCAAATACGGCACAGATCCACCAGCGTCAGCTGATCGACCACCTCGCTCATCGGCACCAAATCGTGTGAGTTTGCCATGATTTACGTCCCCATGCTTGCGCGCGGATCGTAATCCGTCTCGCGGGCCAGTTGCTGATAGAGATCGCGCGCCTTCTCGCTTTCGATCGGCGGGATGACGATCTTGATCACCGCGTAAAGGTCGCCCGGCTTCTTGCCCGGAATTCCGCGCCCCTTGAGGCGCAGCTTCTTGCCCGACTGGCAGTGCCTGGGCACCGTCAGCTCGACCCGGCCACTGGGCGTCGGCGCGTTGATCCGCGCGCCCAGCGCCGCCTCCCACGGGGTGACGGGCAGCTCGACATAAACGTCGCGGCCCTCGACGCGGTAGGCCGGGTCTTCGCGGATCGCCACCTCCAGGTAGAGATCGCCCGCCTTGCCCTGCCCGATCCCCGGCGATCCCTTGCCGGCGATGCGGATATGCTGGCCCTCGGCCACGCCCTTGGGGATGGTGACCCGGATCGTGCGCTCACGCATCACCAGATGGCCGCTCGGGTCCAGTTCGGGCGCGCGCAGACTGAAATCGCGCGTGCCCCCCGAATAGGCCTCGGCCAGATCAATGACGATCTTGGCGTGATGATCCTGCCCCGGCGCGTTGAACTGATGGGCCGAGCGCGGGCCCGCGGACTGGCGTCCCCGCCGCGCGAACAGCTCTTCGAAGAAATCGCCAAAGCCGCTGGGGTCGGCCTCGGTATAGCCCCCGCCGGAAAACTCGAAACCCTCGTCCCAGTCGGGCGGCGGGCGGAAGGATTGCCCCTCTTTCCAGTTGGCGCCCAGCTGATCATAGGCCGCGCGCTTTTCGGGATCCTGCAGGACCTCGTAGGCCTCGCCAAGCTCTTTGAACTTGCGCTCGGCCTCGGCGGCGCCCGCGCCGGGATTCATGTCGGGGTGATACTTGCGCGCCAGCTTGCGATAGGCGCGCTTGATCTCGTCTTGGGGCGCGTCCCGCGCGACGCCCAGAACCTTGTAATAATCTTTGTATTCCATCGATCATCTCATTCCCGTGCGGCGGCAGGCGCGCCGCCGATCCAGATTAACTAAAAATCCGCCAGCGCAATTGATCAACCGCAATTCGCTCGTTTTTTCGCCGCTCCGGCGGACCTGCGAGGGCGCGGGCGCCATCAAAGGGTGTTTTCCCGGTGCGCTCGGTGTTCCTTGTGATAAATCAAGCCTATGGACATCGTTATCCTCACCACGATCATTTCTGCGCTTTTCGTCGTCATCGGCGTGGCCGAGCCGTTGGCGGCGCGTTTGCGCCTGCCCTACAGCGTTATTCTGGCAATCGTCGGTATCCTCATCGGCGCGGGTGCGATCTTTTTCCTGCGAACCGAACTGACCGACGCGCTGAACCCCGTGGCCGAGGCGATCCTGGGTCTGCCGATCCGGTCCAACGTCTTCCTCTACGTCTTCCTGCCAACACTGCTGTTTCAGGCGACGCTGGGCATGAACCTGCGGAGGATGCTGGACGATTGGGTGCCCATCCTGATGCTGGCCGTGGTGGCGGTGGTCGTGGCGACGGTGGCCGTGGGCTATGCCCTCTTCTGGGCCAGCGCCCTGCCTCTGGCCGCCTGTCTGCTGATTGGCGCCATCGTTTCGACCACGGACCCGTCGGCTGTCGTGACGATCTTCCGCTCGATTTCGGCGCCGCGCAGGCTGGCCCGGATCATCGAGGGTGAAAGCCTGCTGAACGACGCCGCCGCTATCGCGCTTTTCGGCCTCTTCATGGGGTTCGTGATGCTGGGCATGCCCGATCCGACCCTGACAGATGCGCTGGCACAATTCCCGATGCTGATCGCGGGCGGTGCCGCCGTCGGCTGGCTGGCCGCGCGCATCGCGGTCTGGATGATGTCCGCCTTTGCGCGCTACGAGCTGGCACAGATCACCATTTCCGTGGCGCTGCCTTACCTTGCCTATATCTGCGCCGAGCAACTGGTCGGCGCATCGGGCGTCATTGCGGTGGTCGCGGCGGGCCTGACGCTGAACCTGACCGGGCCGGGGCGGCTCTCGCCACAGACATGGGCCAATCTGGGCGAGCTTTGGAGCGTCCTTGCCCATTGGGCCGGCGCGCTGATCTTTATTCTTGCCGCGCTGCTAATCCCCCGCCTACTGGAAGAGGTGCGGGTCAGCGATTTCGCCCTGATCGGCGTCGTTATCCTCGCTGCCATCGCGGCGCGGCTGGTCATCCTCTTTGGCCTCTTGCCAACGCTGACCTTGCTGCGCCTGTCGCCCCCGGTCGAGCGGCCCTACCGCGTCGCGATCCTCTGGGGCGGGCTGCGCGGCGCGGTCACGCTGGCGTTGGCCATGGCCGTCACCGAGAGCTTCCGCATCCCCGTCGAGATCAAGCGCGTGGTCGGCATCCTCGCCACCGGCTTCACCCTCTTCACGCTGATCGTGCAGGGCACCACGCTGCGCACGGTCATCGGCTGGCTGGGTCTGGACCGCCTGTCACCCGTCGATGAGGCCTTGTCGCGGCAGGTGGTCGCCGTCGCCCTGCAGACGGTGCGCGAAGACGTGGCCCGCACCACCGAGAATTACGAGCTGACCCATGACATCGTGCGCTCGGAGGCCAAACGATTTGGCGAACGGCTGGAAGGGGCGGTCAGATCGGCGGAGGACAGCATCGACATCCTTGACCGTGACAGGGTGGCGCTGGGTCTGATCGCGCTGGCAGGTCAGGAGCGGGAAACGATCCTGGTTCGCGTGCGCGAACGCACGATTTCCGCCCGGATGGCCGAGAAGGTGCTGTCCGACGCGGACCGGCTGATCGAGGGCGCGCGCACCGGCGGGCGTAGTGGCTATCAGCGCGCCGCCCGGCGCAGCGTCGCCTATGGGCGCGGGTTTCGCGCGGCGGTCTGGCTGCACAGCCGCCTCGGTCTCTCGCGCCCCCTTGTGCTGATGACAGCCGACCGGTTCGAGCTGCTTTTGTCGCAGCGGCTGGTGCTGCGCGATCTGGGCGCATTCATCGACGGCCGCATCCGGCGCATCCATGGCCGGCGGCTGGCCGATCTGCTTCAGGAATTGCTGTCGCGGCGGATCGAGGCGGTCGAGACGGCGCTGGAGGGCCTGCGCCTGCAATATCCCGGCTATGCCGAAGAGCTCGAGCGCCGCTTCATCCGCCGCACCGCCCTGCGACTGGAAGAACGCGAATATACAGCAATGCGCGAGGACGGTCTGATCGGAGCCGAAGTCCATACAAAGCTGATTGAGGATCTGGCCGCCCGCCGCGCCGCCGCCGAGGAGCGTCCGCGCCTAGATATCGCGCTGCAGCGGATCGAGCTGGTGCGGCAGTTCTCTCTCTTTGCCGATCTCGATGAAGCGGCACTCAAGAGGCTGGGCGCCGCGTTCAAGACACGCTACGCGAATGCAGGCGATATCATTACCCGCAAGGATTCCACCGCCACGGGCGTTTTCTTCATCGCTTCGGGTGCGGTTGAGCTCGAGACCGCCGGACAATCCTGGCGGCTGGGGCGGGGCGAGATGTTCGGCCAGATGGCCCTGTTGCTGCAAAAGGCGCGCGTGGCCGAGGTGCGCGCCATCGCACCATCCACCCTTCTGGTGCTGAACGAGGCGCGGTTCCGGCGTCTGCTGAAACGCAGCAAGACTTTGCAGGAGGCCGTGCGCCTCAGCGCGGAAAAACGCGGCATTGACCCTCAGCTGCTCATGGCGACCGATGCGAAAAAGCCAGCCTAGACGGGGTGCGCGGTCAGGCCATGTTGCGCATCCCGCGCGGGCGCCGCTAAGCTTGCTACAGGGCCATGCCAGACCACTTTTTTACAGCGCGGATTGGCCTTCGACCGCGCCGGAAAGGGCCAGACCATCGTGACTTCATCCGATCCCGGCATGCCGACCTGGACCTATCACGCCGACCGCGACACCATCGTCTCCGAGCCGCATGCGCGCCCGTCCATCCCCATCGGCGGGCAGGACGAGGTGTTCCATCTGGGCCTGACTTGCGGCCGCGAGGCGCGCGCAGCGCTGCTGGATATCCTCGGCATCGCATCCGACGAGCAAAGCGCGCGGCACTGGATGGCCCAGCGAGACGGCTACCGGCTGAAACTTGAGCAGCATACCGAATTCGTCTCGATTACGCTGGTCTGTGCGCAAGGCGCGCCAGGTGGGGTCTGCTCCGATCTGCTGGCCCGGATTGCGGCAACGCCGAATATCGAGGTGCTGAGCCTGACCCGAGTCGTGATGAATGCCCCGTCCGACGGGGCCAAGGCGCCACCGCAGACCCGCCTTTTCGGGGGCATCATGCGCGGCGGGATGGAGGTCCGCTCGTCCCTCGCGCCCGACGCCTCGGGGTTCATCACTTATGACGTGCGCGCACCGGACGGATCGCCGGGCGAGGTCGGGCGGCGCGTGCAGCGGTTGATCGAGATGGAGACCTATCGGACACTATCGCTGCTGGGCCTTCCGATGGCCCGGCGGACCGGAGAGGATCTGGCGCGCTATGAAAGCGGGCTGATCGACATCGTCAACGGCATGAGCTCGGACCAACCCGGAAATGACGAAAAACTGTTCGAAGGCCTGTCGCGGCTGCTGCAGGACAGCAACGCCCTACGCGCCTCGACCCGGTTCCGCTTTGCGGCCAGCCGGGCCTATTACAATCTTGTCCTGCAACGGCTCGACTCGCTGGAAGAGGCCAAGCTGGACGATCTGCAGACGCTCAACGGCTTTGTCCGCTCGCGGCTGGACCCCAGCATGGCCACGATCGAAAGCGTCGCGACTCGCCAGAAGACCCTGATCGACGATCTGTCGCAGGCCCTGTCCCTTTTGCGAACGCGGATTGATCTGGCGGTGAACCGCGACAATCAGGCGTCGCTGAAGTCGCTGGATGCGCGCAACCGCCAGCAGGTCATGATCGCGCAGACGGTCGAGGGGCTGTCGGCGGTGGCGATCACCTATTACGCCGTGGGCCTGTTGTCCTATGTGCTGAAATCGGTGTCGTCGAACCTGCCCGTCCCCGTCTCGCACACGACGCTTGTCGCCATATCGGTGCCCGTCGTCCTGATCGCAGTCTGGACATCGCTGCACCGCATGCGCGCGAAGTGGCACAAGGACTAGCGCAAGGCCTGGAACGAATGGTGCGGGCGGCGGGACTCGAACCCGCACGGGGACAAGCCCCAACAGATTTTAAGTCTGGTATGTCTACCATTCCATCACGCCCGCATCGCGCCGGACCATAGCCGCATCGGGCGCGGTGTAAAGCGTCTTGGCTCCGCGTCAGAGCGCGTCTTCGCCCTGCTCCAGCACCGGCAGGAGGGCACGTTCGGAAAGCCAGGGGTTCATGTCCAGCGCAGCGCGCAGGGCCAGCGCCGCCTCGCCCTTGCGGCCCAGCGCCACCAGCGTCAGCGCCTTGCCCGTCAGGGCCGCCACATGGCGCGGGCTGCGCGCCAGCGCGGCGTCCAGATCCGGCAGCGCTGCGGCGTAATCCTCGCGCAGGTATTTGATGAAGGCGCGCTGGTTGTAGCCCTCGGCATAGTCCGGGCAATAGGCCACCAGCGCCTCGAAGGCGGTCATGGCGCCGTCGTAGTCATAGGATTGCCGCCGCTCCATCCCCTCATCCAGCAACTCCTGCGCGCGCGCATCGGGCGCATCGGCCCAAAACGCCCACATCCTTTCCGACACTGCCATCCCCGCCATCTGGTCGGGCGCGCCCTGCGCCTCGGCCACCAACTCGGCGAGGGCGGCAGAGTGATCGGGCGCGGTCGGGCAGGTCTCGGCGGCGAGCGGCGCGGCAAGCAGGTAAAGCGAGATGGCAATCCGTTTCATAGCGCGTCCTCCGGTGCGTTCTCCTTGACCGCCTGCATGGCGACATAAGTGCTGGTGCTAGCGACATGCGGCAGGGTCGAGATTCGGTCGGCCAGCATCTGGCGGTAATCGTTCATGCTGCGTGTGCGGATCTTCATAAGGTAGTCGAAATTGCCGGCGATCAAGTGCACCTGCTCGATCTCGGGAATCTGGCGCACCGCGGCATTGAACTCGGCCAGCGCGGCCTCGCGCGTGTCCGTCAGGCGCACCTCCACAAAGCTGACATGATCGAGGCCGAGGCGGATGGGGTCGATCATCGCACGGTAGCCGGAAATGACACCGCCTGTTTCCAGTCGCCGCAGGCGCTGCTGCGTGGGCGATTTCGACAGACCGATTCGGTGCGCCAGATCGGTGATACTGATGCGTCCATCGGTTGCCAGGACCCGAAGGATCGCCTTGTCGAACTTATCCAATTCGCTTTGCATCATCATCGCCCTAAATTACATGCAATCGTCCTGTAAAATCCTAGTCAACAGGAAAAACACCTTAGCCTTACATGCTAAGCTAGATCAATTCGCCATCGCCCTTCGGCCCTAGCCTCCAAAGGATGTCCTCATGCCGTATGATACTGAATCGCGCCGCGCCATCGATTTGCAGACCTATGCGAATGAAGCTGCGACCGTTGAACGGCTAAAGGCCGAGGCGGGCCTCAGCCCCGAGGACCGCGCCCGCATCTGCGCCCGCGGCGCCGACTTGGTCCGCGACATTCGCGGTCAGTCCGATCCCGGCCTGATGGAGGTGTTTCTGGCCGAATACGGCCTCTCGACCGATGAGGGCATCGCGCTGATGTGCCTTGCCGAGGCTTTGCTGCGCGTGCCCGATGCCGAGACGATCGACGCGCTGATCGAGGACAAGATCGCCCCCAGCGACTGGGGCAAGCATATGGGGCACTCCACCTCGCCGCTGGTCAACGCCTCGACATGGGCGCTCATGCTCACCGGCAAGGTTCTGAAAGAGGACAAGAAGGGCCCCGTAGGCCATCTGCGCAGCGCGATCAAGCGCATGGGCGAGCCGGTGATCCGTACCGCCGTCGCCCGCGCGATGAAGGAAATGGGCCGTAACTTCGTGCTGGGCGAGAACATCCAGAACGCGATGGAACGCGCCGCCAAGATGGAGAAGAAGGGCTTTACCTACTCCTACGACATGCTGGGCGAGGCCGCGCGCACCGACCGCGACGCGACGCGCTATCACCTCAGCTATTCTCGCGCCATCAGCGCCATCGCGCAGGCCTGCGTGCATGACGACATCCGCAAGAATCCCGGCATCTCAGTCAAGCTTTCGGCGCTGCATCCGCGCTACGAGGTTGCCCAGCGCGAGCAGGTGATGGACATCCTCGTGCCGCGTCTGCGCAGCCTTGCGCTGCTTGCCAAATCCGCCGGTATGGGCCTCAACATCGACGCCGAGGAGGCTGACCGCCTCGCGCTCTCGCTCGATGTGATCGAGACGGTGATGGCCGAGCCTGCGCTGGCAGGTTGGGACGGCTTTGGCGTCGTCGTGCAGGCTTACGGCCAGCGTGCGGGCCATGTGCTGGATTTCCTTTACGATTTGGCACAGCGGCTTGACCGCCGCATCATGGTGCGCCTCGTCAAGGGGGCCTACTGGGATACCGAGATCAAGCAGGCGCAAGTCGAGGGCATCGATGGCTTTCCGGTCTTTACCTCCAAGGCCGCGACCGATGTCAGCTATATCGCGAACGCGCGCAAGCTCTTGTCGATGACGGATCGCATCTATCCGCAATTCGCCACGCATAACGCGCATACCGTTGCCGCCGTGCTGGACATGGCGACCGATACCGAGGCGTTCGAATTCCAGCGCCTGCACGGCATGGGCGAGGCGCTGCACAAGATCGTCATGGAAAAGCACGGCACCCGCTGCCGCATCTATGCCCCCGTCGGCGCGCATCGCGACCTTCTGGCCTATCTGGTCCGCCGCCTTCTGGAGAACGGTGCGAATTCCAGCTTCGTCAACCAGATCGTGGATGAGGAGGTCGCACCCGAGATCGTCGCCGCCGACCCGTTCCACATGGTCGAGCAGGAGCGCGTTCCGCTGGCCACCGGCCCCGAGCTTTTCCTGCCCGAACGGGTGAATTCCAAGGGCTTCGATCTCAAGCACCAGCCGACGCTGGAAGCGATCGAGGCCGCGCGCGCGCCGTTTGCTACCCATGAGTGGAAGGCTGCGCCCCTTCTGGCCGACAAGGTCCAGCCCGAGGAGGCCGTCCGCGTCGAGAACCCCGCCGATCCGGCGGACACCCCCGGCACAGTCGCCCATGCCAGCGCCAAGGATATCGAGACGGCGCTGAGCAAAGCCGCCAAATGGGATGCCTCAGCCGCCGAGCGCGGCGAGATCCTCGGCAAAGTCGCCGATCTCTATGAGGAAAACTTCGGCGAGATTTTCGCGATCCTGCACCGCGAGGCCGGCAAGTCGCAGCCCGATGCCGTGGCCGAATTGCGCGAGGCGGTGGATTTCCTGCGCTATTACGGCGCCAATGCGCCGGATACCGGCGCGGTCGGCACCTTCACCTGCATCAGCCCCTGGAACTTCCCGTTGGCCATCTTTACCGGCCAGATCGCCGCGGCGCTGGCCGCTGGCAACGCGGTGTTGTCCAAACCGGCCGAACAGACCCCCCTGATCGCGCATTTCGCAGTTGGCCTCATGCACAAGGCGGGCGTACCCAAGGCGGCGCTGCAACTGCTGCCCGGCGGCGGCGAGGTGGGCGCGGCCCTGACATCTGACAGCCGCGTCGACGGCGTGGCCTTCACCGGCTCGACCGCGACGGCGATGAAGATCCGTTCGGCCATGGCCAAGAACCTCGCCCCCGGCGCGCCGCTGATCGCCGAGACGGGCGGCATGAATGCGATGATCGTCGACAGTACGGCGCTGCCTGAACAGGCGGTCGCGGCCATCGTCGAAAGCGCGTTCCAGTCGGCGGGCCAGCGCTGCTCGGCCCTGCGCTGCCTCTATGTGCAGGAGGACATCGTCGAGGAGTTCTCCAAGATGCTGATCGGCGCGATGGAGGCGCTGAACATCGGCAGGCCTTGGGATCTCAGCACCGATTGCGGACCCGTCATCGACGAGACGGCCCGCGCCGGCATCGCCGAGCATATCCAGCAGGCCCGCGCCGAGGGCCGCCTGATCCACGAGCTCAAGACGCCAAATTCGGGCACCTACATCGCCCCCACGCTGATCCGCGTGAACAAGATCGGCGATCTGGAGCGCGAGATTTTCGGCCCCGTCCTGCATATGGCGACCTTCGGTGCGACCGAGCTCGACACCGTGATCGACGAGATCAACGGCACCGGATATGGCCTGACCTTCGGCCTGATGACGCGCATCGACGACCGCGTGCAATATGTGACCGAGCGGGTGCAGGCGGGCAACATCTACGTCAACCGCAACCAGATCGGCGCGATCGTGGGCAGTCAGCCCTTCGGCGGCGAGGGCCTGTCGGGCACCGGCCCCAAGGCAGGCGGGCCGCATTACCTGCCGCGCTTTACCGCGCATCCCGCGCCCTTGGCGGGTGACGATTGGGAAGGCGTGATGAAGCCCAAGGAGATTCAGGCCGTGCTCGACAAGGCCAGGGGCCTTGAGATGACGCCGCGCGAGGATCAGCTGATGCCCGGGCCGACGGGCGAATCGAACCGCCTGACCAGCCACGCGCGCAAGCCGTTGCTTTGCATGGGTCCGGGGCGCGAGGCGGCGCAGGCACAGGCCCGCGCGGTGATCGGCCTTGGCGGCCTTGCCGTCGAGGCGACGGGCACCGTCCCGCCCGAGGCGCTGACATCGCTCGACGGCTTTTCCGGCGCGCTCTACTGGGGCGATGCCGAGACGGCGCGCCCCTATGCGCAGGCGCTCAGCCAGCGGACCGGGCCGATCCTGCCGCTGATCACCGGCCTGCCGGATTCGGGCTATGTCCTGAACGAGCGTCACGTCTGCGTCGATACCACCGCGGCGGGCGGTAATGCCGCGCTTCTGGGCGGCACAAGCTGACTTGACCACACCCGGACATGGGGCCAATTTGGCCCCATGTTCCCGATCCGCGACCATAACCCCTCGGGGCGCACGCCCTATGTGACCTATGCGCTGATGGTCGCGAATATCGGCATATTCCTCAGCTACTGGCCCCTCTTCAACGACCCGCAAGCGCTCAACGGCTTTTACGTGGCCTGGGCGATGATCCCCGCTAAAGTGATGCAGGCAGGCAGCTACGAGACGCTGGTCAGCTCCATGTTCCTGCATGGCGGATGGATGCACCTGGCCGGCAACATGCTGTTCCTGTGGATCTTCGGCGATAACCTGGAGGATGAGATGGGGCACGCCCCCTTTCTAGGCTTCTACCTGGCCTGCGGCATCGGCGCCGGGCTGGTGCAGTTGGTGTCCGAGCCCATGTCGCCGGTGCCGATGGTGGGCGCCTCGGGCGCCATCGCGGGGGTGATGGGCGGCTACCTTCTGCTTTTCCCAAAGGCCAAGGTGGATATCCTCATCATCATCGTCTTCATTTTCAGGATCCTGCCCATCCCGGCATGGCTGATGCTGGGCCTCTGGTTCGCCTTCCAGATATTTGGCGGCCTCTCGACGCCTACGGGCGCGGGCGGCGTGGCCTATTGGGCGCATGCGGGCGGCTTCGTTATCGGCACGCTGCTGACCGTGCCGCTTCTGATCCGGCTGGGCGGTGTACGCTTCTGGGCGCGCACCCACGGCCACCCACCCCATCCCGAGGCGCGCTATGCCCATAGCCGCACGCGTATTCCGAAAGTGAGGCGAAAATGAAAGCGACATGCCATTGCGGCGCAGTGGAACTGCGCGTGAGTTTGACAGACGGGCTGAACACCGCCCGCCGCTGCGATTGCAGCTTTTGCGCCCGGCGCGGCGCCGCGGCAGTCAGCGCGCCTCTCGACGGGGTGGAGGTGGTGCGCGGCGCGGACAAGCTGACGCTCTATACCTGGGGCACCGGCACGGCGCAGCATTATTTCTGCTCGATCTGCGGGATCTACACGCATCACCGCCGCCGGTCAGATCCTAACAGTTACGGGATCAACCTGGGCACGCTGGAGGGGGTGAACCCCCGCGATCTGGGCGAGATCGGCTGGATCGACGGGATCAATCACCCGGCGGACCGATAGGCGCTTACTGGTTGCGGATGATCTTGGCGAATTTGCCGAAAATGGCATTGTTGGCGCAGATCACCGCGCCCTCGTCCAGAATTTCGCGCCCTTCGGTCATCGGCTCGACCAGCGCGCCCGCCTCCTTGGCAATCAAGAGGCCCGCGGCCATATCCCACGGCTTCAAACGACGCTCCCAAAAGCCGTCATATCGGCCAGCGGCGACATAGGCGAGGTCCAGCGACGCCGCGCCGAACCGGCGCACACCCGCAGTGGCGGGCAAAAGCCGCGCCAGATCCTGCAGCGTGTGCGGCAGGTCCGAACGGCCGCCAAAAGGCAGGCCCGTGGCGAAAATGCTCTCGATCAGCTTGTCACGGCCCGATACGCGCAGGCGCGATTCGTTCATCCACGCGCCCTCGCCCTTTTCGGCAAAGAAAAGCTCGTCCTTGGAGGCGTCATAGACCACGCCCGCGACCACCTGCCCCTTATGCTCCAGCGCGATGGACACCGCCCAATGCGCAAGGCCGTGCAGAAAGTTGGTGGTGCCGTCCAGCGGATCGACGATCCAGCGGCGGGTGGGGTCGGTGCCCGGCTCTTCGCCGCCCTCCTCGGCCAGCCAGCCATAGGTGGGACGCGCGTTCATCAGCTCGGACTTGATGATCTGCTCGGCCTGGATATCCGCGCGGCTGACAAAATCACCCGCACCCTTCATGCTGACCTGCAGGTTCTCGACCTCGCGAAAATCCTTGGCCAGCGCCCGCCCCGCCTTGCGGGCGGCCTTCATCATCACGTTGAGATTTGCGCTGAGTGCCATCGGGGTCGTCCTATCCTCGGGTTCAAGTCGCGCGTATAGGGGTGAAAGGGGGGCGGGGGCAAGGGGGCGGGGGCGCGCATTCCCTGCGGTGAAGTGGTCTGGCGGCCTTCCGCGATGATCTTGCTCGCCGTGCCCGACGGTCAGCATGGCCGCGCTTTGGTGAGCGAAGTTCCGGCCAGCGCATGTCAAAGGCAGCACTTCTGATCCAGATCAAGGCAGAAAACAGCAATCTGGCGCAACTTGGAGACAAAAGTAGGAGCGCCAAGATGCCGAAGTCCGAGACTACAGCAGAATCAGAGACCCGGAGAGATCGCAAGGACGCCATCATCGGGTTCGAGCAGGGCGAATACCCCTATGCCGAGCGGATCAGCCGGGCTGACTACGAAAAGGAAAAGGCGGCGCTTCAGGTCGAGTTGCTGAAGGTCCAGCATTGGGTTCAGGAGACGGATCAGAAATTCGTGCTGCTGTTCGAAGGGCGCGATGCCGCCGGCAAGGGTGGCACGATCAAGCGGTTCACCGAGCATCTCAATCCGCGAACCGCGCGGGTCGTTGCACTCAACAAGCCGACCGACGAAGAACGGGGACAGTGGTTCTTTCAACGGTACATAAAACACCTTCCGACGTTCGGTGAGATCGTCTTGTATGACAGATCTTGGTACAACCGTGCCGGTGTCGAACGGGTCATGAATTTCTGTGCGCCGCAGGACTATCTGGAATTCATGCGTCAAACGCCGGAATTCGAACGCATGCTCGTGCGGAGCGGCACCAAGCTCTTCAAATACTGGTTCTCCGTAACTCAGGAGGAACAGAAACGCCGTTTCGCAGCGCGCGAGACCGATCCGCTGAAGCGGTGGAAATTGTCCCCGATCGATCGCGCAAGTCTCAGCAAGTGGGACGATTACACCGAGGCGAAAGAGGCGATGTTCTTCTACACCGATACGGCCGACGCGCCTTGGACCGTGATCCGATCAAACGACAAGAAACGCGCACGCCTCAACTGCATGAAGCATTTTCTATCGCAGCTCGACTATACCGACAAGGATGAGACGGTCGCCGTGCCTTTCGATCCGAAAATCGTGCATCACGCCGACGTCGTCCTGAACGAAGCAGATCACATTCTGGCCTCATCGCTGCATCCGAAGACCCGCAAGACCTGACAACAGTCAGCCCCCGCTCAATATCCGAACTGGCGTGGCGGGGGGCGTCGGCGCTGTCAGTGGGCTTTGGTCATATCGACTTGAAGCAATCCTACACGCTTTCCCGCCGTTGCAACCGCACAGGGATCTCGCGCGCCAGTTTCAGAAGATGCGCCATGAAGGGCTTGGCCGCATCATCATCGCGGATCGCCGCATAGAGCCGCTTGGTCAGGCCGTTTTCGGTGATGGGCCGCACCACGTAATCGGTGCTGGTGCGCAGCTC
The DNA here is from genome assembly GCF_043355935.2 of Roseovarius roseus. Classification (NCBI taxonomy): domain Bacteria; kingdom Pseudomonadati; phylum Pseudomonadota; class Alphaproteobacteria; order Rhodobacterales; family Roseobacteraceae; genus Roseovarius; species Roseovarius roseus. The sequence continues at coordinate 57,609 of NZ_JBHFPE020000007.1, read as the reverse complement.
GCGCACAACCCAGTCGGGCAAAACCGCAACGCCGCGATTGCTGGCGACCAGAAGCAGGATGACCGCCGTCAGCTCCACCTGGCGGATCGCCGCAGGCTCGACCTTGGCGGGGGTCAGAAGCTCGGTAAAGACATCGAGGCGCGAGCGGTCCACCGGGTAGGTGATCAGCGTCTCGCCGCGGAAATCCTCGGCCTCGACATAGGGCTTTTGCGCCAGCGGGTGCAGGGCGGAGGCCAGGAACACCGGCTCGTAATCGAAAAGCGGTTTGAAGCCGATACCGCGCAGCGCCTCGGGGTCCGAAGAGACCACCAGGTCCACCTCCTCCTTTTGCAGCGCGGGCAGCGCGTCGAAGGCCAGGCCGGGGCGAATATCCACATCGACCTCGGGCCAGGTTTTGCGAAACGCCTCCAGCACCGGGAAAAGCCATTCGAAACAGGCGTGGCACTCGATCGCGATATGCAGCCGCCCCGAACTGCCGTCGCGCACGCCGGAAAACTCGGCCTCCAGCGCCTCGATCTCGGGCAGCACCTTGTTGGCGACGCGCAGGAGGCGTAGCCCCGCCGCGGACAGCGTCATGGGGCGCGAGCGGCGCACGAACAGCTCGACCCCCGCCTGATCCTCCAGCCCCTTGATCTGATGGCTCAGCGCGCTTTGGGTGATGTTCAGCTGGTCCGCCGCCTTGGCCAGCCCGCCGCAGGCATGGATGGCGCGGATCGTGCGCAGATGCCGGAACTCGATATGCATCCTGTAGCTCGCCTCATGTTGATCGTGAATATTATGAATTTGCGTAATCTACGCCTAATTGCGACAAAGGCTCAACACCTTAGACAGGAAATCAGCCATGACCGCACCCAATGTCTCCTTCGAGTTCTTCCCGCCGAAATCGCTTGAGGCGTCGTTTCGCCTTTGGGATACCGTGCACACGCTGGCCCCGCTGCAGCCGCGCTTTGTTTCGGTCACCTATGGCGCCGGCGGCACCACCCGCACGCTGACGCGCGAGGCGGTCAGCACCCTGCACGGCGCGACCGGCCTCAATGTCGCGGCACATCTGACCTGCGTCAACGCCTCCAAGGATGAGACGATGGGGATTGCCGATGAATTCCACGCCGCCGGGGTGCGCGAGATCGTGGCGCTGCGCGGTGATGCCCCCAAGGACAGCGGCGGTTTCAAGCCGCATGAGGATGGCTTCAAGGACAGTTGCGAGCTGATCAGCGCGCTCAAGGAGCGGGGCCAGTTCACCATCCGGGTTGGCGCCTACCCCGAGATCCATCCCGAGGCCGCAGATGCGGGCGCGGATGTCGAATATCTCAAGCGCAAGTTCGAGGCGGGCGCGGACGAGGCGATCACGCAGTTCTTCTTCAGCGCGGACACCTTCCTGCGCTTTCGCGATCGCTGCGCAGCGGCAGGTATCGACAAGCCGATCATCCCCGGCATCTTTCCGATCGAGAACTGGCAGGGCGCGCGCCGCTTTGCGCAGTCCTGCGGCACCACCGTTCCCGACTGGCTGGACGCCGCCTTCACCACCGCCGAGCGGGACGACCGCAGCGATCTTCTGGCCATCGCCCATGCCACCGAGATGTGCTCGAAACTGATGGATCATGGGGTGGAGGATCTGCATTTCTACACGCTGAACAAGCCCGAACTGACGCGCGACATCTGCCACGCCCTAGGTGTCACGCCCAAGGTCGAATTGCGCGACGTCGCCTGACGTCTGCCGCAGTCACAGCGCAGCGCCGCCCTGTCCTATGGGCGGCGCTGTGTCGTTTCGCACCGTTTCATGCACCGCCTCCGATGGATCCCCGCCGATCTCCCGCCGCGCACGTAGCAGGAAAAGCCAGCCCCAGCCGCGCCATGTGCCCACCGACGGCGCGCGCACATCGCAATCCACGCCGTCCCGCCAATCCTCGGGTAGCGGCAGCCCCGCCTCCGCGCCCCGCTCCAGCATCCAGACCAGTGGGATATTGGCCAAGGGCCGCGCCGGCTCAAACCCCATCAGATGCCCACCGATATCGCCATGCGCGCCGCGAAACCACACCTGCTGCACATCCTTGCAGGTGTCGGGGACCGTCCACCACAACACGGGGCGGTAGGCGACGCGCGTTTCGTCAAGCGCCAGCGCATGATACCCGTGGCGGACGGATTCCCCGAGTTCATGCGAATGAAACTCGTAAGAGGCCGCCCCCCAGCGCCAGAGGATCGGCAGGCGGAGGCCCAGCGCCTTGACCGTATCAAAGACGCCGACCATCTCGATCGGCACCGCGTCATGGCACCGCGCGCGGCGATGCGCGCGCAGCACGTCTGGCGAGGGCGGCGTGCGATAATAACGCCAGGCCAGCAACACGTTCCGCTCCATCGCCTCTTCCTGGCGCAAGAGGCCCACGGTTTCGATGGCCCCGGCCAATGAGCGCACGGCATAAGCCCCGCGCGAAAATCCGATCAGATAGATCGTGTCGCCGGGCCGGTAGCGACTGGCCAGATGGCCGTAGGCGCGCCGGATCTGCCGATGAATTCCGCGCCCCATCATCACGCCCAGCGTGCTGCGCCAGTCCTGCCATTGCAGCCCGGCCTCGTAATAAAGGTTCAGATGCGTGCCCCGCCGCCGCGAAAGGATGCGATAGATGCGCCCTGCATTGCTCTCGTCCCCGGGCACCAGCGAGGACATCGTGCCGTCCAGAATAACCACATGCGCAATCGGGCCCCGCCGCGCATGACCGCCCTCGCGCCCGGCGCGCAGATGCTCTTGGCCGCCCGGCAGCAGTTTTTCGTATAACCGCCGGATCCACCTGCGCAACGACATGACAGCCTCCTTCGTCCCCGCCCCCGCAAACGATGTCGCATCAGCCCTGCCGGCTCAAGTCACCGAGCACGGCCCCGGCTTTTTCTTGGTAAAAATACCCATGACGAAGCGGCTGCAGCCTAGCGCCGCGTCAGCCATCCGAGGCGCGCAAAGAGGCCCAGCAGGACACCGCCCAGACCGACCAGCAGAATGCAAACGATCCAGAAGGCATAGGACGCCCCCGCGCCCGGTATCCCGCCCACATTGATACCCAAGAGGCCTGTGATCAGGCCCAGCGGCAGAAAGACGGCGGTGACCACGGACAAAAGCAGCATCTGCCGATTCATCGCCTCGGCGCGCGCGTCGCTGATATGGTCATGCACCACCTGCGCGCGGTCGCGGATCGCGTCCAGCTCTTCGGCAAGGCGCGTGACCCGCTCGGTCGCCTCGCGCAGGGCGCTGCGCTGCAACGCATCGATCCACGGGAGCGGCTCGATTTCCAGCGTGCTCAGCGCGTCGCGCTGGGGAAACATGTAGCGCCGCAGCTGAATCGCGACGCGGCGGATCTCGGCCAGTTCGCGCCGGGGCGGCGCGATGGAGCCACTATCGACCTGGTCCTCCAGATCGTCGATGCGCTCATTGAGGTCCGCCACCACCGGCTCGGCCCGGTCGGCCAGCCTGAGGGCCAGCTGCGCGATCACCTCTGACGGGGCGGCCGGGCCGGTGCCGCGCTCGCAATGCCGGAGCAGGTCCAGCACCGCCTGGCTGGGGCGGCGCGTCAGCGTGACGATGCGGTGCGGCCCCGCCCAGATGCGGAGGCTGACCATATCCTCGGGATCCTCGCCAGGGTTCAGGTTGACGCCGCGCAGGTTCATCAGCACCCCGCCCTGATAGAGCGTGCAGCGCGGGCGCGTCTCTTCGGCCAACAGCGCACTGGCGATGATGTCATCCCCGGCCAGCGCCTTCAGCCAGGCGCCATCCTCGCCCGGTGACTGATGCACATGTACCCAGATCGACGCGCCGTCGGGCAGATCCTGCGTCGCGGCTCCCTCTGCCGCGATATGCCGCGCGCCGCCCTTCCCGTCCAGCAGGACCGCTGTCATTTCATGCATCAATGCCTCCGTCGCTACCTGTCGCCGCACCGCGCCATTGAACGCCAGCGCGCCGCGCGGGGCCAGCCTTGATTTCAGCGCAGGCCCGCAGCCCGGGCTTCCCCTTGGGCGGCGAATTGGCTAAGCCAAGCGCAAGGCGAAAAGGAGCACTCCCATGGCGATGGAAAAGACATTCGATGCGGCCGAGGCCGAGCAGCGGCTCTATGAGGCGTGGGAGACATCCGGCGCCTTCAAAGCGGGCGCGAACGCGTCCCCCGGAGCCGAGCCGTTCAGCATCATGATCCCGCCGCCCAACGTCACGGGCAGTCTGCATATGGGCCATGCGTTCAACAACACGCTGCAGGATATTCTGGTCCGCTGGCACCGCATGCGCGGGTTCGACACGCTGTGGCAGCCGGGCACGGACCATGCCGGCATCGCCACTCAGATGGTGACCGAGCGTGACATGGCCGCCAATGGCGAGCCGACCCGCGCCCAGATGGGCCGCGACGCCTTTATCGAGCGCGTCTGGCAGCAGAAGGTCAAGTCGCGCGGCACGATCATCGGCCAGCTGAAACGCCTCGGTGCCTCTGCCGACTGGTCGCGCGAAGCCTTCACCATGGGCGGCGCGGCGGGCGATCCGGACAAGGGCAACGGCCCCAATTTCCACGACGCCGTCATCAAGGTCTTTGTCGACATGTATGACAAGGGGCTGATTTATCGCGGCAAGCGGCTGGTCAACTGGGACCCGCATTTCGAAACGGCGATTTCCGATCTGGAGGTCGAGAATGTGGATGTTGCTGGCCATATGTGGCACTTCAAGTATCCGCTCGCGAATGGCGCGACCTATGAATATCTGGAAAAAGACGAAGACGGGAACGTGATCTTCCGCGAGACGCGCGATTACATTTCCATCGCGACGACGCGCCCCGAGACGATGCTGGGCGATGGCGCTGTCGCGGTGCACCCGTCGGACGCGCGCTATGCATCTATCGTCGGCCAGATGTGCGAGATCCCGGTGGGGCCAAAAGAGCATCGCCGTTTCATTCCCATCATCACAGACGAATATCCCGACCCCGATTTCGGCTCGGGCGCGGTCAAGATCACCGGCGCGCATGATTTCAACGACTACGCCGTGGCCAAGCGCGGCGGCATCCCCTGCTATCGCCTGATGGACACGCGCGCGCAGATGCGTGATGACGGCGCGCCATATGCCGAGGCCGCTGCCACCGCGATGGAGGTGGCGCGCGGCGAGCGGACGCTGGACGAGGCCGAGGTCGATACGATCAACCTCGTGCCCGATCACCTGCGCGGGCTGGACCGGTTCGAGGCGCGCAAGCGTGTGATCGAAGAGATCACCGACGAAGGCCTTGCCGTGATGACGCAGGCGCATGATCCGCGTCTGGGGTCCGCCGCCACCAAGCCTCTGGCCCCCGAGGAGGGCGGCGAGGCGCGCGAGGATGTGCTGGTGCCGCTGGTCGAGGCCAAGCAGATCATGCAGCCCTTCGGCGACCGCTCGAAGGTGGTGATCGAGCCGATGCTGACCGACCAGTGGTTCGTCGACACGGCGCAGATCGTGCAGCCGGCGATTGATGCTGTCCGCTCGGGCGCGGTCACGATCATGCCCGAGAGCGACCGGAAGGTCTATTTCCACTGGCTAGAGAATATCGAGCCGTGGTGCATCTCGCGCCAGCTCTGGTGGGGGCACCAGATTCCGGTCTGGTACGGGCTCGACCTGGAACGCGGGGCGTTCCGCGATGACGAAGGCGACGGCGCGCTCGATCTGGTCGAGATGCAGCGCCTTCTGTGGGATCAGTCCATGGCGCCCGGCACCGACCGCTATCATGCCGCGCCCGATTTCGATGCGCTGGGGGACAAGTTTGCCGATGTGCTGGCGGGCCTGCCGACACCGCTGAACCACGCACGCCTTGTCGAAGTGGCGAGCCGCGAGGAGGCGATGCATCGGCTGGCCGAGAGCCTGGCGGAATATGTTGCCAGCCAGGACCCGACGCAGCTGGTCTACCCCGTCTGGCGCGATGCGGATGTGCTGGATACCTGGTTCTCCTCCGGCCTCTGGCCCATCGGCACGCTGGGCTGGCCCGAAAAGACGCCCGAGTTGGAGCGATACTTCCCGACATCGACGCTCATCACCGGGTTCGACATCATCTTCTTCTGGGTCGCCCGGATGATGATGATGCAATATGCCGTGGTCGGGCAGAAGCCGTTTTCCCATGTCTATGTCCACGCTCTCGTCCGCGACGAGAAGGGCAAGAAAATGTCCAAGTCCTTGGGCAATGTACTGGACCCGCTGGAGCTGATCGAAGAATACGGCACGGATGCCGTGCGCTTTACCCTGACCGCGATGGCGGCGATGGGGCGTGACCTGAAGCTGAGCACCAGCCGCATCGCGGGCTATCGCAACTTCGGCACCAAGCTTTGGAACGCCGCGCGGTTTGCCGAGATGAATGGTGCCACCCCGGCTGATCTGGGCGATGCGTATTCTGTTGATGCTCTTCCGACCCCGAACGAGACGGTCAACAAGTGGATCATCGGCGAGACCGCCAAGGTGCGCGCCGAGGTGGATGCCGCGCTGGAGGCCTATCGGTTCAACGACGCGGCCAATGCGCTCTATGTCTTTGTCTGGGGCAAGGTCTGCGACTGGTATGTCGAATTTTCCAAGCCGCTGTTGATGGACGGCACCGATGCGGTCAAGCGCGAGACGCAGGAGACGATGGCCTGGGTGATCGACCAGTGCCTGATCCTCCTGCACCCCATCATGCCCTTCGTCACCGAAGAGCTGTGGGGCAGTCTGGGCAAGCGTGACAAGATGCTGATCCACGCCGACTGGCCGAGCTATCGCGCCGAGGCCGTGGATGCGGCGGCGGACCGCGAGATGAACTGGGTGATTTCCCTGATCGACGCGGTGCGCAGCGCGCGCGCGCAGATGCATGTGCCTGCGGGTTTGAAAATCCCCCTGCTGGCCACCTCGCTTGATGATGCCGGCCGCGCCGCCTGGGAGCGTAACGAGGCGATGATCCTGCGCCTCGCGCGCGTTGAAGGGCTGGACCATGTGGATGCCTTCCCCAAGGGCTGCGCTACGGTTGCAGTCGAGGGCGGCATCTTTGGCCTGCCGCTGGCCGATATCATCGACGTCGACGCCGAAAAGGCGCGGCTGGAGAAGACGCTGGACAAGCTCGACAAGGAGATCGGCGGGCTGAAGGGGCGTGTGAACAACCCCAAATTCGTGGCCTCCGCGCCCGAAGAGGTGGTCGTAGAGGCGCGCGAGAACCTGGCCCTGCGCGAGGAAGAGGCCGAGACATTGCGCGCGGCGCTGGCACGGCTGCAAGAGCTGGGCTAGACGCGGTTTGCTGGCGGGGAGCCTCCGGCGAGGATATTTTCAGCAAGAAGAACGGGCGCCGCTGACAGCAGGCGCCCGTTTTCTTTAGCTGGCCTCGGCCTCTTCGCGGCGGGCAGCGGGGAACATCATGTAGTAAAGAACCGGCGCCGCGATCAGCGTGAGGATGCTGGCAAAGCCGAGGCCACCCATGATGGTGACCGCCATCGACGCAAAGAATGCGTCCCAGAGAAGCGGGACCATCCCGAGGATCGTGGTGATCGCTGCCAGCATGACGGGCCGCAGGCGCGAGGTGGACGCCTCAACCACGGCGCGGCTGAACGGCACGCCATCGGCGCGGGTGAGGTCGATCTCCTCGACCAAGACGATACCATTTTTCAGCAGCATGCCCGAAAGGCTGAGAAGGCCCAGAAGCGCGGTGAATGAAAACGGCAGGCCCGTTGCCAGCAAACCGATCGTCACGCCGTTGACCGACATCGGGACCAGCAGCCAGACGATCAGCGGCTGGCGCAGCTTGCCGAAGAGGAAGATCGAGATCAGGACCATGATCAGCAGCGAGACGGGCAGGCGTGAGCCGAGCGAGGTTTGCGCCTCGGTCGAGTTTTCATACTCGCCGCCCCATTCGAGGCTGTAGCCTTCCGGCAGGTCCAGCGCCTCGACCGGGCCGCGGATGTTTCCGAAGATCTCGGCCGAATTGACGCCTGCGGGCACGCCCGCCATGACGGTGATCGTCGGTAGGCGGCCACGGCGCTGAAACAGCGTATCCTCGGCGGCATAGTCGAACCCGTCGATCATCTGTTCCAGCGGGATGAAGCTGCCCGCGGCGGTGGAGTAGACCGGCTGACCCACGAGGCGCGAGCCATCTGCGCCATCCGCCCCCGGAGTGCGCAGCACTATGGGGATGAGGCGCGAGTTTTCGCGGTAAGTCCCAGCGGACGCGCCGTCGGTCGCGTATTGCAGCGCGCTGGCCAGATCGCTGCGGGTGACGCCCGCCGTCTTGGCGCGGCCATCGTCATAGAGCGGGCGGATCACCATCTCGCGCTCGCGCCAGTCCGTGCGCAGGTCCTGCAGGCGGTCGCTGGCGCCGCGCATGCGGTCCTCTACCTGAGATGCGAGACGCCGCAACACATCGGCATCCGCGCCCGAGATGCGCGCCGCGATGGGCGCGCCGCCGCCGGGGCCAAAGGCAAGGCGCTCGGTGCGGAACTCGCCCTCGGGCAGGTTGGCGCGTCCGAACGCCTCCAGATCGGTGCGCAGGGGCGGGATCTGCTCCAGGGCTTCGGTGCGGATGATGAGGTGGCCATAGGTCGGCAGGTTTTCCTCGGGGGAGTAGGTCAGCATGAAGCGCGACGCACCGCCGCCGACGAAGGTCGAGACCGAGACGACATCGTGGCGCTCGGCCAGCCACTCCTCAATGATCTGCATGTCGCGAGAAGTTGCCTGGATCGAGCCGCCCTGCGGCAGCTTGTAATGCACGTAGAAAAGCGGCGTGTTGCTGTCGGGAAAGAACTGCTGCTTGACCTGTCCAAAGCCCCAATAGCAGGCGGCGGTCAGAACGATCAGTCCCGTGATCACCAGCCAGCGCAGCCGGATCGCGCCCCGCAAGAGGGCCCCATAGGCGCGGAAGACCGGCCCCTTGTAGGCGCCGCCCGCCTCGCCTTCGCCGACCTTGAAGAGGTAATGCCCGAGGAGGGGCGTTGCCGTGATCGCCAGCACCCAGGACAGGAGCAGCGATATGCCGATGACGGCAAAGAGCGAGAAGAGGAATTCGCCCGTGGCATCCGGGCTGAGGCCGATCCCGGCGAAGGCCATGATGCCGATCACCGTTGCCCCGAGGAGCGGGATCTGCGTCTTGTCCGCGGTCCGCTCGGCGGCGTCGGGGGCGGATTTACCCTCGGCCATGTCGCCCTGCATGCCTTCGGCCACAACGATGGCATTGTCCACCAGCATCCCCATGGCGATGATTAGCGCGCCCAGCGAGATACGTTGCATTTCGATCCCGAAAATGGCCATGAAGAACACGGTCCCGACCACGGTCAGCAGCAGCGTCACGCCCACCACCACCGCGGCGCGCCAGCCCATGAAGAGCGCGAGCACCACAATCACGATCAGGACCGACATGGCGAGGTTCAGCAGGAAGGCCGAGGACGCCTCATCAACCACCACATGCTGCTGGTAGATGGGATGCAGATCGACACCGACGGGGATGTCCGATTGTAGCCGGGCAAGGCGCGCATCGACGCGCGCGCCGACATCGACGATGTTCAATCCCTCCTTGCCCGAGATGCCGATGGTGAACGCCTCTTGCCCGTCATGGCGGATGATCATCGACGGGTTCTCGACCCGCCCGCGCGTGACGGTGGCAAAGTCAGTCAGGCCGATCAACTCGCCGCTGACGCCGATGGTCAGATCGCGGATGGCATCGACGCTGGTCGAGCCCGAGGGCGCATCGATGCGGATGTTCTGGCCCGCCTGCTCGGCAGCACCTGCAGCGACCACGGCGGTCACCTCGCGGATGGCGCCCTGGATGGCGTCGGGCGGCACGCCCAGATTGGCGGCGATGGCGCTGTCCGGCTCGACGAAGATCGCCTCTTCGGGCAGGCCCGCCAGAACCACATCGGCCACGCCGTCCACGGACAGAAGCTCGCGCCGCAGGAAATCCGCGATGTCGTGGATTTCGGCATCCGAAAAACCGGGGGCCGTGACCGCGTGGAAGATGCCGTAGACATCCCCGAACGTGTCATTGACCAGCGGCGTGCCCGCGCCGGGCGGCAGCGCACCGCGCGCATCGGTGACGCGGGCGCGCAGGCGGTCCCAGACTTGCGGCAGCTCGCTTCCGTCATAGGTGCTGGCGATTTCAACGTCGATCCGGCTGATGCCGGGCTTGTTGGACGAGGTGATCGTGTCCACCTCGGCCATCTTCTGAATGGCCGATTCCAGCGGCTCGGACACCTCGCGGGCGACCTCGGCCGCGCTGGCGCCGGGGTATTGCGTGATGACGATGGCGTTCTTGATGGTAAAGGCCGGATCCTCGAGCCGCCCGATCGTGGCGAAACCCCAGACACCGCCCAAGAGGCAGCCCAGCATCAGGATCCATGTCAGCAAAGGCCGCGCGATGGCGCCGCGGGCAATTCCGAGGCTCATTGCGTCAGCCCCTTGAACCGCCGGACCTTCTGCCCGTCACGCAGCTGCGCCGCGCCAGCAGCGACGATTTCAATGCCCGGCTCCGGGCCTTCGGTCACATGCACGCGCGTGTCGTCTCGCATCTGGATGGTGACGGGCGTCCAGACGACAGTGCCCTGATCGGCGCCCTCCTCGGCGGGATCAAACACCATCAGCCCAGGCTGGCGATCCGCGTCGAAGGTCAGCGCCGTGTCGGGGACCAGCATCTGATCGCCCTCCATCCGGTCCGCGCGGGCCGTCACGGTGACCGACGCGCCGGGCAGAACCCACTCGGGCACGTCGCCCGGAAAGCCCAGCGTGATTTCATAGGTCTGGGCAACATCGGCCGTCTCGGCCTCGAACTCGCGCAGGACCAGCGGAAAGCTCTCGTCCGTGCCGGGAAACGTCGCCGAAAAGGCCACTTCCTGCGAGCGCCCGCGCCGGAACAGCACCTCGGGGACGGACACATCGACGCGCAGCTCGGACATGTCATGCAAAAGGACCACCGGCTCGCCCGCGGCGACGGTGGTGAAATTGGCGACCTCGCGCCGCGCGACCAGCGCGTCGAATTGCGATGTCAGCGTCGCGTCCTCAAGCGCCTCCTGCGCCTCTTCGGCGCGGATGCGGGCCAGATCGGCGGTGGTGCGCGCGTTGCGCACCTCGACCTCGGAGACGGCACTCCCAGCCAGTTTCGACAGCCGCTCGACATCGCGCTGCGCCTTTTCCAGATCGACCTGCGCGCGCGCCACCTCGCGCTCGAACGCCGTCAGGTCAAGCTGCGCGATCAGATCCCCCTTCTCCAGCGACGCGCCTTCGGCAACCGGAAACTGCGTCACCTGCCCGCTGACCTGAAAGGCCAGATCCACCGTTTCGCGCGCCCGGACGCGGCCGTAGAACTCGCGCTCCATCATGCCCGCGCCCTTCTCCAGCGTCATCAGCTTGACGGGGCGTGGCGGCCGCTCTGCCGCTTCACTGCCCTCCTGCGCGATGGCGGGAGAGGCGAGAACCGCCATGAGGGACAGGAGGACGAAGGCATTTTTCATGACAAGGGGTCCTTTGCGCAGGCTCGAAGGTCGGGACTGACTTGATATGGGGCGACGGGGTCCCTTGTCGAGTGCGGATAGCGGCAATCGGCGCCTCACCTGGCCGCGTAGCGCGCCATGAACATGGTAACCGCGGCGCCCGAGACGCGGCGAATATCCTCTTCCGACGGGCTCTCACCGATGCCGCAAAGGCGGCGCGAGAAGAGCTCGGTCTTGCACAGCTCGGCCAGTTGATTGGCCGCCAGGTCGATATCCTCGATCACCAGCGCGCCGCGCTGGACATACCCATCGAGGACCGCGCCCAGCCGCTGGACCAGCATCCGGGGGCCGGAGGCATAGAACCTCTGGCCCAGCTCGGGAAAGCGATGGCTCTCGGCCACGCAGATGCGGTAGATCTGCTGCCCGAAATCCGACAGGAAGAAAAGCGTGATCCGGTCCGCCAGCTCGCGCAGCGACGTCTCGACCGGGGCGGCGGGATCGATTTCGGCCATGGCGGAGGCGGCCTGCCGGTCACACTCTATCCGCGCCACCTCGGAGAAAAGCACCCTCTTGTCCGAGAAATAGCTGTAGAGCGTCGCCTTGGAGACGCCGGCCACGCGCGCGATGTCGTCGACATTGGCTCCGTCAAAACCGTCGCGCATGAATACTTCGCGCGCGCCGTCCAGCACCTGATCGAACTTGCGCCCTCTTCGGATCTCGCCGCTCCGTGCTGTCATGTTGCTGTCCCGAATTTTGCGCCAACCTAATGCGCGCAGCATCCCCGATGCAAGCGCGCCGCAATTGACGCCGCCTGCCCGCCTGCTACCAAGGGGCATGGCCGCGATTTTCATCCAGACCCTGCCGTTCTTCATGATCATCGCGCTGGGATACGGCGCGGGGCGCAGCGGGTTTTTTACGCCACAAGCGACGGCTTACCTCACGAAATTCGTGTTCTACTTCGCGCTCTCGGCCATGCTCCTGCGCTTTTCGGCCAATCTCAGCCTGCGCGAGGTGTTCGATCTGCCTTTCGTGCTGGCCTATCTCAGCGGCTCGGCAGTGATATATGTGCTGGCCACGGGCGCCGCGATCCTGCGCGGCTGCCGCGCCGAGGAGGCCGCCATCGAGGCGCAATGTGCTGTGATCGGCAATGTGGGGTTTCTGGGCATTCCCATGCTGGCCATGCTGATGGGCGAGGCGGCGATCGTCTCGGTGATGATGGTGCTGGCGGTCGATCTGATCGTCTTTGGCGCGCTGATCGTGATCGTGATCACCGGCTCGCGCGACGGGCGGATGCGGCCTGCGGTGCTGGGGGTCGTGGGCATCGGCCTGCTGAAGAACCCGATGATCGTGTCGATCGTGCTGGGCCTGACATGGTCGGCCCTGCGCCTGCCCATTCCCGGCCCGGTCAACGAGTTTCTGATCATCCTTGGCGGCGCGGCAACGCCCGGCGCGCTTTTTGCCATCGGCGCGTCGCTGGCGGGCAAATCTGCCGAGCGGCCGTATGCGGCGGGCTGGCTGAGTTTTTGCAAACTGGTGTTGCACCCCGCCGCCGTCGCCATCGCCGCGCTTTTGGTCTTTGACGTGGCGCCCTATGCGGCGGCAGTGATGATCGCGGCGGCGTCCCTGCCGGTGGCGGGCAATGTCTACATGCTGGCGCAGCATTACGGGGTCGCGCCGCAGCGCGTCTCGACCTCGATCCTGATCTCGACGGTGCTGGCGGCCGTGACCGTATCGCTGGTGATCGGCTGGGTGCAACCGCTCTACTAGGGCAGGCTTTTAGCCGTTTCGCAGCGCGCAACCGGCTGTTAAGCATCTATGTGAGACAAGGACATCAAGAGGAGCGCCGCGATGGAGACGAAATCGGAACACGCCTGTTTCGGGGGCATTCAGGGTGTCTATACCCACGCGTCCGAGGCGACAGGCACTGACATGACATTTGGCCTCTTTCTGCCCGCCGAGGCAAAGGATGGCCCGGTGCCGGTGCTGTGGTACCTTTCGGGCCTGACCTGCACCCATGAGAACGCCATGACCAAGGCCGGCGCGCAGGGCTGGGCCGCCGAGCAGGGCATAGCGCTGGTCTTCCCAGACACCTCACCGCGCGGCGATGGGGTGGCCGACGACGAGGCGTTCGACATGGGGCAAGGCGCGGGGTTCTACCTGAATGCCCGGCAAGAGCCGTGGGCCAAGCATTTCCAGATGTGGGATTACATCGCAGAGGAGCTGCCCACGCTGATCGGCGCCGAGTTCGCCGTGGATCTGGAGCGGCAGTCGATCACCGGCCACTCAATGGGCGGGCACGGCGCGCTGACGCTGGCGATGGGCCTGCCGGGGCTCTACCGTTCGGTCTCGGCCTTCTCGCCCATCTGCAATCCCACAAACAGCGATTGGGGCCGCAAGCAATTCACCGGCTATCTGGGCAAGGACGAGGGCAAATGGGCCGCGCATGATGCCAGCCTTTTGATGGCGGAACAGGGCTTTGACGGGCCGATGCTGGTGGATACCGGGACCTCCGATCAGTTCCTTGACCTACTGCGCCCCGAAACGCTGGCCGAGGCCGCCGCCAAGCGCCGCCAGCAAAGCATCATCCGGATGCAGCCCGGCTATGATCACAGCTATTTCTTCGTCTCATCCTTCATGGAGGATCACGTGACATTTCACGCCGAGGCCCTTTATGCGGGATGACCATGTGGATCGCTACGATCTGATCATCATCGGATCCGGCCCCGCGGGCCGCGCGGCCGCGATCCAGGCTGGCAAGCTGAACCGCCGGGTGCTGGTGATCGACCGCAAGGAGAGGCTGGGGGGTGTTTCGGCCCATACCGGCACGATCCCGTCCAAGACGCTGCGCGAAACGGTGCTGAACCTCTCGGGCTGGCGTGAGCGCAGGTTTTACGGGCGCTCCTACCGGGTCAAGGACGATATCGGCGCCGAGGATCTGCAGGCGCGCCTGCACAAGACCGTCGATTACGAGGTCGATGTGCTGGAGCATCAGTTCAACCGTAACCATGTCGAAACGCTTTATGGGATGGCCACGTTTGTCGGGCCGAAAGAGATCGAGGTGCAGGTGGATGCGGGGCAGACCACGCGCCTGTCCGCCGACAAGTTCCTGATCGCCACGGGCACCAAGACCTATCGGCCGGACAGCTGCCCCTTCAACGGCACCACGGTGCTGGACAGTGACGAATTCCTGAAACTGGAGACGATCCCGCGCAGCCTGACGGTGATCGGCGCGGGCGTGATCGGGGTGGAATACGCCACGATGTTCTCGGCGCTCGATGTGCGGGTGACCCTGATCGAGCCGCGCGAGACCTTCCTCGATTTCATCGACCACGCCATCGTTGAGGATTTCACCCACCAGATCCGCGAGAACGGCGTCGATCTGCGCCTCGGCTCGCCCATCGAGAGTATTACGGATGCGGGCCGCCATATCGAGGTCGCGCTGGAAAACGGCCGCCATGTGCGCAGCGACATGCTGCTCTTTGCCGCCGGGCGCATGGGCGCGACGGCGCGGCTGGGCCTCGACAAGGCGGGCCTCATCACGGACCATCGCGGCCGGCTGGAGGTCGAGCGCAAGACCTACCAGACGAAGGTGCCCCATATCTACGCGGCGGGCGACGTGATCGGCCATCCAAGCCTCGCCTCCACCTCGCTGCAGCAAGGGCGCATCGCGGCCTGCCACGCACTGGACACCCCCACCCTGCCCGAAAGCCCGTGGTTTCCCTATGGCATCTACTCGGTCCCCGAGATCAGCACCTGCGGCATGTCCGAAGAGGAAATGAACGAGCGCGGCATTCCCTATGAGGTCGGCGTCGCGCGCTTTCGCGAGACGAGCCGAGGCCATATCATGGGGCTGGAGCACGGGATGCTGAAGATGCTGTTTTCGCTGAAGACCCGCCGTGTTCTGGGCGTTCAGATCGTCGGCGAAGGCGCGACCGAGCTCATTCACATCGCGCAGGCGGTGCTGAACCTGAAGGGCACGGTCGATTACTTCGTGCAGAACACGTTCAACTACCCGACGCTGGCCGAGGCCTACAAGATCGCCGGGCTTGACGCGTTCAACCGCATGCCGATTCCAGAGGAATACAAGGTAGGCCGCAAGGCAGACAAAGCAGGCGCCAAATGATGGGCGCCTGCTTTCATCGCGGAAAGCGGCGTGGAAAACACACGTTTTCCACGGGGGCCGGCCCGCGATGATCTATGTCGATGCCGATGCCTGCCCCGTCAAGGATGAGGCGATCCGCGTCGGCACGCGGCATGGCCTCACCGTTTATATCGTCTCGAACGGCGGATTACGCCCTTCGCCCCATCCGCTGGTCCAGACGATCATCGTGCCGGATGGCCCGGACATCGCCGATATGTGGATCGCCGAGCGCGCCGGCAAAGGCGATGTCGTTGTCACCGGAGACATCCCCTTGGCGGCAAAATGCGTCGAAGCCGGCGCGCTAGTGCTCAAGCATAATGGCGAGCCGCTGACCGCAGCCAATATCGGCAACGTCCTGGCCACGCGCGATTTGATGACGGATCTCCGCGCTGCCGATCCGTTCCGCCAGGGCGGCGGCAAGGGGTTTACAAAGGCGGATCGCTCGCGCTTTCTGAACGCGCTCGAGCGGGCCGTCCGGCAGGCCCGCAGCCTCGCCCCCTGAAAGGCCGCTTCGCATGACCGTCCTCGCCGCTCCGGCCAACAATACCATTGGCGCCTTTTGCGCGATGGCGGCGATCCTGTGTTTTTCCTTTGTGGATCTGGGCATCAAACTATTGAGCGAGGACTATGCGCTGCACCAGATCGTGTTGCTGCGCTCGCTGGTCAGCCTGACGGTCTTCCTTGCCTTCATCATGCCCTTCAGCGGGGGCTTGCGGGTCTTCCACACCCGCAGGCCGGGGGCGCATCTGCTGCGCGGCTGCTTTATCGTCTGCGCCAATGTGTGCCTTTTTCTGGGCCTCGCGGCGCTGCCGATCGCGGATGCCGTCGCGATCTTCTTCATCTCGCCGCTGGCCATAGCGGTCATGTCGGTGATCTTTCTCAAGGAAACGGTCGGCCCGCGCCGCTGGGCCGCGATATTAGTGGGGCTGGTCGGTGTGCTGCTCATCGTGCAGCCGGGGACCGAAGCGTTCCAGATCGCCTCGCTCCTCCCGGCCATCGCGGCCGTCCTCTATGGGGCGATGCACATGGTCACGCGCAAGATCCGCGACACCGAAAGCGCGGCGACCATGACGATCTATGTCATCTTCACCTTCCTGATCTCCAGCGCCGTGATCGGCCTGCTTATCGGGGACGGCCGGTTCGAGACGGGCGCGCATCCTGCGCTGTCCTTCCTTCTGCGCGCCTGGGCGCCCATCGACACCCCGGACCTCTGGGTGATCGTCATGCTGGGCATCGCCGGCGTTGGCGGCAGCTGGCTCATCACCCAGGCCTACCGGCTGAGCGAGGCCGCCTTTGCCGCACCTTTCGAGTACGTCGCGATGCCGGTCGCCATCTTCTGGGGCGCCGTGTTCTTTGACACATGGCCCAGCGCAAATGCATGGGTCGGCATCGCACTGATCATCGGCTCGGGCCTTTACATGCTGTGGCGCGAACAGCGGCGCGGCGGAGCACGCCCGACAGCACGCTATCGCCGGTGACGCCCCGCGCCGTCATATTCGACATCGGCAACGTGCTGATCGAATGGCAGCCCGAGCGCTATTTCGACGGCCTTTGCGGAGCGGCCCGCCGCCGCGCGATGTTCGCCGCGGTCGACATTGCGGCAATGATGAACCGCATCGACGCCGGCGCCCATTTCGGCGAAGAGGCCGAGCGCATGGCAGAGGCCCATCCGGATTTCGCCAACGAACTTCTGCATTTCCGCGATCATTGGTGCCAGATGGCCCAGCCCGCCATCGATCATTCGGTGCGGATGCTTCGGACGATGAAGGCCCATGATATGCCCGTCTTTGCCCTCTCGAATTTCGGCGCCCACAACTTCCCGCTCAGCGCCGCGCAATTTCCGTTTCTGCACGAGTTCGACCGTGCCTATATTTCGGGCCGAATGGGCCTGATCAAACCCGATCCGGCCATCTATGCCGCCGTCGAGACGGATTGCGGCCTGCCGCCCGAAGCACTCTTCTTCATCGACGACCGCGTCGACAACATCGCCGCCGCCGCTGCGCGCGGGTGGCAGGTGCATCACTTCCTGGGGCCGGTCGGGCTGGCGCAAAACCTCATCACGCTGGGCCTTCTAACACCGGATCAGGCCCAGTGACGACGTTTCTCGCGCTCCTGGCCCTCATTGCGGTTGCGCCCTTTCTGCGCGAGGCTGCGCGCCCCCCGCATACCGCGCCGTGACGCGCCGGGCGAGTTTGCCGATCTTTCCCAGGGCCGCGTGCATTACCGCTGGCTGGGCGCCGAGGCCGGCCCCGTCGCGGTCTGCGTGCACGGCCTGACGACGCCCTCGCCGGTGTGGGAGGCTATCGCGGAAACCTTGGGCGATATGGGCTATCGCGTCCTGATCTACGACCTCTACGGGCGCGGCTATTCGGACCACCCCCGCGGCGCGCAGGATGTGGCCTTTTTCACGCGGCAATTGTCGGATCTTTTGGCCGACCAGAACGTGACCGGCGACATCACCCTTTTCGGCTATTCGATGGGCGGCATCATCGCGCCCAGCTTTGCTGCCGAAAACCCGTCGATGATCCGCAGGCTCGTCCTTCTGGCGCCTGCCGGAATCGGCCATGATCTCGGCCCGGCCTCGCGCCTGATGGCCAACACGGGGCTGCTTGGCACCTGGGCGATGCTGGCATTCTACGGCCGCTCGATGCGCCGCGCGCTCACGGCCGAGCGGGGCCAGCCATCCGGCGTGCCGGGCATCGTCGACATGCAAATCGCGCAACTGCGCTATCGCGGCTACCTGCCCGCCGTCCTGTCTTCGCTGCGGGGCGCGCTGGACACGAATACCGAGGCTGTGCATCGCAAACTGGCCGAGGCGGGCCTTCCCCTTCTGGTGATCTGGGCCGAAAAGGACGAGGTGATTCCAATTGACGGGCGCGGCGCCTTGGCCGAATGGAACGCCGCCGCCCTGCAGGAGGTGGTCGCCGAGGCCGGCCATGCCCTGCCCTACAGCCACGATGCAGAAGTCGCGCGTATTCTGCGCCATCATCTGACGCGCTAGGCCGGGACCAGCCGCGTCTCCTTGATCGGCAGATGCACGATCGCGCTGAACGCGCCGACGCCAACGCCGATCCACCAGACAGCGGTATAATCGCCATAAATGTCATACATCCGCCCGCCCAGCCACACACCCAGAAAACTGCCCAACTGGTGGCTGAAGAACACGATCCCATAGAGCGTGCCCATGTAGCGCAGCCCATAGAGATGCGCGACCAGCCCAGAGGTCAGCGGCACGGTCGCAAGCCATAGCGCGCCCATTGAGGCGGAAAACAGCAGCACTGTCGCCGGCGTGATTGGTGTCAGTATAAAGGCCGCCGCGATGATCGTGCGCCCCGCATAGATGCCTGCCAGCAGGTATTTGCGCGAATAGCGTTTGCCCAGATACCCCGCCGTCAGCGTGCCTGCTATGTTCGCCAGCCCGATCAGCGAAATTGCCACTGCTCCTAGCGCAGAGGTGCTGGTAACGCCCATGCCGTAGAGCATCCCGCCCGGCACGATCGGGCCGCACATTTCCGTCACGAAGGCCGGAAAATGCGCTGTGATGAAGGCCAGCTGATAACCGCAGCTGAAAAAACCCAGGAAGATCAGCGCATAGCTGGGATCGCGCATCGCGCGGCGCAGGATCTGGCCCATGCTCTCCTCCAGCTCGGACCGGGTCGCGACAACCGGCATGCGCATCATCGGCAGCACCATGAGGCTCGCCAGGATCACCCCGGCGAAAACGATGAACACCATCTGCCAACTCATCAGCCCAAGCAGCGCCTCGGCCACCGGCGCGCCAAAGACCTGCCCCGCAGATCCGGCAGCGGTCGCAATCGCCAGGCTCATCGAGCGATGCTCATCACTGCTGGCGCGTCCTACCACGGCCAAGATCACGCCAAACCCGGTGCCGGCGATGCCGAAGCCGACGAAAATCTCAAAAAACTGATGGGCCTCCGGCGTCACCGCTTGGGACGATGCCACCAGCCCCGCAGCATAGACCAGCGCCCCCAGCACGATCGCCCGCCTGTCGCCAATCTTTTCCGCCAGCGCCCCGAACAGCGGCTGCCCGATCCCCCAGGCAAGGTTCTGGATCGCGATGGCGAGGCTGAACTCGCTGCGCAGCCAGCCGAACTCATCCGCGATGGGGATCTGGAACACGCCGAAAGAGGCGCGCACCGCGAAAGAGATCACCATGATAACACAGCCCGCGATGAGGACGGGCGTAAAAATGGAGGCAGGTTTATCCATGGCGGCTCCGGAAGGCTGAGTGCCGCACCATTGGCCGGAATGGTCGCGCCGTCAAATCACCATTCTTGCGCTGCGCCTTCAGCGATCCCGATCCTTGGCCAGCGCATCCAGCTTGGCCTCCATCGCGGCAAGACGGCCAACCACCTCGTCGCGGTAGGTGTTGGTATTGGCCGCATCCTCCGAATGATGCGCGTCCTGCATCGAGTTGACGATCAGACCGACCAGCAGGTTTACCACCGCAAATGTCGTGATCAGGATGAAAGGCAGGAAAAAAGCCCAGGCCCAGGGATGCACGTCCATCACCGGCCGCACGATGCCCATCGACCACGATTCGAGCGTCATGATCTGAAACAGTGTATAGCCCGACCGGCCCAGCGTGCCGAACCACTGGGGAAAATCAGCGGCGAAAAGCTTGGTCGCGATGACGGCACCGATGTAGAAGATGATCGCCATCAGCAAGAATACCGATCCCATGCCCGGCAGCGCGGTCACGAACCCCTCGACCACCCGCCGCAACCGCGGCGCGACCGAGATGACGCGCAGCACCCGCAAGATCCGCAAGGCACGCAGCGCCGACAGCGCCTGCCCCGCCGGAATCAGCGCGAGCGCGACCACGATCAGGTCGAATACGCTCCACCCGTCGCGAAAAAACCGCCCGCCCCGCGCATAAAGCTTGAGCGCGATTTCGGTCACGAAAAAGGTAAGGCAGGCCGTGTCCAGCGCCACGATCAGCCCGCCGAACCGCGCCATCAGGCTGGCCGACGTCTCCATCCCCAATATGACCGCGTTGAAGATGATCACGCCGATGATCACCTGTCGCACGACCGCCCGGGACAAAAATGCGTCCAGCCTTGCGCGCGTGTCCATTGCGTAATGCCTCCTTAAGCCTGCCAAACAGCACGAAAGGCGGCCCATGCGCGCCGCCCTCCCGCTTCTTCTTGCCTCAAATATCCATTCGTTGGAAATCTGCAAGATTTCCGACGCGGCTGCGCGCAGCGCAAGCAGGGAAAGAGCGCGCCGAAGGCGCTCCAGTCTGACGCGCGCCGCCTAGCCTGCCGCGATCATTTCGGACTGGCGGACGATCACTTCCGCCTGCTTGATGCTGGCGATATCGACAAGGCGGCCCTTGTAGACGGTCGCGCCCTCGCCATTCGCCTTGGCTTTCTCCATCGCGGCCAGAATCTCGCGCGCCTCGGCGACGGCGTCTTCGGTGGGCGTGAAGACCTCGTTGGCCAGCGCGATCTGCTTGGGATGGATGGCCCATTTGCCGACCATGCCCAGCGTGGCCGAGCGCAGGGCCTGCGCGCGGAAGCCGTCATCGTCCGAGAAATCCCCGAACGGCCCGTCGACCGGCAGCAATCCATGCGTGCGGCAGGCGGCGACGATGGCGGCCTGCGCCCAGTGCCAAGGGTCGGACCAGTGTTTCTGCCCCTCGTGAATCATGTAGTAATTTTCCTGCGTGCCGCCGATCCCGGTCGTCGCCATGCCCATCGAGGCGGCGAAATCAGCCGCCCCAAGGCTCATCGCCTGCAGGCGCGGGCTGGCGGCGGCAATCTCCTCGACATGGGCGATGCCCGCGGCGCTCTCGATGATCACCTCAAAGCTGATCGGCTTGGTGCGGCCCTTGGCACGCTCGATCGCCGTGACCAGCGCATCGACCGCATAGACATCCGCCGCGCAGCCCACTTTCGGAATCATGATCTGATCCAGCCGGTCTCCGGCCTGCTCCAGCAGATCGACCACATCGCGATACCACCAAGCGCTGTCCAGCCCGTTGATCCGCACGCTGAGATACTTGTTGCCCCAATCGACAGAATTGATCGCCTCGATTGTCTGCTTGCGCGCAACATCCTTGTCATTCGGGCCAACCGAATCCTCGAGATCGATGTTGATCACATCCGCCGCGCTGGTCGCCATCTTCTCGAAGAGCTTCGCATTCGAGCCCGGACCAAAGAGCTGGCAGCGATTGGGGCGGGCGGGTGCGGGCGGCTGCAGGCGAAAGCTCATAGGAATCTCTTTTCGATAATGAAGTTGCGTGTGGATACCCGCAATCGGTATTAAATTGCCCGCACTCATGCAAGGTGGTTTTGCAGGCGCAGCATTCGGCAATATCTTCCGAAGACAAGCCACTTGGCCGTCGATTCTTCGCCGATCTTATATGCATGCACCAAAAATCTTGCGCCAATTCACGAGACGCCGTGCAACCAGTCATAAATTTGCGTGATACCGCGCCGTAACTTAGGTAAGACGGCAAAAGATGCCGAATCCGAACGCCGGGCCGCGCTGGCCCGCCCCTGCAAGGACCGAAAAGCCCATGATCGAGACGCCATATCTTCTGTTTCTGGGCGACGCGCCCGACATGCTGGCCGCCAAGGTCGCCATCGGCATCCGCGACTGGCGACCTGAAAATGCCGTTGGTCAGTTCCGCCTGCCGGGGTGCGGCGCTGATCTGGGCCTGACCGAGATGACACTGCTCGAGGCGAAAAAGGCCGGCGCCAAGACGCTGGTCATCGGCGTCGCCAATCGCGGCGGCATCATCAGCCAGGCGTGGAAGAAAGTGCTGGTCATGGCGCTTGAGGAGGGTTTTGATATTGCCTCCGGGCTTCATAACCTCCTGCGCGACGAGCCTGACCTCGTGGCCGTGGCCGAGGCGACGGGCCGCAAGCTGCACGATGTTCGCGTCCCTTCGGTCAAATACCCCATCGCCAACGGCGAGCCACGAACAGGCAAGCGCTGCCTCCCCGTCGGCACCGATTGTTCGGTCGGCAAGATGTATACGGCCATGGCGATGGAGCGCGACATGGCAGAGCGAGGCATGCAGGCCACGTTCCGCGCCACCGGCCAGACCGGAATCCTGATCACCGGCGACGGGGTCCCGCTGGACGCGGTGATCGCGGATTTCATGGCCGGCTCGATCGAATATCTGACGCCGGACAATGACGCCGATCACTGGGACATGATCGAGGGGCAAGGCAGTCTCTTCCACGTCTCCTATTCGGGCGTCACCATGGCGCTGATCCATGGCGGTCAGCCTGATGCGCTGATCCTTTGCCACGAGCCGACACGCAGTCACATGCGCGGCCTGCCCGGCTACACTCTGCCCACGCTGGAGCAGTTGCGCGACACCGCCCTGCCGCTGGCGCAGGTCGCCAATCCGGCCTGCCGCGTCGTTGGCATCTCGATCAACACCCAGCACATGAGCGAGGAAGAGGCCCGCGACTACCTGGCCGACGTGGCCCAGCGCATGGACCTGCCCGCGACCGACCCCTACCGTTTTGGCGCGGGTCTGCTGGTAGACGCGCTGGAAGCGCTTTGATGTGATGGCTTCGGCGCGGGAAAACTCGCGCCCAAGTTCGAGTATTTTTGGAACGATGAAAGGCGGGACGCATGCATGTTTCGGTGACGCGCGATGTTTTCAAGCTGGCTCAGGTCTTTACCATCAGCCGTGGCTCGCGCACCGAGGCGCAGGTGCTGACGGTGACCGTCAGCGACGGGGTGCATCAGGGCCGGGGCGAGTGCGTACCTTATGCCCGCTACGGCGAGACGCTGGAGAGCGTGACGGCGCAGATCGAGTCGGCCGAAGTGACGGACCGCGCGGCCCTTGCGGCCATGCCCGCAGGTGCGGCCCGCAACGCGCTGGACTGCGCGCTGTGGGATCTGGAGGCCAAGCGCGCCGGGCGACGGGTTTGGGAGCTGGCCGGCTTGCCCGCACCGGGGCCGGAGATCACGGCCTATACCCTGTCGCTCGACACGCCCAAGGCGATGCAGGCCCAGGCGGCCAAGAATGCGCACCGGCCACTGCTAAAAATCAAGCTGGGCACGCCCGACGACATGGCCCGCCTCGAGGCGGTCCGCGCGGGCGCGCCCGACGCACGTATCATAGTCGATGCGAACGAGGGTTGGAGCGCCGATATCTACGCCGATCTGGCGCCGCATCTGGTGCGCCTTGGCGTCGCGCTGGTCGAGCAGCCCTTGCCCGCAGGCGAGGATGATGCCCTGCTGGGCGTTGCGCGCCCCCTGCCCGTCTGCGCCGATGAGTCCTGCCATGACCGCGCCAGCCTTGCTGCGCTCAAGGGCAAGTATGACGTGGTGAATATCAAGCTGGACAAGACGGGCGGCCTGACCGAAGCGCTGGAGCTGCGCCGCGAGGCGCTGGCACAAAGTTATCGCGTGATGGTCGGCTGCATGATCGGCAGCAGCCTCGCGATGGCACCTGCCACGCTGGTCGCCCAGGGCGCGATGGTGACGGACCTTGACGGCCCGCTTCTGTTGGCCGAGGACCGGGACACACCGCTGAAATTTGACAGCGCCGGGGTGCACCCCCCCGCGCCGGAGCTATGGGGATAATGACAATGCGCACCGTTTACGTGAATGGCGACTACCTGCCCGAAACCGAGGCCAAGGTCTCGATCTTCGACCGCGGCTTTCTGATGGCCGACGGTGTCTACGAGGTGGTCAGCGTGCTGAATGGCAAACTGGTCGATTTCGAGGGGCACATGACCCGGCTCGACCGCTCGCTGAACGAGCTGGGGATACCCGCCCCCGAGGCGCGCTCCGATCTGCTGGAGATCCACCGCGAGCTGGTCAAGCGCAACGATATCGACGAGGGGCTGATCTACATGCAGGTCACCCGCGGCAATCCCGGCGACCGCGATTTTCACTATCCCGCAGACGAGATCAAGCCGACGCTCGTCCTCTTCACCCAGGCCAAGCCGGGCATGATGGACAGCGCCATGGCCAAGCGCGGCGCGCGCATCATCACGGTGCCGGACATGCGCTGGGGCCGCCGCGACATCAAGACGGTGCAACTGCTCTACCCGTCGATGGCCAAGATGATGTCGCAGGCCGAAGGCGTCGACGACGCCTGGATGATCGAGGATGGCCACATCACCGAAGGCACGTCCAACAACGCCTATATCATCAAGGGCGGACGCATCATCACCCGCGCGCTCAGTAATGACATCCTGCACGGGATCACCCGCGCCGCCGTCCTGCGTTTTGCGCGCGAGGCGCAGATGGAGGTGGAAGAGCGCAGTTTCACGCTGGATGAGGCCAAGGCCGCCGACGAGGCTTTCATTACATCGGCCAGCGCCTTCGTCACGTCGGTCGTGGAAATCGACGGCGACAGCATCGGCACCGGCACGCCCGGCCCCGTCGCCGCGCGCCTGCGCGAAATCTACATCGACGAAAGCCTCAAGGCAGCAATCTAGCGCGGCCCCGCAGCTTCATCTTGGCAAAAATACTCATGTCGGACCACTCCAACGCGCGGTCCGATCGCGTTTTCAGCGCTTCTTCTCGACGTTCTCGGCGAAGGCCGTCTTAAAGGCCTCCTGCTGACTGGCGCTGGCATCCGTCTGATACTGCGCCTTCCACTCGTCCATGGTCATGCCGTAGAAAATCTCACGCGCCTCATACTTGGACATCTCGATGCCGCGCGCGTTGGCGGCCTCCTGATACCAGCGGCTCAGACAGTTGCGGCAGAACCCAGCGAGGTTCATCATGTCGATGTTCTGCACATCCGTCCGCTCTTCCATCAGGTGATGGCGCAGGGCGCGAAAGGCGGCGGCCTCCAGCTCGGTACGGGTCTGGTCGTCCATGGTCTCTCCTTTTTGGTCAGTCAGGCAGAACGCGCTTGGTATAGGCGGGGCTCAGATCGGCGACGTCCACCGACAGGCTGTGCACATGGGGCATCTCGGCCTCCATCACGCGCAGGATCACCTGCGCCAAGTCCGATTTGGTCGCGTCATCGCGTCCCGGCAAGAGGCGCAGCGTCGCATGTGCAAAACTCTGCCCGCGCGTGCCCAGCAGATGCGCCCCGGCGGCCAGCGTGCGCAGCTTCAGTGTCTCGGGTTTCGGGATCGCGGCGTGCCCGGCCAGCGCATGGTAAAGTGCCTGGCAGAGCGCGTCGAGGCCCGTACCCCCAACGGCATCAGCGGAATGTTCGATGATCACGTGCGGCATCTTGCGACTCCTTTACAAACCGGCCTCTGCCAGCGTTTCGGACAGGATCGGCGCCAGGCGAGCGGCCCAGGCGCGCTGCTGCGCCTCAGTTTCGATCAGGTCATTGCGCAGCTCGATCAGCACGTTGGGGCGCCCCCGCTCGATCCCATGCCGGGCGATGGTATCGCCGGGCAGGTGGCCGGTATAGGGCTGATTATCGCCCACGCTCAGGTCCGGCTCGGCGCGCAGCCGTGCCAGCAGGCGGTGCGCAAGGCGCGCATCGGTAGAATAAAGCACGCCGATCTGCCACGGGCGCGGCGGGCGGCCGCGCAACTGAGGCGTAAAACTGTGGATGGACACCATGACCGGCGCGCGGCGCGGCGCAGCAGAGCGCATGATCGCCTCGTGATAGGGTCGGTGGCAGCGGCGCAGACGCTCGTCCGCGTCGATATCGGAAATGCCGCGATTGCCGGGAATGATCGTACCGTCATATAGCTGCATGATCAGCGTCGGATCCTCCTCGCCGCGGTTCGGGTCGATCACGAGGCGAGAGAAGCGCGACAAAACCGCAGGGCCGTCCAGCGCCGCGGCCAATGCGCGGCTGACGCCCTCCGCGCCCGGATCGTAGGCGATATGGCGCGCCATGTCGTCCGCGCTGACACCAAGGCAGCCGCCATTCACGAAATCCGGCACTTCATTCGACGCGTGATCGCACAGCACCATCCAGCGCCCGCTGCGGTCCGCTCCGTCTATGACAACTGGATGATATGTCACCCCAAACCCTCGTCTGCCCTTTGCCCCGGCGCAAAAGAATGGCAAAGCTTCGGACAAGCGCCGTGCCGATTGCCCGGCTTTGCCCTGCCACGCCAGTTTGCTTGTCTTCGGCCCCAGAATACAGGAAGTTTCACATATGAGACGCCATCGCAACGTCAAGATCGTCGCCACGCTCGGCCCCGCGTCGGAAACCTACGACATGATCCGCGCCCTGCACGAGGCGGGGGCCGATGTCTTTCGCCTGAACATGAGCCATGGCCAGCATGATGAGATCCGCGAGAAGCACCGCATCATCCGGCAGGTCGAGAAGGATCTGGACAGCCCCATTTGTATCCTCGCCGATCTTCAGGGCCCGAAACTGCGCGTCGGCGTCTTTGCCAAGGGCGAGGAAGAGCTGGAAGTCGGCGCGTCCTTCCGCTTGGATCTGGACGAGACCGATGGCGATAGCACTCGCGTCTGCCTGCCGCACCCCGAGATTTTCCAGGCGCTTGAGCCGGGGGCGTCCCTTTTGGTCAATGATGGCAAGATCCGCCTCAAGGTGACGGAATGCAGCGCCAGCCATGCCACCTGCGAGGTCGTTGTCGGCGGCACGATCAGCAACCGAAAGGGCGTGAACGTCCCGGATGTCGAGCTGCCCCTTGCCGCGCTGTCGGAAAAGGACCGCAACGACCTGGAATTCGTCTGCCAGCTGGGGGTGGACTGGCTGGCGCTCAGCTTTGTCCAGCGCGCCGAGGACGTGGCCGAGGCGCGCGAACTGGCGCAGGGCCGCGCCGCGATCCTTTCTAAGATCGAGAAACCGTCTGCGGTGAAACGCTTTGACGCCATCCTTGCCGCCTCGGACGGCATCATGGTGGCGCGCGGCGATCTGGGCGTGGAACTCCCTGTTCAAAACGTGCCGCCCATCCAGAAACGCCTTGTCCGCGCCTGCCGCGAGGCCGCCAAGCCGGTGATCGTGGCCACCCAGATGCTGGAGTCGATGATCGAATCCCCGGTCCCGACCCGCGCCGAGGTCAGCGACGTGGCCACCGCAATATATGAGGGCGCCGATGCGATCATGCTGTCGGCGGAATCGGCGGCCGGCAGCTATCCTGTCGAGGCGGTGACGACGATGGACAATGTCGCCCGCGAGGTCGAGAGCGATCCGACCTACCGCCAGATCATAGAGGCGTCGCGTGTCGCCGCGCGCACCACGGTCGCCGACGGGATCGTTGCCGCCGCGCGCGAGATTGCCGAGACGGCGGATATCAAGGTGATCTGCTGCTTCACCCAATCGGGCACCACCGCGCTGCTGACGGCGCGCGAGCGCCCGCGCGTGCCGATCATCGCCATGACGTCTCTGCGCGGCACCGCGCGGCGCCTTGCGCTGACATGGGGCGTGAACTGCGTGATGACCTCCGAGCTGGACCGTTTCAAGATGGCGGTCATCAACGCAGCCCGCGCCGCGCGTGCGCAGGGCTATGCCACGACCGAGGACCAGATCGTGGTGACCGCGGGCGTGCCCTTCAACGTTCCGGGCACCACCAACATCTTGCGTGTCGCGCCCTGCCAAGAAAGTTTGATATATGCCGCCGATCCAAGCTAAGGTGACGCATAGGTCACCCAGATAGGCGGACAGGCATGAATAGCGATCAGATACTCATCATCGGAGTGGTGCTGGGGGTGTTTTCGATCCCCGCCATTGTCTCGGCCATCTCCGAGCGGCGACCGCCCCGCGTCGCATCACTGGTGCTGATTGCGGCGGGATGCCTGGTGGTCTGGGCCGTCTCCAAGAAACCGACGGGCTACAGCATCACCGATGTGCCCAAGGCCTTCGTCCGCGTTGTGGGCGATTTCGTCAACTGAGGCGGCTTTGCCCTTGCACGCAGGGGCCATCCCTCCTAAAAGGCGGCCTTCACCCGCGCGTCCGGCCCAGAGTGGCATGCCGAGTCGCGCGTTCGACCGACCACTGAATAGGAGCCGGAAATGCCCAAGATGAAGACAAAATCGAGCTGCAAGAAGCGGTTCAAGATCTCGGCCTCTGGCCGCGTGATCGCAGGCCAGGCTGGCAAAAGCCACGGCATGATTAAGCGCAGCAACAAGTTCCTGCGCAATGCCCGCGGCACCACCACCTTGTCCAAGGCTGATGAGCAGATCATCAAGCCGATGATGCCCTACGCGCGCTAAGGAGATCCAAGCATGTCGAGAGTCAAAAGCGGCGTCGTCACCCACGCCCGTCACAAGAAAGTCATCAAGGCCGCCAAAGGTTACTATGGCCGCCGCAAGAACACGTTCCGCGTTGCAACGCAGGCCGTCGACAAGGCCAACCAGTACGCCACGCGCGACCGCAAGAACCGCAAGCGGAACTTCCGCGCGCTGTGGATCCAGCGTATCAACGCCGCCGTGCGCAGCCATGACGAGGCGCTGACATACAGCCGCTTCATCAACGGTCTGGCGCTGGCCGGTGTCGAGGTTGACCGCAAGGTTCTGGCCGATCTGGCCGTGCACGAGCCCGCAGCCTTCGCCGCGATCGTCGAGCAGGCCAAGGGCGCATTGGCAGCTTAAAGCCGCAGCACCTCACGAAATTTTGACGCCGCCGGAGACGCTCCGGCGGCGTTTTTCGTGTCGATTGCGGGCCTCGCGGCAAATGAAGGCATGACGTGAGCCCTCTAAAGGCTATCATGTCCCGAATGTCGGCACCGCGCCGTCCCCCGCCCCGGAAGGCCCATGACAAAAACACCCATCTGGAAGCAGCTTGCCCTGAGCGCCGCCCTGATCGCTGCGGCCGCCGCCGCATGGCAGTACCGCGCCGAGATCGCCACGCTGTGGCAGCCGGCGACCCAGACGGCTCAAGGCGGGCGCGGCAGCGAGGCGGGCGTGCCGGTCCTTGTGGCCGAGGTGGCCCTGGCCGAAGACAGTCTGTCCTTCTCCGCCGTCGGTACAGGGCTAGCACAGCGGTCGGTGACCTTGCGCGCGCCTGCGGGCGGCGAGGTGATTGAGCTGAACATCTTGCCCGGCCGCCGTTTTGCCGAGGGCGACGTGCTGATGCAGCTCGAGGACGAGGATCAGCGCTTGGCCCTTTCGCTGGCCGAGGCCCGGCAAGAGCGTGCCCAGTCCGAGCAGGAGCGCTACACCGGCCTGCGGGATACTGGCGTGACCACCGCCCAGCGATTCGAGGACGCGATGACCGCCTACCGCATCGCCGAGATCGAGCTGGAGCAGGCCCGCGCCGATCTGGCGGACCGCGTGCTGCGCGCCCCCTTCGACGGAATCGCCGGGCTGGCCGAGGTCGAGGTCGGTGACCGGATCGAGCCGAATGAGGCGATCGCCAGCTATGATGATCGCAGCCGCATATTGGTGGAGTTCGACCTGCCCGAGGCCCTGCTGCCCCGCGCCGAAATCGGCATGGCCGTGCGGGCCACCTCGCCCAGCATCGATGCCGGCACGCTGGCAGGCGAGATCACCGCGATCGACAGCCGCGTCGTTGCCACCACGCGCACCGCCCGGTTGCGCGCCGCCTTCCCCAACGAGGGCGACACGCTGCGCCCCGGCGCGTCCTTTACCGTCACACTCGATCTGCCGGGCAAGAGCTATCCCATCCTGCCCGAGCTTGCGCTGCAATTCTCGGGCGGCGCGCTGCAGGTGTGGCGCATCGATGGCGAGGGCCGGGCCGAGCCGGTCGAGGTGCGCCTGATCCGCCGGCGCGGCGGCTCGGTCATCGTCGAGGGCCCCCTGGACGAAGGCGACAGCATCGTCGTCGAGGGCCTGCAAAGGATGCGCCCGGGCCGCGAGGTGGATGTGCTCAACAGCACCGCACAGGGAGCCACGTGATGAGCGATACCGGCGGCATCAGCGCGCTCAGCGTGCGGCGGCCCTGGCTGGCGGCCGTGATGAACCTCCTGATCGTCATCGCCGGGATCGGCGCGCTTTGGGGCGTCGAGATCCGCGAGTTGCCCGATATCGACCGACCGGTCGTCTCCGTGCGCGCCAACTACCCCGGCGCCTCGCCCACCACACTCGACGCCGAGGTGGCCTCGCTGGTCGAGGGGGCCGTCGCACGCGTGGCCGGCGTCACCTCGGTTGAAACCTCCTCGGAGGAGGGTAATTTTCGCCTCCGGGCCGAATTCAGCCCCAGCCGCGATCTGGACACGGCGGCCAGCGATGTGCGCGAGGCGGTCGCGCGGGTCGAAACCCGCCTGCCCGACGGGGTCGAGGATCTATATGTCGTCAAGTCCGAGCAGGACGCCGACCCCATTGTCGACATCGCGATCTGGAGCAACGCGCGCCCCATCGATCAGCTTACCCGGCTGGTCGAGGACGCCGTGATCCCCGAATTCACCGCCGTGCCCGGCGTGGCCGAAGTCGTCGTCTTCGGCGACCGTCAGCGCGTGCTGCGGGTCGAGGTCGCGCCCGAACGACTGGCCGCCTTTGGCCTTTCCATCGCCGAGGTGGCCGACACCCTGCGCGCCGCGCAGTTCGATGTGCCTGTGGGCAGCTTCGGCTCGGGCCAGCTCGAGGTTCTGGTGCGCGCCGATGCCACCGTCACCGACCCCGCCCGCATAGAAGAGCTGAAGATCCGCGAGAATATCCGCCTCGGCGATGTCTCGGACGTCTATTTCGGACTCGCCACCGCCGAGAGCGTTGCCCGTCTCGACGGGCGCATGGTGCTGAACCTCGGTATCGTGCGGCAGGCGCAATCCAACACCGTCCAGATCTCCGAGGATGTGCGCCGCGCCATCGAGCGGCTGCGCCTGCGCTATCCCGAGCTGGGCTTCGAGATCACGTCCGACAGCGCGGTTTTCATCAAGGGCTCCATCGCCGAGGTCGCCAAATCGCTCGCCGTCGCCCTTCTGATCGTGGTCGGGGTCATCTGGCTATTTTTCGGCAAGCTGCGCACCGTCCTCATCCCGGCCATTGCCATTCCCATCGCCCTCACCGGATCGCTGGCCGCCATCTGGTTGCTGGGGTTTTCCGTGAATCTCATCACGCTTCTGTCGTTGGTCCTCGCCACGGGCCTTGTTGTGGACGATGCGATCGTCGTGACCGAGAACATCCAGCGCAAGCGGCAAGAGGGGCTGGGCCGCCGCGCCGCCGCCGCCATCGGCGCGCGGGAGGTGTTCTTTGCCGTGATCGCCACCACGGCGACGCTGATCGCGGTCTTCGTGCCCATCTCGTTCCTGCCCAGCGATGCGGGCAGGCTCTTTACCGAGTTCGGCTTCGTCCTCGCCATCACCGTTGCGCTCTCATCTTTCGTCGCACTCACCATGTGCCCCATGCTGGCCTCACTGACCGCCGATATGGGCGGCGGTACCGGCCCGCTGGCGCGCTTTGGCGGATGGCTGTCGCGCGGCTACATGGCCCTCATCCGCCCGATGGTCGCGGCGCCGCTAGTCACTCTGGTCGCGGCCTCGCTGATCGCGGGGTCAGCCGCGCTGGTCTACGGACAGCTGGGCGAGGAATTGCTGCCCGAAGAGGATCGCGGCGAGATCGACGTGTGGATCCAGGGGCCGGATGGCACCGGCCTCGACTATACCGATGCGCAGGTCGAGAGGGTCGAGGCGATGATGCAGCCTTTCGTGGCAAACGGCGTCGCCAACAGCCTCTATTCGATCACCGGGCGCTATGACCTCAACCGCGGCTCCATCGGCCTGCGCCTCGTCCCCTGGGATCAGCGCGCGGTCAGCCAGGCCCAGATTGAGGCGCAGATTCAGCCGCAACTCTCCGAGCTTGCGGGCGCGCAGGGGCGGATCTATGGCGGCAACAGCCTCGGTCTGCGCGGCTCGGCGGGCGGGCTCAGCATCGCGCTGACCGGGCCCAGCTATCCGCAGATCGCCGCGGCGGCAGACAGCTTTGCCGAGGCGATGCGCGATGTGACCGGCCTGTCGGATATCCGGATCCAGTATCAGGCGACGCAGCCTCAGCTGAACGTGCTGGTCGATCGGTCTCGCGCCTCGGACCTTGGCGTCGACATGGAGGCGCTCTCGACCACGCTACGCGCCCTCATAGACGAGGACGAGATCGCCGAGCTGACCATTCAGGACGAAGCTGTCCCGATCATCCTTCAATCCAGCGCCGGCGCCGTGCGCGACCCGGCCGACCTCATGAACCTCTACGTGCGCGCGGATGGCGGCGCCCTCGTGCCGCTCAGCCAACTGGTGTCTTTCCAGGAAAACGGCGTCGCCGCCGAGCTCGACCGCCACGCCCAGCGCCGCGCGATCGAGCTGAACGCCTCGCTCTCGCCCGACACCCCCCTGCGCAGCGTCATCGACGACGTGCGCGCCCTGGCCGAAGACGAATTGCCGGGTGACATCGGCCTCATCTTTCTCGGCGAGGCCGCATCGCTCGATGAGACATCAAGCGCGCTGACCGCCACCTATGTCATCGCGCTGATCGTCGTGTTCCTCGTCCTCTTGGCCCAGTTCGAGAGCCTGACCAGCGCGCTGGTGGTCATGACCACCGTGCCCTTCGGCATCTGCGCCGCCATCTACGCCCTTTTGCTGACCGGCACGACGATCAACATCTACAGTCAGATCGGCGTGCTCATGCTGGTCGGTGTCATGGCCAAGAACGGCATCCTCCTGGTCGAATTCGCCGACCAGATGCGCGACAAGGGCGCGAGCGCTGCCGACGCCGCGCTCGAGGCTGCGCGCGTGCGCCTGCGCCCGATCTCCATGACCCTCATCTGCACGGTGATGGCGGGCCTGCCGCTCATCCTCGGCTCCGGCCCCGGGGCCGAGGCGCGCGCCGCCATCGGCTGGGTCGTCTTCGGCGGCCTCGGCCTCGCCGCCGCCTTCACGCTCTTCCTGACTCCCGCCGCCTACGCGCTGATCGCCAGCGCTTCCAGCGCCCGCGCCGCATCCGGCGAGGCGCTTGAAGCCGAACTTCGCGAAGTCTAGCGCCCCGAATTCTTCTTGCGAGAAATATCCTGGGGGTGCCTCAAATTTCCCATAGGGAATTTGAGGCTTGGGGGCAAAGCCCCCTGCGTCGCTCAGGCGAGGCGCATCATCAGAACAATGAGCACAGCAGGCACAAGCGCCGGATGCAGGACATGATCCAGATAGTTGCTGCTGCCCCAGCCCATGACCCACATGGCCTGCGCCGTGACCGCCAGAAGCGGCACGAAAACCATCCCCTGCCCCAGCCCATAGGCGCATAGCGCCAAAACCATGATTGCCACCGGGATCGGGGCATAGCCCAGCCGGTAGAGATCAATGGGTAGCGCGCCCATCGCCGTGGCCAGAAAAGCGACGTAAACGCACAGAAACAACAGCAACTCGATACTGCCGAACGGCTGCACCGCCACCCCCATATCCCCCGCCATCTGGCGCAGGATCAGAAACGGCAGCACCGCTCCCACCGGCCCCAAGAGCGCAACTATCCCACGCAGCGGCAAGGTATCGCGCAAGAGCAGAGCGGCGGCGAGCCCGATGACAAGCCCCAGCGGCACGGCGATCTGCGCCTGCATCCCGATCCCGAGGATCAGCCACGCCAGCCAGCCGACCAGCGAGGCCAGCCAGAGGATCGTCAGCGCCCCCGTCATGCGCCCAGCGCCCAGGCGAGGTTAAAGACATGTGCACGGATGCCCCGTTTGCCCCGAACGCTGTAAACCAGCGCGACGCGCCCGTCCGGCAGGGCGCGCATCATGGGATAGCGCGCATCGCCGCCGCCCTCCTCCAGCGTGTGCAGGTGGCGCCACGTCTCGCCGCCATCCTCGCTCAGCACCAAGTTCAGGATACCGCCATCGCGCGGATCATCGTTTACCGCCATCAGGATCGCGCCTTCGCCGATTCCAAGGGCCGCAACCGGCGCGCTCGGGTTCGCCATATCCGTCTCGCGGACCCTGCCCCATGTGCGCCCGCCATCTTCGGTGCGGCTGATCAGAAGGTGACGCGCTCCGCCGTCGAAATTGCGCAGGAAGGCCACGGCGCGCGCGCCGTCGAGCGGCACGATCATCGGCTGGATCGCCTTCATCGGCCCGGCCATGCGCCGCAGGTCGCGCACGTGGCCCGCGCCGTCCAGCCGCACCAGCGCGCCATAGGTGCTGCCCATCTCGAAATAGGCAGGCAAGGCATGACTGCCATCCGCGTAGCCCACCATCGGCGATTTCACCAAGAACGAGCGATTGAGCAGCGGTGAAAGGTTCAGCTTGCGCGCGCGCAGCGGGCCATCTGGCCCCATCCGCACGTCAGCGACCGAGGCCATGGCCCAGCCGCCAACCGACACGGCGGTGGTATAAAGCGTATCCTCTACCCCGTCCCGCTGAACCGTGTTGCCCAGGGTCACGACCAGTTGGCGCGGCTCGAACGCATCGCCAAGCGCCGCGCTGGTCAGGCGGGGTGTGAGCGCAGACACCGTGCCATCCGATTCGATATCGACGCCGACGACATCCACATCCGCCTGCGCCTCTTGCGAGCCTGCGAACCACAGCACGCTCATCCCCCCATCATTCAGAATGATAGCCGGCGAATGCGCGATGCCGGTCTGGGGCGCGTGGTCCAGCACCGTCTCGAACACCGGCGCCCCGCCCCGCTCCAACACTGCGGGCACGGCCCATTCCCAAGCCAGGGGCACGTCACGCCAGATCGCCCAAGCGCTGAGGCCGAGGCTGAGCGCGCCCAGTGCCAGGACGGCGATTTGAACCGCGCCGAGGGCCATTCTAGCCGACCTTGAGAACGATCTTGCCGATATGGGCGCTGGTTTCCATGCGGGCATGCGCCTTGGCGGCATCGGCCAGCGCAAACTCGCTGTCCATGACCACGCCCACGCGCCCCGCCTCGAGCAGCGGCCAGACCTTGGCGCGCAGCGCCTCGGCGATACGGGCCTTGGCCGTATCACTTTGCGGGCGCAAGGTGCTGCCCGTGATCGTCAGGCGGCGCACCATGACTTGGGCAAAGTTCAGCTCGGCCTTGGGGCCGCCCAGAAAGGCGATCTGCACCAGCCGCCCGTCGTCCGCCAGCGCGCGCACATTGCGCGGAATGTAATCGCCGCCCACCATGTCGAGGATCAGGTTCGCGCCGCCCTCGGCCTTCAGCACCTCGACGAAATCTTCCTCGCGGTAATTGATGGCCCGCTCGGCCCCCAACTCTTCGCATTTGGAGCATTTTTCCGCGGATCCGGCCGTGGCAAAAACGCGCGCGCCCATGACATGCGCCAGCTGGATCGCCGTCGTGCCAATACCGGACGAGCCGCCATGGACCAGAAACCGCTCGCCCGCCTCCAGCGCGCCGCGCATGAAGACATTGGTCCAGACGGTAAAGTAATTCTCGGGAAGGCAGGCGGCCTCGGCCATGCTCATTCCCCTTGGGATGGGCAGGCAGTGGGCGGCGGGGGTGCGCACATATTCGGCATAGCCGCCACCGGGCAGAAGGGCGCAGACGCGGTCACCGACAACCCAGTCGGTCACGCCCTCCCCGAGGGCAACGAGCTCGCCCGAGGCCTCCAGCCCCGGCAGATCACTGGCGCCGGGGGGCGGCGCGTAATTGCCCATGCGCTGCGAGATGTCCGGCCGGTTGACGCCCGCATAGGCGACGCGGATCAGCACCTCGCCGGGTCGCGCCTCGGGCATCTGCCGCTCGGCAAGGGTCAGCACTTCGGGGCCGCCATGCTGCGAGATTTCGACGGCCTTCATTGTGTTGCTCATAGGTAGTGTCCTTCTTAGTCCTTGGTCCAGCGGCCGGGCATGTCCGCCTGCCCCTTGGGTGCGCGCACATGGCTCAGCACCTTGAGCGGGCCGGCCATGAGGGCGCTGGCCAGCTTGTTGTCCTTGGCCTTCGCCTTCAGCTTTTCGATCTGCATGACATCGTCGATGCGCCGGTCCAGAAACTCCCATGTCGCGGCATTGTCCAGACTGTCATCGCCCAGCCAATACAGCACGGTCGAGCCGTAGACGCCCGAGAGCGTCGCGCGCTTGGTGTACCAGTTCACATCGTCAGACGTATCGCCCAGCGCGGTCCAGATCTTGTCCGCCGTGCCCCAGATGGCACGCGCCCCGTCGCCGGCATGCTGCGGCAGCGCGAAAAGAGTGCTGCCACGGCGCACCATCTCACGGTCGCCCGCCTCGATGCGATAGCGCACGGCCGCCTTGATGCGGTCGGTAAAGCGCATCTCGCTCAAGTCTTCGGCCTCCAGCCGCTCCAGCATCGCGACATCCCCGGCTTCGTGATAGGCCAGCGCCAGGTCCACGGCGCCGCGCGGCAGGGCGGCACGGGCGAGACCAGGCTCGATTCCGGCGTCGCGGGCGCTGGCGTCGAAGGCGGACCGGCTCCACCCGTCGAAGGGCACATGCGCGGCGGCGGCTTCCAGCATTCTGGCTTTGATATCTGCGTTCTGCATGGCGTTCTCCTGCTCAGGTCCACCCTAGACATATAGGGCGGAAGTTGCTATAGACGCGCTTCCTGCAAAATCTTGCAACTTTAACTAGGAAGGTGGTGACACCACATGCAGGTTAGTGTTCGCGACAACAATGTCGATCAGGCGCTTCGTGCCCTGAAGAAGAAACTGCAGCGCGAAGGCGTGTTTCGTGAAATGAAGCTCAAGCAACATTTCGAGAAGCCGTCCGAGAAAAAAGCGCGCGAAAAGGCCGAGGCTATCCGCCGTGCCCGTAAACTGGCCCGGAAGAAAGCCCAGCGCGAAGGGATGATGTAATAGCCCCCTCGTTTGGTTTCGACCGACACGTTTGAGAATTGAAGGACCCCCGAGCATTGGCTTCGGGGGTTTTTTGTGTGCCGTGAGTATCTGTGAGGCCGCGCCGACAGGCAGTCGTGACCTCCGAGCTATGCCAGAGCGATGCCGCTTTCCAGACATGCCTATATTGAAGGGTCTGATTGACATGGCCCCAAGGCCGACGACCGGATTTGCCAAGAACATCCCCCTGATCGCGGCTCCAAAGGCTTCCCCCCCCCCTTTTTTGGCGCCCATGCTGGTCGCGGTGCGGTGTGCCTTCAGGTAGCTCGCGTCGATCCCGGCTGTCTTCTTTTCGCGGTGTTCCGCTGCGAGGCCAGCCGGAAAAGGTGTTTGACGGGTTGCCAGAACCGCAATGCAGGCTATGCGAATTCCGGCGGCATGAATAAACCCGCCCTCGCGTCCGGCCAACTCAGATGTCCTGGTCGCAATCCGGCTCGATCTGCCCCCTTTGCGCCAAGGTGCGGGCAATCAGCCAGACGATGAGGGCCCAGGCGGCGCCCAGCGCCCAGCCCGCAAGCACGTCCGACGGCCAGTGAACGCCCAGATAGACGCGGCTGACCCCGACGAGAACCGTCATGATGGAAGCGAGCACGATGTAGAATACCCGCATCCTGATCTGCGGAGCTGTCCGTGCGAGCATTACGGCGAGTGTGAGATACGTCACCGCGGCCATCATCGAATGGCCGGACGGAAAGGACGCGGTCACGGCGTCTACCCCGTGTGGCACCAGGTCCGGCCGGGGGCGCGAGAACCCGTATTTGGCCAGGTTGGACAACAGCAGCCCGCCCGAGATCGCCACGCCGAGGAAAATTGCCGATGAGCGTTGGCGCAAGAGCAGCATATAGGCCAGAACCGACAGGGAGATGAATGTGAGGACCGTGACACCGCCGAGCGCTGTCAGGTCGCGCATTGCAACCTCGATCTGGGGGCCGCCTATCGCATTCGACGGATCGCCAGGTGTTCGAAGCGCCAAGAGCACCGCCTCGTCGAACCCGTGCAGATCGCCCTCGAGCATCTCGTCCGAAAGCGCGATGAAGGCCCATAGTGCGCCTGCGATAATGCCGATCGCAACAACCGTTACCACCTCTATCCGGTGGGACATTTTCATGAGGAGGGAAGGAATAGGCATGGTATCTCCAGCAGATCACTTACTGCAAGGATAGGGTGGCCGGCATCGGAGGAAAAGGGTGCCATGGCGACCAGGGCCCAGGCGCTCTGTCCGCTCAAACCCCGCAGCCGCAACATTTCCGTCACGCCATCCATCTCAAGGAGGGCACCACAGGCGCGCATTGTCAGACGCTGACGGCGCAGGTCACAGGCAAGATACTTTGACTCACTGTAAAATGCGCGCCGTGAGGGATTTCGGGCCAGTAGGCCGCCTGCGCTAAGAGAGGTGAGTGCCCCCGCGCGATCCCTCACCATAATGCCGCGTCTGCTAGCCTCAGGTTCACAAAATTCGTATTCCAACTTGCAGCCAAGATCAGTTGGATGCCCCCCGCACAACGCAGATCTATCCTGTTATGCGCCGAGCCAGTGCAGCGCATCTATCCAGCGCGATCAAGTCGATGCCGGTCTCGTAGCCTTCGGCGGCACATAACCGGGCCAAAGTCTCAGTAGCGACGTTTCCCGGTGCGCCGGGCGCATATGGACAGCCGCCGAGGCCGGCGACCGAGCTGTCGAAAACGCGGAGACCACGCGCCAGCGCTGCGCGCACCATTTCCAGCGCGGTGCCGTGCGTGTCGTGGAAGTGGCCGGCCAGCCGCGAGGCGGGAACGGCTTCCAGCACGGCGTCGAAGAGCCCGTGGGCCGTGCCGGCCGCCCCGGCCCCGATCGTATCGCCCAGCGACACCTCGTAGCATCCCATGTCCACCAATCGCGCAGCCAAATCTGCCACGGTGCCGGGCGGCGTGGGGCCGTCATAGGGGCAGGCGATGACGGCTGAAAGGTAGCCGCGTACTGGCAGATCAATCTCGCGCGCTGCCTCCAGCAAGGGCGCGAAACGCGCGAGGCTCTGCTCGATGGTGCAATTGAGGTTGGCCTGGCTGAACCCCTCACTGGCCGAGGCGAAAACGGCCACTTCGTCAACCCGGGCCGCCACCGCCGCCTCAAACGCGCGCATGTTGGGCGTGAGCGCGGCATAGCGCACACCGGGTGCACGCGTGATGCCGGCCATGACCGCAGCGCCGTCGGCCATCTGCGGCACCCATTTGGGGCTGACGAAGCTCGCTGCCTCGATCCGCGTCAGTCCGGTTTGCCCCAGCGCGTCGATCAGCGCGATCTTGTCCGCGGTGGGCACCTGCATCTGCAGGCTCTGCAGCCCGTCGCGGGGGCCCACCTCGAAGAGTGTGACGTGATCGCCGCTCATCGTGTCCCCGCGCTCATCGCGTTTGGCAGCCATGTGACGAGGTCGGGGAAGAAAGCGAAAAGAATGAGAACTGCCACCTGTATCGCGAAGAACGGAACGACTCCGCGGTAGACCTGGCCGATGCCGATCCCTTCGGGCAGCACGCCCTTGAGATAGAAGAGCGTGTAGCCGAAAGGCGGCGTGATATAGGCCATCTGCGCCGTGATCATGAACAGAACGCCAAACCACAGCGGATCGAAGTCAAGCGCGGTGACGATCGGCAGAAACACCGGCACGCAAAGCAAGATGATGCCGATCTCGTCCAGAAAGAGGCCAAGAAAGATCAACACCAGTACCATCACCATGAGGATGACCCAGCGCGATGCCTCGAGGGTCTCGACGAAATTCAGCAGGCTGTCCGCGCCGCCGGTCGCCACGAAGACCGAGATGAAGGCGCGGGCCCCGATGGTGATCCAGAGGATCATCGCGGTCACGCGCAGCGTATCGGTCGCCGCCTCCGAAAGCATGCCGAAGTTCAGCCGCCTGGTCACGATGGCCGACAGCGCGGCCCCCAGAACGCCGACCGCCGCCGCCTCGGTGGGGGTGGCGATGCCGGTGTAGATACTGCCCAGCACGCCCAGCACCACGATGGCCGGCAGGATCAGTGCGCGCAGCTTGGACAGCTTCATCCGCAACGGGATCGCCTCGACCGTCTCGGGTTTGGGCGCGAGTGCCGGATTGATCCAGGTGCGGATCAGCACATAGGCCATGTAGCTGAGCGCGAGGATGAGGCCGGGCACGATGCCTGCCGCGAACATCTTGCCGATCGAGATCTGGGCCGTGATCGCATAGACGATTGTGACGACCGAGGGCGGAATGAGAATGCCCAGCGTGCCGCCCGCGCAGATTGCGCCCAGGGCCAGCGGTGGGTGATATCCACGCGATAGCATCGACGGCAGGGCGAGGATGCCCATCGCGGCCACGGCCGCGCCCACGACGCCGGTCATCGCGGCGAGGATGGTGCAGATGGCGATGGTGCCGATGGCAAGTCCGCCATTGATATTGGCCGACCACGTCTCCATTGCATCGTAGAGCGCATCGATGATGGCGGATTTCTGCAGTATCGAGGCCATGAGGACGTAGAGCGGA
The DNA here is from genome assembly GCF_043355935.2 of Roseovarius roseus. Taxonomy (NCBI): domain Bacteria; kingdom Pseudomonadati; phylum Pseudomonadota; class Alphaproteobacteria; order Rhodobacterales; family Roseobacteraceae; genus Roseovarius; species Roseovarius roseus. The sequence continues at coordinate 16,966 of NZ_JBHFPE020000007.1, read as the reverse complement.
ATCGCCATCAACGCCTCGGATGTCATCGTGTCGAACGTGTTGAGGACCGCGACGATCAGCGCCGATGGTCCCCAGAGGACGACGGTCGAGATGAACGCGATCGCCCCCAACACGAAGGCCAGCCCCGCACCGCTGAGCATGAATACGACCAGCGACACGAACATGAAAAGAAGGATGAGCGAGCTTTCCATCAGGCGGGCTTACCCGCGAGCGTCATCACGGCGTCGGCCAACGCCTGAAGCACCAGCAGCAATGCGGCCAGCGGCAGGAAGGCCTTCGCTGGCCATATGACGGGGTTCCACGCGGAATAGCTTGTCTCGCCGTATTGGAATGACTGCATCACCAGCGGGGCCGCGAACCACAGCAGGATAGCGCCGAAAATGGCAGCGAGCGTCAGCGCAACCAGCTTTAGCACGCGCGCGGTGGCGCCCGTAGCGCGCTCGGACAGGATGTCGACGGCGACATGGCCACCGAGGTGCAGAAGGTATGGCCCGCCGAGCAGGAAGAACGGGCCGAAGATCAGAGTCGCCAGTTCGGGCGCCCAGGATGTTGGGGCATGCATCACGTAACGCGACGCGACCTCCCAGAGCATCAGCGCGACAATGACGTAGACCAGCCATTTCGCGCCGCTGAAAAGAGCACGGTTAAGCGCGGTAATGCTGCGCGAGAGTGTGAGCACGGATCGGGCCTCCGAAAGTGGGGAGGCCCTGACCCGCCAGACAGCGGGACAGGGCCGAGTATTGCGGGCGCTGCGTTACAGCAGCCGCAGTTCCTTCATCAGGTCGATCTGGCTGTTCATCATCTTTTGCGACAGATCGTCCGTGGCCGCCTTGTTCCACGACTCCACGGCCTTGGCACGGTTGTCTGCCACATCCTGCGGATCGAGATTGATCAACTCGACGCCGGCCTCCTCGAACTTCTGCAAGAACTCGCCGTTCGAGACGATGATGTTCTGGCGCAGCGCGCCCGAGACTTCGCGCGCCGCCACGGCCAGAGCCGCCTTCTGCTGATCATCCAGCGCATCATAGGCCGCCGTGTTGGCAACATAGGATGTCGCGGTGGTGGGCTGATGGATGCCCGGCAGGATGATATAGCTGGATACTTCGTACAGGCCTTCCTCGTAGTTGGCCTGGATGTCACCCCTGTCGGCAAAGTCGATCAGCCCCTTGTCGAGAGCCGAGTAGACCTCGGACGTTGCCAGCGGCGACACGGCGACGCCGAAATCGCCCATGACGGCGGCGGCAAGGCCGACGAAACGTCCCTTGAGGCCGTTCATGTCGGCGATCTTGCGGATCTCGACCTTGGAGTGAATCGGCTCCTCGCCATAGACGGTGGGGGCGACGTATGTCAGCCCGGCGGGGGCATAGCTTTCGCGCGCCATCTCGAGGCCGCCGCGCTCGTAGAACCATGCCTCATATTGATCCGCCTCGGGAAAACCGAAGGGCACGGTGGATGTAAAACCGTGCGCCGGGATCTTGCCCGCCGTGTAGCCGTCGAACGTCTTCATCATCTGGAAGGCGCCGCCACGCACAGCATCGAATGCCTGGGCCGCCGGAACGATCTGCCCGCCCGCGAAGGGCGTGATCTCAAGGCTGCCGCCGGTCAGCTCAGCTACGCGGGCGCAGAATTTCTCCTCGTAGATCATGGGTGTGGTGCCGCCGCCCCAAAGCGCCTGCATCCGCCATTCGGTTTTGTCCTGCGCACGGGCGCGGCCCGCCGTCAGGATCGCGGGTGCGGCGACGGCTGCCGCTGTCAGGCGCAGAATATGGCGCCGTGTTGTCGAATTTGTCATTGGTTTTCCTCCCTCCAAGACGTTTCGGTATCGTCAGCTAGTCTTCTTAAGTTCCGCCTTGGCGCGGGCGACGCTCACATCGCCTGCGGCCACGATGGCCTTGGCCACGCGGCTGACATCGGCGCCGCTGGCGCCCGCGCTGATCGCGATGTTGCGCGCATGCAGCGCCATGTGCCCGCGCTGGATACCCTCTGTCGAGAGCGCGCGCAGCGCCGCCATGTTCTGCGCCAGACCAACGGCAGCGGTCACCTCCGCCAGCTCGGAGGCCGAGCCTACCTGAAGCATTGCCAGCGCCGCCTGCGCCGCAGGGTGGGTCCTGGTCGCACCGCCGACCAGACCGAGCGCCATGGGCAGCGCGATGGTGCCAGTCAGATGGCCATCCTTGCCCAGCTCCCAGTTGCTGAGCGAGGTATAGCGCCCCTCCCGCGCGGCATAGGCATGGGCGCCGGCCTCGATCGCGCGCCAGTCATTGCCCGTGGCCACCACAACCGGGTCGATCCCGTTCATGATGCCCTTGTTATGGGTCGCGGCGCGATAGGGATCGATCAGCGCAAGCGTGCAGGCCTCGACCATGCCCTGCGCAACATCGGTGCCCTTAAGTGTTTTGGTGTCCAGCGTAGCGGGGTCCAGTGTGACGCGCGCCCGCACGACGCGCAGATCGGCAAGGTTCGACAGGATCCGCAGCCGGACGTTACCGCCGGTGATCTTCTCCACTTCGGGAGCCAAAAGCTCGGCCATCGTGTTTACGGTATTCGCGCCCATCGCGTCGCGCACATCAACGATCAGATGCATCACCGCCATCGGCCCCACGGGCGTGGCCGGAAAGACATGCACCTCGATATCCTTGCAGCCGCCGCCCAGCTCGATCAGCACGGTATCGCGCGAATTGGCCAGCGCGATAAGCGCGTCCTTCTCTTCCAGGATGCGATGACGCGCGCCCTCGGGGTCGGTGATGCCCAGCACCTGCACCTGCGCGCGCATCAGCGGGCGGTCGGCACGTGCGTGAAAGCCGCCATTCGCGCGTGCGATCTTGGCCATATAGGAGGCGGCAGCGACCACCGAAGGCTCTTCGACCGCCATAGGGATCAGGTAATCGCGGCCATTGACCGTGAAATTCGTGGCCACCCCGAGAGGCAATTGAAACGTGCCGATCACATTCTCGATCATGCCATCCGCGCGCTCGGGCGACAGCGTGCCATTCCCGGATAGCGCGGCAATGTCATCCGCCTCTAGCCCGGCTGCACCGGCAGCGGCGCCCAGCCGCTCTTCCGGAGACATGTCACGCATGTTCTCAATGCGCGAATTGATCGCGCGGGTCTTGTCGTCACTCATGTCCACTCTCCTCCCGAGCGTTACAAGGCTTACGCCATATCGGGCCCCACCAAAAGATACACTTGCCGCAAACAGAAGCGCACTGTACCCACCCACAAAAGGGCACAGCCGAAGGGCGTAGCATGAGTAAGGCCGGGCAGATTACCGAGGCAATCAGGGGCGATATCGCAACCGAACGGCTTCGCCCAGGCGACCGCTTGCCGTCGCTGCGCGCAGCTCAGACTCTACATGGTGTATCGCGTAACACAGTGATCGAGGCCTATGGCCGCCTGACCGCACAGGGACTTGTCGATGCGCGGCACGGGGCCGGATTCTTTGTTGCGACACCGCAAGCGTCTGAGCGGCGCAATCAGCAGCCCGCGCACCTGATCGAAGCGGTGGACCGCATTTCGCTGCTACAGGAACAGTTGGACCAGCGGTTTCAGATGCGTCCCGGCGACGGGCGCCCGCCCGAAGCCTGGATGAAGTCCGCGCTGCCCGGCACCCTGCGCGGAGACCTTCTGCGCCATTTCGAGGGGGATCAGACGGCCTATGGCCGCGCACATGGGCACCTGCCCCTGCGCGAGATCATAGCCGCTCGTGCCCGGCGCATTGGACTGGAGGCGGCGCCCGAGCAGATCGTCACCACCTTCGGCGCCAATCATGCGCTTGATCTGGTGATCAGGCGCTTTTTGGAGCCCGGCGATGCGGTGCTGGTGGACGATCCCGGCTACTATCCCCTGATTGCCAAGCTGAAACTTGCACGTATCGACGTGATCGGCGTGCCGCGATGCGCAGACGGCCCGGATCTGGCGTTGCTGGAGCGGCTGGCGCGGCCAAGGACCGGCGCGGCGCCCAAGATGTTCTTCACCCAGTCAACAGGGCAGAATCCTACCGGAAGCTCGATGAGCCTCGCCAATGCACATGGCGTGCTGCGCATCGCCGCCCTCGCCGGCTTGCGGGTGATCGACAACGATCCCTTCACTGACCTGCCTGGCGAGACGGGCACGCGGTTGGCCGCACTCGATCAGTTCCGCAGCGTCATCGCGATATCGACCTACTCCAAGCTCCTCTCTGCCAGCTTTCGGGTGGGGTATATGATCGCCGCCCCGGATATCGCCCACGACATGGCCGAGCTGAAGCTGGTCACGACGATCAACAGCAGCCGCTTCTCCGAGTTGGTCATCACCGAACTGATCAAGAGCCAACGATATGAGCGCCATTTGGGCCAGTTGGTCACGCGACTGGATGCAGTGCGAAGCACCTATCATGCCCGAGTCGCTGCGCTAGGGCTGGCCCGTTTTGCGGAGAAGGAGCATGGGTATTACAGCTTCCTCCAATTGCCGCCCCGTATCGATGAGCGCAGCCTGGCGCGCGAAGCGGCGGCACGCGGCATCTTCCTTGCGCCGGGGCGGCTCTTCTATGCCGAGGGTGAGCGCGCGGATCCGACCACAGCCCCCGCGATGCGAGTCAACGTCGCCCATGCGGAGGACCCGCGATTCTACCAGTTCCTGCGGCACATCCTTCTTGGGAATAGTTGAGCCTTGTCATCCTCGTGATGTTGCACCCTACCAAGACGTTCCGCGCTGCGACACACCCGAAGCGGTTCACATCGCGACGCCGGATGCCCTGACCGAAAAGCTGCTGAGGCAAAACGCATATTGCGGGCACCTGTCTGTCGTTCCTGGCCGTCGCGGCGACTTGATCAAGGGTATCTGGCTCAATGGCCATCCGCATGAGCACTCACCACAAGGACTATACCGAATGGTATTCCCGCAGATAGCCGTGCCGGATGTGAAGTGCTGTGCCACGCCGGCCGTACTCACCAGGGCGGGTGCCCGTCGAAATTCAGGCGTAAGTTCTTGGGCGAGCAGCACTGCCACCGCTATGCCATTGCCTGATCGCGTCGCCGATCTCTACGCAGACGACAAGACGGCCGTGGATCACCGCCGGGTGAACAAGTGCGGTTGAGGCAGGCCAAGGCTGAGCCAGCCGTCAGTGATTTAGAACACTGGCTTGCCATGCGGCTCAACCCTATCTGCGGCAAGGCTCCGCTGACGCAGGCCATCCGATATGCAATTATCCGCATCAAACGGCTCAGGCACATTCTCGATCGCGCCATCCTCTAGCGAACAACACAGCTGGAAGAGGTAAGCGTTCGATAGCCGCCGACCGTCAGACCTGGCTTCGTGCCGTGTCCGGGTGGGGCAGTCGATCCGCCATCACCGCCTGCACGTTTATTGAGACGTCGAAGACGTTGGATCGGACATTGTGGCGCAATGCCCTGCCCGGCAGCGGATGGACGGCAAGGGCCGCTATCTGGACAACCTCCTCTTCAAGTGCCGGTGGCGCACCTTGAAATACGGGCGCGTATCGCTTGGGAAACCGCGTCTCAGGCCCGTGTGGGTTTCCGCGCTACTTCCAATATCCGTTCGCTGCGGCAACAGTGGCGAAATGCGTCGCCACGACCTGGCTGACGGCGATCAGTGCATCCGAATCCTCTGCGTAATGGGGACGCATCCGCTCGCGTTCCGCGGCGTCGGGCTGGGTCATCTTGACCGCGACGCGCGACAGTTTAACCGCCAGTTCATAACCCTCTTCGGGCGTTTCGGTGATCAAGGTGGGAAGCCAGGCTGTCATGGCGTATCCTTCCGGTTGGGAGTGAAAACTTCACGCTGCCACACGCGGTGCGATATTATCAATCGTGAAATGATCAGGCGAGGTGATAGGAGCGACGCGCTGGCATCTGGTTGACCTCACGATAAGCGGACTTATTCTGGGGTCGAGCTTGATCTAGAACAAACTTCCGGCAGAAAACATGTGAGATCCAGTGCCATGCTCATAGGATTCGCCCGCTTGCTATTGTTGATTACCGCGCTTCTGGCCATGGCCAGCGGCCCGATGGCGCGCTCGGCCATGCCGACCACGGCGGCGGGCGTCGATATAGTCGTGATCTGCATCAATGGGGCAGCGGTCGACGTCGTGGTCGATGCGGAGGGCCAGCCCGTCCCGCATGACCCTGCCGCCGCTTGCGACACTTGTCCCGCCTGCGCGCTGACAGGCACTACCGCACCGACACAGTCAGGCTTTCCTGTTCTCGCCGCGTCTTTCACCGCTTTCTTGGCTGCGGACCGCGCAGCCTTCCCGCCGCGCGGCTTGTCCGCCCACCGTGCCCATGCACGCGGTCCACCCCTAAAACAAAAGAATATCTGATATGCCTGCCCGCATCTGCACCCATCGCGCCCCTCGCCCGGCAACGCCTGCCAACACGGCCCCGATTGCCCGGCACCCCCGCCTCTCCTACATGGTCTCTTGCCTTATTGGCCTTGCCGCGCTGTTGCTTGCCTCGGTGATGCCCGGCGATGGCGCGCGCGCCCAGGCGGCGCAATCGGTGCTGGCGGAATATATTGGCGACGTGGCGCCCGGCGATCTGGCAGCGGGTGCCGATGCCTTTGGCCCTATTCGCGACGACATGCCGGTGGCCCCGCTGCTGCAGGGGGGTGAGCGGATCGGCTGGGCCTTTATCGCGTCCGATTACGTTGGCACGACGGGCTATTCGGGCAAGCCCATCCACACGATGGTCGCCGTAGACGATGATGCCATCGTTCTGGGCGTCAAACTGGTCAAGCATTCCGAGCCGATCGTTCTGATCGGCATTCCCGATTCCAAGATTCAGGCGCTGGCGGCGAATTACGCCGGGCTTGATCTGGTGAAAGAGGCGGAATCGGGCGGCACGGCGCATGAGCTGGACATCATTGCCGGCGCAACCGTGACGATCATGGTGATCGACGATTCGATCGTGCGCGCCGGCCTCAAGGTGGCACGCGATCTGGGGCTTGGCGGGCTGACCGCCCCGGATGCGCCCACCGGCCCCGAATTCGAGATCAACCCCGAGGCGACCGCGCCGCAGGACTGGGAAACGCTGGCCGGCGACGGCACGCTGCGGCGGCTGTCGCTGGACGTGGGCGAGGTGAACGCGGCCTTCGAGGCGATGGACGACCCGCGCGCCGCGCGCCGCGCGCTCAAGAACCCGCCCGAAACCAGTTTCATCGACATGTATATGGGCCTCGTCTCGGTCCCCGCCGTGGGTGAGGCACTTCTGGGCAGCGCCGAGAATGCCAACCTGCAGGACTGGCTGGAAGAGGACGAGCACGCGATCATGGTGGCCGGGGGCGGCCTCTATTCCTTCAAGGGGTCGGGCTATGTCCGGGGCGGCATCTTTGACCGGATCGTCCTGATTCAGGGCGATACCTCGGTGCGGTTCCGCGACAAGATGCACCGGAGGCTGGGCGCCGTCGCCGCCGTCGGCGCGCCCGAGCTGAGCGAGACGGACCTTTTCAAGATCCCCGCCGATGCCGGTTTCGATCCCACCGAGCCCTTCCGCCTACAACTGCTGGTGCAGCGCGACGTGGCGGCGATCGAGCGGGTCTTTACCACTTTCGAGATGAGCTACGATCTGCCCGCTCAATACATGCAGGAAGTGCCCGGCAGCGCCCCGGCCCCTGCCGCACCGACGGGCGCCCAGCTTGCGGCCGATCAGGATGAGCTGGCCGCGCAGTCAGCCCTGTGGAAACGCATCTGGGCCGACAAGACGCAGGAAATCATCGTGCTGTCGGTGATGTTGACGATCCTGACGGGCGCGTTCTTCTTTCAGGGCTTCCTTACCCGGTCCGAGCGCGTCACCTACTGGTTTCGCATGACGTTCCTGACGGTCACGCTGGTCTATCTGGGCTGGTATGCCAACGCGCAGCTTTCGGTGGTCAACCTCATGGCGCTCTTCGGCGCGCTGACCAGCGATTTCAGCTGGCAAGCCTTCCTGCTGGATCCGCTCACCTTCATCCTGTGGTTCGCGGTCGCAGCCGCGCTGATCTTCTGGGGGCGTGGGGCCTATTGCGGCTGGCTCTGCCCGTTCGGCGCGCTGCAGGAGCTGCTCAACCAGATCGGCCGCAAGCTGGGCATTCCGCAATGGACGCTGCCCTGGGGACTCCATGAGCGACTCTGGCCCATCAAATACATGATCTTCCTTGGCCTTTTCGGCGTCTCGCTGGCCTCGATCGAGCGGGCCGAGGTTTATGCCGAGGTCGAGCCCTTCAAGACCGCGATCATCCTCAATTTCATGCGCGCCTGGCCCTTCGTGGCCTATGTCGTCGCGCTGCTGGTGGCGGGCCTTTTCGTCGAGCGGTTCTTCTGCCGCTACCTCTGCCCGCTCGGCGCGGGGCTGGCCATCCCGGCCCGGCTGCGCATGTTCGACTGGCTGAAACGCTACAAGGAATGCGGCAACCCCTGCCAGACCTGCGCCCATGAATGCTTTGTGCAGGCCATCCATCCCACTGGAGAGATCAACCCCAATGAGTGCCTGAACTGCATGCATTGCCAGGTGCTGTATCAATCCAAGGAGAAGTGCCCGGTCGTGATCCGCAAGCTCAAACGGCGCGAGTCCGCGTCGCGCGGCTCGGCGGATCTGGACCGGGCGATCAAGAACCACCCCAACCTGAAGGAGACTTCCAATGTCTGACGACACAAAAAAACACGGCATCAGCCGCCGGGGCCTTTTGGGCGCCACGGGCGGCGCAGCCCTCTTGGGCGGTTCGGGCGCGGCGCGCATGGCGCTGCTGGGCGGCGCGGCGGGCGCGGCCACGGTTGCCTCCACAGGCAAGGCCTCGGCCGCGGTTCCCGGCATCAACCTCGAGCCGGGCGAGCTGGACGAGTATTACGGCTTCTGGTCCTCGGGCCAGACCGGCGAGCTGCGCATCCTCGGCTTTCCGTCCATGCGTGAGCTGATGCGCGTTCCGGTCTTCAACCGCTGCTCGGCCACCGGCTGGGGGCAGACGAATGAGAGCTTGGCGATCTTTGAAGAGGGCATGCTGCCCGAAACCAAGGCGTTCCTGGCGGCCAACGGCAAGCGCGTGCATGACAATGGCGATTTGCACCACCCGCACATGTCATTCACCGACGGCACCTATGACGGGCGCTACCTGTTCATGAACGACAAGGCCAACACGCGCGTCGCGCGGGTGCGCTGCGACGTGATGAAGACCGACAAGATCACCGAGATCCCCAACGCCAAGGCGATCCACGGCCTGCGTCCGCAGAAGTTCCCGCGCACCGGCTATGTCTTTGCCAATGGCGAGGACGAGACGCCGATGGTCAATGACGGCACCGTTCTGGACGAGCCGGAAAAGTACGTGAACTTCTTCACCGCGCTTGACGGCGACACGATGGAAATCGCGTGGCAGGTGATCGTCTCGGGCAATCTCGACAACACCGATTGCGACTATCAGGGCAAATACGCCTTCTCGACCTCCTACAACTCGGAGATGGGCATGACCTTGGCCGAGATGACCGAAGCTGAGCGCGACCATGTCGTGATCTTCAACCTCAAGGAAATTGAGGCAGGCATCGAGGCCGGAGATTATCAGGAGCTGAACGGCGTCAAGGTGATCGACGGGCGCAAGGGTCAGAACAAGAAATACACCCGCTACGTGCCGATCCCCAGCAGCCCGCACGGCATCAATACCGCGCCCGACATGAATTATGTCGTGGTGAACGGCAAGCTGTCCCCGACATGTTCGGTTCTGGACGTGCGCAAGATGGATGCGCTTTTCGACGAGGACGCCGATCCCCGCTCGATCGTCGTGGCCGAGCCGGAGCTGGGCCTTGGGCCGCTTCACACCGCGTTCGATGGCAAGGGCTACGCCTACACCACCCTCTTCCTCGACAGCCAGATGGTAAAGTGGCACGTCGAGGACGCGATCAAGCTTTACAATGGCGAGGATATCGATCCGATCGTGTCGAAGGTGGACGTGCATTATCAGCCGGGCCACAACCACACCACCATGGGCGAAACCAAAGAGGCCGATGGCCGCTGGCTTCTGTCGCTCAACAAGTTCTCCAAGGACCGCTTCCTGAATGTCGGCCCGCTCAAACCCGAGAACGAGCAGATCATCGATATCTCGACCGATGACATGAAAGTGGTGCATGACGGCCCGACCTTTGCCGAGCCGCATGACGTGATCCTCGTGCGGCGCGATATCGTCAATCCCGTCGATATCTGGGACCGCAACGACAAGATGTGGGCAAAGACGCGCGAGCAGGCCGAGGCAGATGGCGTCGATATCGACGATTACATGGACACGATCATTCGCGACGGCAACAAGGTGCGCGTCTACATGTCCAGCCAGGCGCCGATGTTCTCGCTCGACAAGTTCGAGGTCGAAGAGGGCAACGAAGTCACGGTCATCATCACCAACCTCGATGACATCGACGATTTGTCCCACGGCTTCACGCTGAACAACCACGGTGTTGCTATGGAGATCTCGCCACAGCAGACGTCCTCGGTCACGTTCACGGCGGCCAAGCCGGGCGTCTACTGGTATTACTGCCAGTGGTTCTGCCACGCGCTCCATATGGAGATGCGCGGCCGGATGCTGGTCAAACCGAAGGCGACCTGACCCATGGCAATGCTCCGCCTCCTGCTGGCCGCCTGCGTTCTGGCGATGCCTGCATGGGCCGAAACCGTTATGGTTCCGGCAGGTGGCGGAGCGTTGCAGAATGCGATCGCGGGGGCTGCTCCCGGCGATGTGCTGATCCTTGCGCCGGGCCGGCATGACGGCCCGGTCACACTGACCGAAACGCTGACGCTGGACGGGCAGAACAAGGCCGAGATCGTCGGGACCGAAGAAGGCTCGGTCGTGACGGTGACCGGCGATGACATCACGGTCCGTGGGCTGACGATCACCGGATCCGGCAGCAGCCACACGACCATCGACAGCGGCGTGCAACTGACCAAGACGGCGCGGCGCGCACTGGTCGAGAACAACACGATCCTTGGCAATCTCTTTGGCGTCGACATCCACGGCGCGAACAACAGCATCGTTCGGGGCAACACCATCGTCGGGCGCCGGGACCGGCGCATGAATGATCGCGGCAATGGCGTCTATGTCTGGAATGCCACCGGCGCCGAGGTGATTGGCAACGACATCCGCTACGGCCGCGATGGCATCTTCGTGAACACCTCGCGGCGCAACGTCTTTCGCGGCAATCTCTTCCGCGACCTGCGCTTTGCGGTGCATTACATGTATGCCAATGACAGCGAAGTGTCGGGCAATGTGTCCATCGGCAACCATCTGGGCTATGCCTTGATGTTTTCCGACCGGGTTCAGGTGCTGGACAATCTGTCGCTGAATGATCGCGATCACGGCATCATGCTGAACTATGCCAACCAATCCGACGTTCAGGGCAATCTGGTGCAGGGCGGGGCCGAGAAATGCACGTTCATCTACAACGCCCACCGCAACCTGATCGCCGACAACCGCTTTGAGGGCTGCGATATCGGCATCCATTTCACCGCCGGGTCCGAGCGGAACGCGCTGACCGGAAACGCCTTTGTCGGCAACCGCACGCAGGTAAAATATGTCGGCACGACCGATGTCGAATGGAGTTTTGAAGGCCGCGGCAATTACTGGTCCGATCATCCGGCCTTCGATCTGGATGGCGACGGGCGCGCCGACAGCGCGTTTCGCCCCAATGACCTGATGGATCATATCCTCTGGTCACAGCCTTCGGCGGCCCTTCTGATGGGTGCTCCGGCGGTGCAGCTGGTGCGCTGGTCGCAAAGCAGCTTCCCCGCCACCCTGCCTGGCGGTGTGCTGGACAGTCACCCGATGATGGCACCGGTGGAGATTGCCGTGCCCGATGACATGGCCGATCTGGCCGAGGAAAGCGCCGGACGCTGGCGCGATGGAAAGACGAATGACGCAGAGTTTGATCCTCTCGCAACTCACTAAGACCTACGCGGGCATCCCTGCGCTGCGCGATGTCGCGCTCGAGGTCGCCCCGGGCGAGCGTGTTGCGCTGCTGGGCCACAATGGCGCCGGCAAATCCACGATGATGAAGATTATCCTGGGGCTGATCCCCTATGACAGCGGCCAGATCGAGGTTCTGGGCGCTGCACCCGGATCAACTTGCGCGCGCGCGCAAGTTGCCTATCTGCCGGAAAACGTGGCTTTCCACCCCGCGCTGAGCGGGCTGGAGCAGATCCGCCATTTCCTGCGCCTGCGTGGCCTGCCCGCAAGCGGCGCGATGGAGCTCTTGGCTCGTGTCGGGCTGGCGGATGCGGCGAAGCGGCGGATCGGCACCTATTCCAAGGGGATGCGTCAGCGGATCGGCCTCGCGCAGGCGCTGATCGGCCAACCCCGCCTTCTGGTACTGGACGAGCCGACAAGCGGCCTCGATCCGGTCTCGCGCCGTGATTTCTACACGCTGCTGGACGGGCTGGCAGCCGAAGGCGCCGCGATCCTTCTGTCGAGCCATGCGTTGACCGAGGTCGAGGCGCGCACCGACCGTCTGATCATCCTCTCGCAGGGCCGCGTCGTCACCCAAGGTACCCTGCCCGACCTGCGCCGCGCCGCGAACCTGCCCGTGACACTGCATGTCATCCCGCAACCCGGCGCCGAAGACAAGCTGACGGCGGCCCTTCCGAGAGGGCGTATGAACGGCACGGGCCTGCATCTGGACGTGGCGCAGAATGACAAGCTGCCGGTCCTGTCGCAGATCACGGCGCTCAAGGATCTGGTGGCCGATATCGAGATCACCCCGCCCAGCCTGGAAGACATCTATAGCCACTACAGCCGGAGGGACGGGCAATGACGCGTATCCTTTCCACCGCGATGACCGAATTCCGCATTGCGCTGCGCAATCGCTGGGTGGCGATCGCGGTGCTGATGATGGTGGTCTTTTCACTGGTCCTCTCTGCCGCCGGGTCGGCACCCACGGGCGCGCTCGGGACCGATCGGCTATCGGTGACGGTGGCGAGCCTCACATCGCTCAGCGTCTACCTCGTGCCGCTGGTCGCGCTGCTCATGTCCTTCGACGCCATCGCCGGCGAGGTCGAGCGCGGCACGCTCCCCTTGCTTTTGACCTATCCCGGCAACCGGGCGGAGCTGCTCCTTGGCAAACTGGCGGCGCATCTGGCGGTGCTCACGCTGGCCATCGTCGCGGGCTATGGCAGCGCCGCGATCGCGGCGTGGCTGGTCGATCCCGAGGCGCTGCGGGGCTTGCCCGCGCTCCTGCGGCTGGTCTGGAGCTCGGCCCTGCTCGGAGCCACGTTCCTCTGCCTTGGCTATGCGCTGTCGGCCCTCTCGCGGCGCCCCTCGGGTGCAGCGGGTCTGGCGATCGGGCTCTGGCTGGGCATGATCGTGCTTTATGACCTGGGTCTTCTGGCTGCCATCGTCGCCGATAGCGGCGGATGGTTCACCACGGATCTCTTCCCCTGGTTGCTGGTCGCCAATCCGGCGGATGCGTTCCGACTCTTCAATCTGGCGGCGTCGGACGCCACCGCAGCAGCCGCAGGCATCGGCGGCGCGGCCAATGCGATCCCGCCGCTTTATGCGCTGCTGTCGATCCTGATCTGGCCACTCCTGGCACTTGCCGCCTCGGTGCTGGCCTTTCGAAAGGTGACGCCATGAAGCTCCCTCTTGCCCTTCTTTGCATCCTTGCGCTGGCGGCCTGCCGCGACGAGGCCGAGGCGCCGGACCCCGTGCGCATGACGCAAGATGCCGTTGGCCATTTCTGCCAGATGAACCTGCTCGAACATGCCGGACCGAAGGCGCAGGTGCATCTCGAGGGACTGCCCGGCATGCCGCTCTTTTTCAGCCAGGTCCGCGATGCCATCGCGTATCAGCGCATGCCCGAACAGAGCCACGCCATCACCGCGATATATGTGCAGGACGTGGGCAGCGTGCCCAGCTGGGACGCGCCGGGACAGGATCACTGGATCGCGGCCGAGGATGCCTATTACGTGCTCGGCTCGGATCGCATGGGCGGCATGGGGGCGCCAGAAACGGTCTCCTTCGCCGCTGAAGGCGCTGCCGAAGATTTCGCCGCCGCCCATGGCGGCCGGATCCTGCGCCTGACGCAGATCCCCGATGCCGCCGTTCTGGCGCCCGTGGCCGACGGCCCACAGAGCAACGCCGACGACGAAGCCGATTTTTCCGACCGGCTTCGCAAGCTATCCAATGAGAGGAAGAACTGAGATGTCCAGATTGTCCCGCCGCCGCTTCTTGACCATCAGCGCAGGGGCCGTCGCAACTGCCGCCGGCGCCTTTGCCGGCAGCGTCTCGGCTGCGCCCGAGGTAACGCAGTGGCGCGGCATGGCACTGGGCGCGCGCACCACGCTAACGCTGGCGCATGCCGATGCAGGCCGCATTGCCGCAGACGTGGCGCGTGAATTGGAGCGGCTGGAGGATATCTTCAGCCTCTACAAACCCGCCTCGGCCCTGTCGCGCCTCAACGCACAGGGCCAGCTTACCGCGCCGCCGTTTGAGCTGCTGGAATGCCTGTCGCTGTGCGACCGCGTCCATACCCTGACCGGCGGCCTCTTTGATCCGACGATCCAGCCGCTCTGGTCCGCATGGGCGCGGCACTACAGCAATGATGTCAGCGGCCCCGATTTGGCGCAGGCACAGACCTTGATCGGCTGGCAAAATGTCGGCTTTGACAGCGATGCCGTGCGGCTGAAACGCGCCGGCATGGCCCTGACGCTGAACGGGATCGCGCAAGGTTATATCGCGGATCGCATCGCCGCGATCCTGCGCGCCGAGGGGCTGGAAAACGTCATGGTCGATACCGGCGAACTGGCGGCCATCGGTGGCCATCCCGGCGGCGGCGATTGGTCCGTGACGCTGAAATCGGGCGGGCAGACCCATCTGCGCGACATGGCGATGGCTACCTCCGCGCCGCGCGGCACCTCTTTTGACGCTGCAGGGACAGCGGGTCACATCCTCAGCCCAGTCAGCGGACAGCCGGCGGATACGCCGTGGCGCCAGATCTCGATCTCGGGGCGCAGTGCGGCAATGGCTGATGGTCTGACCACCGCGGCCTGTCTGATGGATCGCGCCGCCATACAAAGCGCCGTAGAGACAACAAAAATGCGGCTGGTGCATTTGTCCTGAAGCGTCCGGCCCGTCAGGGCCGCGCGCCCCGCTCCAGCACGCCAACGCGCAAATTGAACAGCCATTCGAAACGGTCATAAGTCTTTTCGATATGCGTGACGGCGACGATTCAGGGCTCCTATTCGACCGCCAGCTTGCGCATGAGCTCCACAACGATGCCTGCCCGTATACTGTGTTGGTCTTTACGATGAACCCCGGCCGCGTTCATCGCTTGGACACTTGACGCCGAGCGAATGATGGCCCACCGAACCAGACCCGAAAACCCATCTGGAACACCGGACCAGACACGGGATGAACGCCGCGGAATGCCACGATTCTCAATACGGAACCGCCTGAATAGAGGATATTCGTAAGCGTTGCATCTGACCCCGCCTGATGAGCCTGTTATCTCAAGATCCAAAGGCCAATCTTGGCACTGCGCACCCAGATGGAACGCTGAGCTGGTCCCGTTTTCCTGAACAGTTTTTCGTCCCTGCTCAGGTGTATCAGTTTGTGTAATCAGGCCGCTTTCTCCAGTTCCGCCTAAACCAGTCGTTGGTGACTCGTTCGGCGAATGACCACTCACAATCCGAAGCCGACGTGACATCCGGTGCGCGCCACCCCAAAATCTTTGGATGATAGGGCGGAAAGTGTGAATTCGCTGCGCCCGCAAACTAAATTGGGCAACCTGAAGAAAGTAGACGCTCGGTGCTGCACCAAGTCTTTTGCGGTGTGCAAGTGCGGAGAACGGCAGATTCGAGCCCAAAGTGCAAAAATTACGCCTTGCAGCGAATGACGACTTTGCAAATAGGCTGGCCTATTTTGCCACCCCCGAGAACACGATGCTCGGCATTGGAATTTTATAGCAACCATCCGACAAGTATTGCGATGCTGCTTCATCTATTTCTTCTCGAATTGATGCTTGCACGTTAACCTCTTGCCTATCTAAGATCAGCGGGACGCGGACGCCAAACGTCATGAAGAAGTCAAATAAGCTGGGGCCCGGCGCATGAAGAATATTCTCGACAACTTCCGCCTTGATGTCGGTGAAGCCGGCGCTTTTCATCATTTCTGAAACCTGCGCTTCATCGGACAAAGCGTAAGCATTCGGTGCCGGGTCTGCCCGGGACATGTCGGCATGTCGACCGATAACATCAAGCATTAGTTTATAACATTCAGACCGATCCGGCCCAAGCCATTGACTGAAAACAAATCTGCCGCTTGGCTTTAGAACACGCCGGGCCTCTGACATGGCACGTTCAGGGTCAGTGACGTGAAACAAGACGATGTTGCAGAGTACTGCATCGAAAGTTTCATCTCGCATCGGCAAGTCTTCAACGTCCGCGACGGAAAACGCAATTCCGGGAAACTGGGCTTTGGCCCGCTCAACCATGTTTGCAGAGAAATCGATGCCCTTAACCTCTGCGCCAAGCAACTTTGCAATTGCCGCCACGTACCCCGGACCGCAGCCCGCATCGAGAACCTTTGCACCAGGAAAAAGGCGCGCATGGTCCAGTAGTTTGGGAATCGTTTGACGTGTGACCCGTGCCGTCGCGTCGCCATAATTGTCGGCACGCGATGACCAACCGTCGCGCTCGCCGTCTCTAAATGCCGAATAATCCACCATTGGTCTCCATTGACACCGCATCAGACACAATAAACCAGATTTTGGCAATCGCGGCAAAGCAGACGTTAATTGAGGAATGTTGAATGGTCGCTTCGTCCGCATTGCTGCCGTTGGCCGTCATGTTCGGCACCGATCTTGCTTGCAGACGTGGCGTAGGTCCGACTTGAGCCCAGAACTACGTGCTCACAATCATTCGGGATTATTTTGGCGAAGCACTTTAGGGTCAGGACTCATAGCCAATAGATCACGATCGCAGCGAGGGCGATTGCGGATAGAAAGACTTTTGGGCATCTGTCGTATCGGGTT